>NC_022084.1:316453-632906 GCF_000246985.2 Thermococcus litoralis DSM 5473 | reverse complement strand
TGCCTTATAAACGCCCTTGAGAGCATATTAAACAAAGAAGGAAAGCTTAGGGTTTATGTGCACACAAGAAATGACGAAGTTATTTATATTAAACCCGAGACCAGGCTTCCTCGAAACTACAATCGCTTTGTGGGGCTGATGGAAAGCTTATTCAAAAACAAAGCCGTTCCCAGAGATCTTGAACTTCTGAAAATGAGGAAGGGAACGCTTTCAGAACTCCTTGAGGAGATAGGCCCAGATGGGATTTTCATAATGCACGAGAATGGGAATTTATTAACTCCAAAGGAATTCGGAGAAAAATTGGTTAATTACGCTTCGCCAGCTGTTATCGTTGGCGGATTCCCCCATGGGGACTTTTTGAGTGAAGTAAAGGGAGAAAGGATTAGCATTTACAAGGAGCCTTTAATGGCATGGAGTGTTGTCAATGAGGTTTTGATAAACTATGAGGGAAGTTTACTTTGGTAGAATCTTCTTCAAAAATTTTTTAAATGCTTAAAATAAACCACATCAAGAACGTTTGCGGGAGGTAAGGAAAATGGGAGACAAAACCAGAGTTCAGGTTAGTAAGCTCAAACCCGGAAGATACATCCTTATTGATGACGAGCCGTGCAGAATAGTCAACATTACGGTTTCATCCCCAGGAAAGCACGGTTCAGCAAAGGCAAGAATTGAGGCCGTTGGAATATTTGACGGCAAGGTTAGGAGCATTGTGAAGCCAACAAGCGCTGAAGTTGATGTCCCAATTATCGACAAGAGAACGGGTCAGATAATAGCCCTCACACCAGACACAGTCCAGCTCATGGACATGGAGACATACGAAATCTTTGATGTCCCGATAGCAACGGGCGTTGATGATGAAATCAAGGATAAGATCAGAGAGGGTATTAACGTCGAATACTGGGAGACCCTTGGCAGAATAAAGATAATGAAGCTCAAAGGAGAAAGCGAGTGATTCTTTTCTTAAATTTTTATGAGATTCCTGGGGCTTGCAAAACTTTTTAACCCCTATTCTAAACCCTCTCCGGGTGAAGGATGATGGAACTCCTCTATACCTATGAGACGCTAAAGCTTGAATTCCCGATGAGCAATATTGAAGAAGCTAACTTTGTAATCCTCGGCATTCCATTTGACGGAACAACTTCCTACAAACCTGGAACAAGGTTCGGGCCTACGCTGATAAGACAAGCCACGCTCAATTTGGAGAGCTATATTTTAGATTACGATATTGACCTTACAGAGGTAAAGATAGCTGACGTTGGCGATTTAGCCATCGTCGCGGGTAATCCGCTTGAAACAATAAAAAGAGGCATTGAGACAATAGAAGAAATCAAGAAAATAAACCCTAAGGCAGTTCCTATAGTCTTGGGCGGTGAACACTCAATGACTTTTGCCCCAGTGAAGGCATTAAAGCCGAAAAGCTACGTGGTATTCGATGCCCACCTTGATTTAAGAGAGAGCTATGAAGATAACCCCTGGAATCACGCATGTGTTGCCAGAAGGATTTCAGAATTGCGGGTCAAGGTTGCCGAGTTTGGAATAAGAAGTGGCACAAAAGAAGAGGTAGAATATGCCAAAAAAGCTGGCATAACTTGGGTTCACGCAAGGGAGTACACTCTTGAAAAGTTCATAGAGGTTGTAAAAGACCTTCCAGAGCCGGTGTATGTATCTGTGGACATAGATGTCTTTGATCTTTCAATGGTTCCTTCAACTGGGACTCCAGAAGCCGGTGGATTAAGGTTTTGGGAGGTTGTAGAGGCGCTGGAATGGTTGGTGAAGAACAAAGAGGTCATTGGTTTTGATATAATGGAAGTGGCGGGAATGGAGCTTGGAGATATTACAGCCTTAACTGCCGCAAAACTCCTCTTTTACATGATTGGAATGCTTTCAAAATGATTCACTCTTCTATGTACATTTCTCTTAATGCCCTATAATATGCCTTGTAGATGTCCCTCTTTGTTACAACACCGATAAGCCTTCTGTTTTTTGGACTTTCAACAATGGGAAGAAGGTTTTGGTCGTATTTCATTAGTTTTTCAAAGGCATCCTGAGCTGTTTCATTTAAATATCCAACACCGCATTCCTTGCGCAAAAACCTCTCTATTGGTAACGTTTTTATTCTTTGGGAGAGGTTTAGGAAGTCTTTTATTCCCACTATTCCCAATACGTTCATTTTTTCATCAACAACCGGGAAGCAGTCGTGGCCGGTCTTTGCAACGAGCTCCTCCACATCCCTTAGGGTATTCCATTTGTAAACAAAGATGGGCTTTACAGTCATTATCTCTCTAACGGGGATAGTCTCTAAAACAACAGGGCGACCTGTTTTTATGCGAATTCCCCTCCGCTCAAGCTTTAGGGTATATACCGAAGAGCCTTTGAGAATAAACCTAGCTGTTAAAAAGCTCGTTGTTGCGGAGGTTATAACTCCTGGAAGAAGAGCGTATCCTCTAGTGAGCTCTGCCACCATGAGTATCTGGTTTATTGGTGCTTGAGTTAGTCCGCTGAAGAACGCTGCCATGCCTGCTAGGGCATAAACGGCTGGATTGATACCAATGGTGGGGAAAAGAAGTTTTAAAATTGTTCCATATGCAGCTCCAAGTAGAGCACCAATATAAAGGCTGGGAGCGAAAATGCCGCCGCTGTGCCCGGAGGATATCATCACGGATGTTGCCACCATCTTTCCAATTCCTAAAAGGATAAGGACTGCAAGGGGGAGCAATCCAGCAATGGCAAGTTCCATCCCTTCATAGCCGACCCCAAGTATTCCGTATTGGGGGAAGAACATTCCGATAAAGCCAACACTTAGCCCTCCGATGAAAAGCTTTGTCCACAGTGGAGTTTTAATACCTTCAAATCTATCGGTGAGCCAAAACAGAAACTTTGCCCAATATGCAGCTAAAATCCCAAACAGTAAACCCATAAGGAACAGAAAGAAAAGTTCAATGTGTTCATGGGCAATCTGAAGGGGAATATTGACTTCAAAAGCTTCCCCCAGGAACAGCAACGTCACGGTATTGCCGACCACGGCAGATAGGAATATCGGGACGAGGTTTATTGAAAATATCCCCATGTAAACGACTTCAAGGGCGAACATCGCTCCGGCAAATGGAGTATTAAAAGTCCCCGCTATCCCTGCAGCTAAACCGCATGTGGTTAGGAGCTTTTTCATTTCCGAGGAGAGTTTAAAAGTCTGCGCTAAGGCTGAGGCTAATGAAGCTCCGATAAAGCCTATCGGGCCTTCTCTACCAACACTTCCTCCGCTTCCGATGGTAATTGAAGTTACCAATGCCTTCAAGATTGCCAGTATTCCCTTTATTTCTCCTCTTTTGAATATAACCGCCTCTATAACCTCGGGTATGCCGTTTCCCTTTAATTCGGGATAATTTTTGATTATTGGTGCGACTATGAGGCTCCCTATTGCTGGAAGCAAAATATATCCGAAGTTGTAACCGTGGTAATAGAAGGAGATTTGGGGGAGTAAAATCTCAAAAAACAGCAATCTCGTGAGAAATATTAGCTTTCTGAAAACAACCGCCCCCAATCCACCGACTACCCCCGTGAGTATAGAGAGGAAAAGAATAGTTGCCCACTTCTTTACATACTCTTCTCTTCTCATTGATTTAGGAATAATCTCTAGGGGTATTTAAAGATTGAAGAAACCAAAGGTGGGCATATTAAAGTTTAAAAGTTAAGCCTTTAAGGCTTCCTCCAGCAGCTTTAGTCCTACGTTGAGGTATTCTCTTGCCTTTTCTTCACTTCTTGCCTCTGCAAAGATTCTTATTATTGGCTCTGTTCCGCTTGCCCTTACGAGCACCCATCCATCTTCGAAAAGAACCTTTGTTCCATCGGTAGTGTCAATTTTTAGCCCTTCTTTCTCTGCAATCTCCGCAACCTTTGCCACTATTGCTTTTCTATCCCCCTCAACGTGTCTTTTGGTTTTTACTTGGTAGAACTTTGGAAGCTCGTCTATAAGCTCACTGAACTTTTTACCGCTTTTTGCAAAGATTTCAACTATCTTTGCAGCGGTCATAGCTCCATCTCTGCCCAAAACGTGATCTGGGAATATTACTCCCCCGTTTTCCTCTCCTCCCACTAAACCGTTGTGTTCAAGCAGTGCCCTCGAAACTATTAGATCTCCAACTTTTGTCTTCAGAACTTTTCCTCCGTAGATTTTGGCGAGCTCGTCTATTATGTGGGAGGTTGCCACGGTTGTTACGACCAAACCTCCCTTGTTTTCTTCGAGCATTGCTTTCACAACTAAGGCGAAGGTTTTGTCTCCTTGTATGAAGTTTCCGTTCTCGTCTATGAAGACTGATCGGTCTGCATCGCCATCTTGGGCTATTCCAAAGTCCGCTCCAAGTGCTTTCACGATCTTCATGAATCCTTGGAGATTCTCTTCATTGGGTTCTGGGTTTCTTGCGGGGAAGTGTCCGTCGGGATGGGCGTTTACGCTAACAACTTTACAGCCGAGCTCTCTCAAGAGATAAGGGAGCACTAAGGATCCTGCGCCATTCGAAGTATCCACCACGACAAAGGGTCTTCTCTTTCTTATTGCCTCCACATCCACCCTCGCCTTTATTGCGTCTATGTAAGGCCTTATTATGTCCCTCTCAACCAGCTGACCTATCTCGTCCCACTTAGCTCTGTAAAAGTCTTCTTTGAAGAATAACTCCTCTACAATTGCTTCTCTTTCTTTTTTGAGGCCTAGACCATTTGGCTCAAGGAGTTTTATCCCATTATATTCAGGTGGATTGTGGCTTGCAGTTATTACAGCCCCTCCATCGACTTTGAAGTACTTGCATGCGAACTGAATCGCTGGAGTTGGTGCTATGCCCACATCTATGACGTTGACTCCAACGCTTAGAAGACCGCTTATCAGGGCATTTTTGAGCATCTCTCCGCTAACTCTTGTGTCCCTTCCTACGACAACCCAGAGCTCCTTGCCAGGCTGTTCCCTTTTTAAGAGCGTTCCAAATGCCATTCCCATTTTGAGTGCAAATTCTGGGGTTATCTTTTCATTTGCGATTCCTCTAACTCCAAACGTCCCAAATATCTTGCCCATCACCATCACCTCACGCAAGTGCTTTTATAAGCTCAAGGATGATTGCTATGAAGGAATAGAATGCATAGGTAAAGACTGCAACCTGAATTAGTGCAATTCCTCCCTTTAGTGTCTTTATGTTTTCAGGTAGGAGGGGTATAGGGATTCCAATTAACACCGTACCAAAGAGGAGTATTATAACCCTATACAATGCGTCGAAGTCTATCGGAAGCTTCATCTCTGGGTAGGTTATCTCTACATTAACTCCTTGAATGGGGACGGTGATCTTAGCATTCCCAAGTCCCTTTAGAGTAAAGTAGCTTATCACAAGTACAAAGAGTATAGTTCCGAGTAGGCTAATTGAAAGGGAGGAGAGCGTTTCGCTGAGTCTTTCCCATCTGTCTTTGCAGCTTTCTTTCCCCATTTTCAGTCTCTCCCGAAGTCATCCTGGAACCTTTCAATGTCATCTTCCCCTAGATATTCCCCGATCTGGGTCTCTATGACCTCAAGGATCACTTTTCCCGGATTTTCGAGCCTGTGGACAACCCCTGCGGGAATGAATGTGCTCTCTCCCGGCCTTAGCAGTAGCTCCTTCTCTCCGATTTTTACCTTTGCACTCCCCCTCACAACAACCCAATGCTCTGAACGATGATAATGTCTTTGGAGGGATAGTCTTTTGCCAGGTAAGACCGTTAAGCGCTTTATTTTATACCTCTCTCCCTCTTCAAGAACTGTATAGGCTCCCCAGGGTCTGTATGCAGTCCTGTGTACTAAGGCTCTCTCATCTCCTTTTTCTACTAGCTTTTTGTAGACCTCTTTGACCTTTTGGGTTTCGCCCTTCTTAGCTACGAGCAGGGCATCTCCGGTGTCTATTATCACTAGGTCTTCTACTCCCACTGTTGCAGTTAGCCTCTCCGTTATTATTAGGTTGTCCTTTGAATCTACGTTTATATAGTCTCCCTTAAATCCACTTATTCTGATGGCATTTCCGTTTTCATCTTTTTCAAAGGCCTCGTATATTGCATCAAAGCTTCCCAAGTCATTCCAGTAAGTGTTTAGTGGCACCACAGCTGCTTTGTCAGTCTTTTCCATAATGCCGTAGTCTACGGAAATTTCCGGAACCTTTTCATATGCTTCTTCTATGCTTTTCGCCTCTTCAAAGGCGTTGTAGACCTCTGGGGCGAGAGTTTTTACTTCTTCAATGAACAGTGAGCTATCGAAAAGGAACATACCGCTGTTCCAGTAGTAGCCCTCCTCAACATAGCGCTTTGCGGTCTCGTAATCCGGCTTTTCTTTGAACTCCTCAACTTTGTATCCCCCTTCAAGTTTCTCTCCTGGTTTTATGTAGCCATAGCCGGTGTGAGGCTTTGTTGGCTTAATGCCGAATGTTATGAAATAGTTATCTGCAAGTTTTTCGGCATTTTCAAACGCCTTTATGTAGTCTTCATTAACTTTTATCAGGTGATCTGATGGTAGAACAGCAACTTTTGACTTCCCATAGTTCTCTTCTACAACCCTCATTCCCCAGAAAATTGCGGGCAGAGTATTTTTTCCAACAGGTTCAAGAAGAATATTCTCCTCTGGAACTTCTATACCGAGCTCCTTCAAGTCGTCTAGAACCCTAAACTTGTATTCCTTGTTTGTGACGATGAATATCTCTTTGGGTTTCGAGAATTTTAACGCTCTTTCAACGGTCTTTTGGAAGAGGGATGCACTGTCGAAAATTCTTATAAACTGCTTTGGCATTAACTCTCTACTCAATGGCCATAATCTAGTCCCTTTTCCTCCAGCAAGGATAAGTGTTTTCATCCTATCACCTCCATAAGTTCTTTTATTGTCTTTATGTTCTTAGCTCTTTTGTGTGAAAGATTTATAGCAAATGGGTGATCAACAACCTCAAGCATCGGAATATCGTTTTCTCCATCCCCCACGGCGTAGCTTTCTACTTTTCCAATCTTTGAGTATAAACCTATAAGCATTTTTGCGGCTTTCCCCTTATCAGTGTCTCCGGTAACAGTGTAAAATCTGCTGCCTCTGGTGATCTTAAGCCCTCTCTGCTCTATCTCTTTTTGGAATCCCTCTTTTGCCCATTTGAAAATTGTCTCTGAATATTCTCTCTTCACAGCGAGTTCTGCAAGTTCCTTTGGGAGACCAGTAAATTCGATAATCTCTTCAATTGTTGAATTCCCATAGTATTTTAGCCCAAAGCGGCTGCTTATTTCATCTAAAGCTTTTTTTATGATATCATACTTTGTGCCGAGTTCGATGACATAGTAACCCTCATTTTCCCGGCTGTATGGGAATTCAAAACTGAAATACCCTTTTGGAATGTAAATTGCACTCCCATTCTCAACTATGAAGGGATCCGAGACTTTGAGTGCTTTTCTGTAATACTCCTGCTCTGCCTTTGTCTTTGAAGAGTTAAAGACTATTTTGAACCCTTTTTCCTTCAGGAAACTCACTATCTCTGCTGCTGGTTCTGGAGAGTAGTCCTCTCCAATAAGAGTTTTATCCAGATCCAGGAAGATTACCTTCATAAATCGAACCTCAAGAGAGTTTCTTGGTTTGATTCGAGGGTTTTCATCCACTTTTTGATGTCTATGTCCTTTATTGGTCTCATGACCCTTGGTTTTGGCGGTTCTTCATCCTCTTTTATTATTCCATGCATTCTGAGGTCCTCTAAAATCTGCCTCTTCAACCGCTCTGATGCAAGTTTTGAGTGGTATATTGTGGTTAAAGACAGCAGCACCATCTCCTTTACATGTTCCTGCCCCTTATCCTCGTGGAAGTGGGGGTTTAACGTTTCTATCTGGAATATTTCTATTCCTTGGTCAAAAACATCTTGGAACTCTTCCACATTTTCCCAACTACCAAAGCGCTCAAGAAGATACACTATCTCATAGGGCTCTATTGAATAGCCCGTTGAAAACGGTAAAATTTCTGCAAGCTTCATTGTCATTGCGTGTTCTCCTGCATTGCCGGTTACCATTATCGTGGTTTCAAATGCAGTCTTCTCACTTATCAGCTGATTCAGATAGCGATTAGTTATTTCACTCACCCTTCCCCACTTCTTGAAATAAAGCGTTCCTCTGCTAACTTTGGGCTTGTGCCTCCAGTGGAGTCTTACCATTGCGTATTCACTCTCACTCATCAAGAATCCAGCGGCATAGTCCTTGACATATTCATTAACCGCTCCGGGTATATAGTTATCTGCATCAACGAATCCTACGTATTTGGCTCCTATTGCCTTAGCGAGCATTATCCCTATGAGCATGCCCTCTCCTTTTCCACTTCTCACAAGTCCTTTTTCGTCTAAGATGTCCTCGTACCCTGTCTCTCTAAACGCCTCTGCTAGCCCGGGGTCTCTCTGGTGGATCATAATAACTTTCGAGTGTGTCAAATTGCAGAAGTGTTTTACTAAATCTACCTCCTGCTTGAATCTGTTGGGCCCCTTTCTTTTGCTGTTAGAGACTATTATGATTGGCGATTTGTGGGGTATTGCCTTGAGGACTCCATCAACTAAGTGTAGCTTTTCGTTTTTCATTGGCACGATTATTGCCATTTCTCCGATGGTTTTGTAGATATCCTCTCTCGGGAGATTTTGAACAGTGAACATAGGGACATCTTCAGTTTCCGTATCCATCTTGATGACTTTTTGTAGTTCGTAAATCTTCACAGCTCCAAAGATTTCTTTATAAACCGGAGCTTCTAAAAGCATATTATCACCTCCTAAGTGATTAGAGCAAGCAGAATAATGAAAACACCCTGCCAGATACTTTTTATTTTTTCCTACTATATAAATTTTACCCTAGGTTAAAAAAATAAAGAAGGTTACCTTTTCCTCATGCCAAATTCACTGACAAAAGCAGAGCTTGAAATGGTATCTCCAATTCCAACGGTGCTCTTGGGAGATGCTACAATCTTTGTTGGCACAAAAGCAAGTTGTCTGTCCACCATATCAATAAGGCCGTTCTCAAATTCTGTGAACTCCTTTTCAAGTTCTTCTTCAAGCACTATTGCCCTTTCATTTGTTGGTACACTTAGGGCATCTCTAATCTGCTCTATTCTTTCAAGGTTTCCTTTCATGGCTTTGGCAGCTGCAGCGAGGGATGCAAAGAGCAGAGCATCTCTTACCTCTTCTCCTCTGTATTGAGTTAGGGCGAGGTAGTAGCCGTAGGTGTGGAAGTGAATTCTCTCAATTCCTGTCTCGTCCATTAAAACATTCATCGCATCTATGACTGAGAAGATATGTCCCTCCAGAACTTCTTTTGCCAGCTCCTCGTCTCCTATTATCTCCATTATTGAGGCAAGTTCTACTTCATTAAGGCCGACGCTTGTGAACTTCGGTAAAAGCTCTACAAGTGCCTCCCTAACCCTTCTGTTTGCAGTATATGCAAATTCAAAATGGCTCTTCACGTTGTAGCGGTTGAGGATATTCAAATGACTTTCGACTCTATCAAGAACATCTCTGTATGTTGTTCCGTCGGGATAGTATTCCTTTAAAACCTGCAGCCCGCTTATTATCGCTAGCTCAACATTTCTGGTAATTTCCTCAAAGCCTTCTCTGAATTCCCTTCTCATGTAGACCCTCGCGTTGTAGTCATCGGCATTGGCTATGAATCTATTCTCTCTTGGTGCTTGAACATCAAAAACCTGAAAACCTCTGGGAAATTCATATATGTAGTGGATTAACTCTTCTTCCTCTGCAATGGCATCTTTAGGGTGAACTAGCTTCAACTTATTTCCTTCAAAGACGGGGACATAAATAGGACCATCTACAAACAACTCCGCCTGAAGCTTTGGATTCTGAGGAACATGAACAATCGTTGGAATTCTATACACTCCCCCAAGAAGGTTCGCCATTATCCCTGCCTGCCCTCCTATTCTCAGCTCATCCCATCCCCATTCCCTTAAGTATCTCCTCACTTCCTCACTCTCTACAAACCACTCCATAGCCTTGCCAAGTTTTATGCTCCTCAATATTCCACCAAGAAGCTCTTCAATGGAGGAGATCTTTTCAGGTGGATTTTCAATAATTTCAAAAACCTTCTCTTTCCCTATTTCGGTTACTCTCTTTTCTAGATCGTCCTTGTCTAAGTATTTTATGGCATCAATGTTGGTGTTATATGCCAGAAGAACACCCTTAACGTTTGGGATAGCGTTTAGGGCATTCTCAAAGGCGTTTACATACAGCCTTTTCCACAATCTTATCCTATCTTTAAGGCTTTCCTTCATAGCTTATCACCTCCAGTGTTGGTATGCATTCAAAATTAATAAACATTAGCCAAGATAAACTTCAAAAACTTCCGGCATAAACTATGGATGATGATAATCAAAGGTATTGGGTTGGATTCTTCATCAAAAATTGCCTTTCAAAGTCATGCTCACACCGATCATTTTGTTAGTGGAGAGTTTATAGTATCCACAAAACCCACGAAGTTCCTCAGCCATCTCAAAAAAGGTGGACTCTACAAGACCTACCGATTTGGAGAGAGCTTTTACATAGGTGATTATAAAGCAAAGCTCTATCCAGCAGGTCACATGCTGGGCTCTGCTCAAATATACATCAAATTTGATGAGTTTTCACTCCTTTACACAGGGGATGTAAAGTGGTTTAAGCTTAGAACGGCCGAAAAAAGCAAATTCAGAAAGGCAGATATCTTGGTTATTGAAGCCACCTACGGCCTTCCAATGTACAACTTTCCGACTCCAAGAGAAGCTGAAAAGAAGCTCATAGCCTTTGTGGAGGGAGCATTAGACAGAAAAAAGGTTCCAACGCTCTATGCAAATCAAATGGGAAAGGCTCAGGAACTGCTTAAAATTCTGGACGTTCATGGCTATTCTGCGAGAGTTCCAAGTGATATAAGAAAAGTTGCCAAGATCTACGAAAAATTTGGAATTAAGTTTAACAACATTTCAAATGATGGGGAGGTTGTTATTAGGGGCTTTAGGAGTCAAAAGCCTATTAACGGCATCCATCCTTCTGAGCTGTTTGTTTCTGGGTTTGGGAATCTAAAGCTCAGCAACCATGCAGACTTCTGGGAGCTTATAAGAATAATTGAAAGGGCTAAGCCTGAAAAAATTTACACACGATACGGCTATAATAGGGAATTTGCAAGGATTTTGAGAGGATTAGGATATGAAGCAAGGCCTGTAGAAGATGTTTTGCTTTCAGGAGAATTAATTTGAAAGAAGAAGAAATCAGAGTGATTTCAAGTATTCAGCATAAGCGTTAGCATCCATAAGCTCTTTCAATTCCTCTTCAAGATTGCTTGGCTTTATCTTAGCAATCCAAGCTCCATATGGGTCTTCGTTGATTTTTTCTGGAGCGTCTTCAAGTTCTTCGTTAACTTCAATTACCTCACCACTAACTGGTGCGTAGACTTCGCTTACGGCTTTTACGCTTTCCACTTCGCAGAGTACATCTCCTTTTGCCACCTCTTTTCCAACCTCTGGAAGTTCTACATAAGCGAGGTCACCAAGCTCCTTTTGCGCATAGTCGGTTATTCCCACTAAAACCGTGCCATCCTCAAGCACTTGAATCCATTCGTGGTCTTTGGTGTAGTATAGTCCCTCTTTAATCTTGTATTCTCCAACCTCAATCATAGCAATCACCATAGCCTTTTATGGCTAAAAAACATTTAAAGCTTTTCCTAATTGTGATCACTTTTGAGCAAAATGTATTATTGAATTGACCACATAAATTAGCTTTTGAGGGAGAGTAAATGAGAGACAATCGAAATTTTTGGCTCTTTGCCATGGGACGTTTCGTATCTCTCGTGGGAAGTGGAGTACAAGATGTGGCTTTGCCCTTGTTCATTCTAGATTTAACAGGCTCTGGCACGATAATGGGAACTTTTATGATAATTTCAATGCTTCCTCGATTACTCCTATACCCAATAGCTGGCGTTTTGGGAGATAAAATCAACAGAAAGTGGATAATGGTCTGGATGGACTTTGGAAGGGGAGTAGTTATTCTACTTCTAGCTCTTTTGGCTTCAAAAAATTTGATAACAATACCTATCCTTTTTGGGACGCAGTTCGTTGTGTCGATCATGAACGCTTTGTTCGGGCCGGCAACCAGTGCTATGCTGCCGGATATAGTAGAAAAAGAGGAGTTAATGAGAGCAAATTCAATTTTGATGAGCTTCAACAGCACAGCTTATATAGTGGGCCCAGCCCTTGGTGGGATAATTTATGGGATGGGAGGAATAATGATAGCGTTTCTTATCAATGGTGTGTCGTTTATAGCTTCAGGTGTTAGTGAGCTTTTTATAAGATATGAACAAAAAGTAGAGAAGATAAAAAACATTGGCGAAGTTTTTGAGGGTTTAAGAGATGGCTTAAACTACATAAGAGTCCGAAGGGGATATTAATTTTGATGGGCTTTGCTTTGGTGATTAACTTTTTTGCGGCTCCAATATTTGCGGTTCTTTACCCTTATGTGATGAGGATAGTTATTAAATTCACTGCAGAGCAGTACGGTCTTTTAGAGACTTCGTTTATGGGGGTATACTTCTCGGAAACATTTTAATCGGTGCACTGTTTGCAAAGAAAAAGGCTGAGAACCTTTTAGTTAAAGGTTTGATAGTTGAAACAATTCTACTGTTGATTTTTGCCGTTTTAATGTTTCCACAAAGCATTGTATTCTTTTTGGGACCCAGCTGGAGAATGTTTGGTGCAATTGCTTTGGTATCGGTTTTAATGGGGATTTCAAATGCCTTCGTGAACACTCCACTAAACGTGGAATTCCAGCAGCTTGTTCCAACGGAATATAGGGCGAGGGTGTTTTCGGTTTTGGAAGTTATGAGTCAGGGAATAATTCCCATAAGCTATGGTCTCGTTGGCATACTCCTCGATAAGACTCCCGCCCATTTAATTGCTCTTAGTTTAGCAATACTCGTACTTTTCTTAGTTTTGCTATTTGTGACAAAATACTCAAAAGCTGTTTTCATAGAATTTGAAAGTAGGAAGAAGGAAGCTGAAATGGAAGTAATGCTTTAACTCTTCATCATATCCAAAAGATTTAAATATCCCAATGCCAAGATAAAGGGCGATGCTTATGAGGGGGGATCGAGTTCTCCACAAGTTGGTATTCCTCTTATGCTGATCAACTTAGCTATCCCCCTAGACGTAAATCCAAGTATTTTTCCTCGGTGCAAACTCTTTTAAAAGACGTTTTTAACAACATCAGGGAGGTTAGGATATGGTAGATTTCAAGGCTATTGAAGAAAAATGGCAGCAGAAGTGGCTGGAAGAGAAGGTATTCGAACCTCAGATAGATGAAAAGAAGCCAAAGTTCTACATAACGGTTGCATTTCCTTACTTGTCAGGCCACCTGCACGTGGGACATGCAAGGACCTACACTATACCGGACGTTATTGCAAGGTTCAAGAGAATGCAGGGATACAATGTCTTGTTCCCAATGGCGTGGCATATAACCGGCTCTCCAATAGTCGGGATAGCGGAAAGAATAAAGCATAGAGACCCCCAGACAATCTACGTTTATAGGGATGTCTACAAAGTTCCGGAGGATATTCTATGGACATTTGAAGACCCAGTGAATATAGTTAAGTATTTCATGAAGGCGGCAAAGGAGACTTTTATTAGAGCCGGTTTTAGTGTTGACTGGAGCAGGGAATTTCACACGACATCGCTCTTTCCGCCGTTCAGTAAGTTTATCGAGTGGCAGTTCTTGAGATTAAAAGAAAAAGGGCTGATCGTTAAGGGAACCCACTACGTCAGATGGGATCCAGTTGTTGGAACCCCCTTGGGAGATCACGACCTTATTGAGGGAGAAGATGTACAGATACTGGATTACATTCTGATAAAGTTCGTTCTTGAAGAAAACAGCGAAGTTTATTATCTACCTGCGGCAACCCTAAGACCAGAAACCGTTTACGGAGTAACCAACATGTGGTTAAATCCCGAGGCAACTTACGTGAAAGCCAGAGTTAAGAGCGGAGACAAGGAAGAGAAATGGATAATAAGCAAGGAAGCCGCTTACAAGTTGAGCTTCCAAGATAAGGATATTGAAGTTCTGGAAGAGTTCAAGGGAGAGAAGTTAATTGGAAAGTGGGTCAAGAACCCGGTAACTGGAGATGAGGTAATTATTTTGCCCGCTGAGTTCGTTGATCCAGATAATGCTACCGGAGTAGTCATGAGCGTTCCTGCACATGCACCCTTCGATCATGCAGCCTTAGAGGACATAAAGAAGAACACAGAAATTCTGTTGAAGTATGATATTGATCCAAGGATCGTTGAAAACATAAGCTACATCTCCCTGATTGAGTTGGAGGGCTATGGTGAATTTCCGGCTGTTGAAGAGAGTGAAAAGCTTGGAGTAAAGAGCCAAAAAGATGTGGAAAAACTTGAACAGGCCACAAAAAACATCTACAAAGCTGAATACCACAAGGGTGTCTTCAAGATTGAGCCCTACAAAGGAAAACCCGTTAATGAGGTAAAGGAGCTAGTAGCTAAGGATATGTTCGAAAAAGGAATAGCTGACAGGATGTATGAATTCTCGGACAAAAACGTCATCTCAAGGTTTGGAAACAGGGCGGTTATAAAAATAATCCACGACCAATGGTTTATCGACTACGGAAACCCAGAATGGAAGGCAAAAGCAAGAGAGGCTTTGGCGCAAATGAAAATCCTGCCGGAGTCAAGAAGGGCACAGTTTGAAGCCATAATAGAGTGGCTCGACAAGAAAGCCTGCGCGAGAAAAGTTGGCCTTGGAACTCCTTTGCCGTGGGATCCGGAGTGGGTGATCGAAAGTCTGAGCGACTCAACAATCTACATGGCTTACTACACCATAAGCAGAGCCGTAAATAAGTATGGCATTAAAGGAGAACAGCTAATCCCAGAAGTTTTTGACTACATATTCCTTGAGAACTTCAGTGAGGAGAAAGAAAAGCAGCTAAGCGAAAAAACAGGCATTCCAAAGGAAGTTATAAGAGAAATGAAGGAAGAATTTGAATACTGGTACCCGCTGGACTGGAGATGCTCGGCTAAGGACTTAATTCCAAACCACTTAACGTTCTTTATCTTCAATCACGTTGCCATATTCAGAAAAGAGCACTGGCCGAAAGGAATAGCGGTCAACGGCTTTGGAACCCTTGAAGGGCAGAAAATGAGCAAGAGCAAGGGGAACGTGCTCAACTTCATCGATGCCATTGAAGAGAACGGTGCAGATGTGGTTAGACTTTACATAATGAGCTTAGCAGAACACGACAGCGACTTTGACTGGAAGAGGAGTGAAGTGGGCAAATTAAGAAAGCAAATAGAGAGATTCTATGAGCTGATAACTGAATTTGCCAAATATGAGGACAAAGACGTTGAGCTAATGGACATTGACAAGTGGCTCTTGCACAGAGTTAACAAAGCCATAAAAGGCGCCACTGAGGCTCTGGAGGAATTTAGAACAAGAACGGCTGTTCAATGGGCTTTCTACAGCATACTGAACGACTTAAGATGGTACATGAGGAGAACAGAAGGAAGGAATGATGAAGCGAAGAGGGCTACTTTGAGGAGACTTGCTGATATCTGGGTTCGCTTGATGGCTCCGTTTACACCACACATAGCTGAGGAACTCTGGACAAAGCTTGGTGGAGAGGGCTTTGTAAGCCTTGCCAAGTGGCCAGAGCCGGTTGAAGAATGGTGGAACAAAACAATAGAACTTGAGGAGGACTACATCAAGGCACTAATCGATGATATAAAGGAAATTATCACCGTTGCAAAGCTCGAAAATGCAAAGAGAGCCTACATCTACACAGCTGAAGAGTGGAAGTGGAGAGTAGCAGAAATAGTTGCGGAGAAGAAGGACTTCAAGGCAGCGATGAGTGAAGTAATGAAAGACCCAGAGATGAGAAAGCGTGGCAAGGAAGTTTCAAAGCTGATTCAAAAGCTTGTCAAGGAGAGAGCTTTTGAACTCAAGCGCATCGATGAGGAGAAAGCCTTAAGACAGGCAAAGGCCTTCATAGAACGCGAAACGGGGCTAGAAATCATCATAAACCCAGAGGAGGACAAGGGCGGAAAGAAGAAGCAGGCAATGCCTATGAAGCCTGCAATATTTGTGGAGTGAGTTCTAGCTTTTCTACCTCTTTTTCTCTTAAGAATATCCTAAAAAAGGAGAAAAGCGGCATTAAAGACCAAGCTCAAAATTCGAAATTATGAGTTTGCTTGAAGCCTTTTTATCGTATCGATGTAAAACGGAGCTGTTGCAAATACAGAGACGAGCTCTGGGATTGCTACTCCCTCTGGAATATTGTATGCAAAATGAATGAGCCACGCTAGTATCGCAACTGTTAGAGCAGGAATAGGCAGATAGCTTCTAAAGTAGATTCCGTAGGCAACTAGGAATACTGCAAGGGAGAGAAAGAACGCCACCGAGACTTTGAAGTGCAGTCCCCTGTAGATTTCATCAAAGACAGCTACCAAGATTAGAGTAAACCCAACTAAGAACCCCACGACAGAAAAAGCTTTGCTGGTTTTGTATATGCACAGTGCTGAAACGTATATGATAAGAGCCCCTCCGAGACTCAAGCCAAAGTTAAATATCGGTGCAACGGAGCTTCTTGTGGCATGTCCAAGATCGCTTAGGGCGTTGTTTGTGATACTGAACCAATCTGAGAGAAGTATTGCTATTGCAATTGATATTAAGGGTATCGCTATTGAGAGATACGCCAGGTATAAACAGGGGGCTTTGCTTATTGCTTTCATGGTTTTGACTTGGCACTTAACCTAGATAAGGTTTTTTGGAGAAATTTAAAAAGGGGATCAGAACTTCAAGACCCTTGCTAGAACTACCAGTGGGTCCCAAACCGGGGCAAACGGTGGTGCATAGGCTAAATCGGCAAAGAAGAGGTCTTTTGTTGTAAATCCTGCTTGTAAAGCTACTGCAAAAGCATCCACTCTTGGAAGTATCTCTGCTCCAACTGCTTGCAATCCTAAGAGCTTTCCGTTCTCTTTGTCTGCCACAGCTTTGAGCCATATCTTCTTTCCGCCTGGATAATAATGGGGTTTTGTCCTTGCCTCTATGAATGCCGTCTTAACATCATATCCTTCTTTTAGTGCTTCTCCTTCTGTTAACCCGGTTTTCCCAATTTCAAGATCCATGAATTTGGTTATGGCCGTTCCAAGAACTCCTGGAAAGGTTACCTCAACACCTGCTATGTTGCTTCCCGCTACGTAGCCCATCTTGTTACCCGGTGGAGCCAATGGCACCCATACCCTTCTGCCAGTGATCAAATGCTTTGTCTCGGCAACATCTCCAGCAGCATAGACATTCTCAACGCTTGTTTGCATTCTCTCGTTTGTCCATATTGCTCCAGTTTCTCCTATCCTAACCCCTAGTTGTCGTGCAAGCTCTGTGTTTGGCTTGATTCCAGTGGCTATGATGACTAGATCGGCTTTATACTCCCCTGCATCAGTGACTACCTTTTCTACCTTCTCTTCTCCTTCAATCCTAAGGGTTACTTCTTCCAGACGGAGGTTTAGGTGTTCCCTGAGTTTTGCCTCTACTATATCGGTGATTTCCTTGTCAAAGGTTTTTCTTAAGACCCTCTCGCTTCTGCCGATTAGTGTTACATTCTTTCCCTGAACCACAAACGCTTCGGCCATCTCAAGTGCTATATAGCCAGTTCCAATCACCACAACGTTCCTTACATCATTTTTCTTCATATACTCTTTTATTGCAACCGCATCTGGAGGCAGGTCTGCTGTAAAAACTCCCTTCAAACCTACACCCTCTATTGGCGGTACTTGGGGAGAGGCACCGTTTGCAAAGACCAGGTAGTCCCACTCGTAGGTTTTCTCTTCACCCTTCTCCCTTACTCTCACACTTCCCTGCTCAACTTCTATCACTTCTGCATTCAAGTGCAGGTCAATTCCTCTCTTTTTGATGAAAAACTCGGGTGGATAGTGCATAAGTTTCTCCTTTGGAGAAATTCCTTCAACAACATAAGGCACTCCACAGGGGGCATGACTGACCCATTCAGTCGCTTCAAACACCTTTACATCCCATTCAGGTTTCAGCCTCTTTACTCTTGATGCAGTGCTCATTCCAGCAGCTCCGCCACCTATGATAACAACTGTCTTTTTCATCCTCATCACCGAAGAAGGGTTGTAAACCTAAGGTTAAAAAAGTTAATGAAGAATCAAATGTTCAAAGGAAGTTTCACATAGTCGAGGACGCTTCCGTAACTCTTCTTTATCTCAACGTGTTCAACAAGCTCTTTGAATTCTCCTCCAGCAAGTCCGTCTCCGATTATTGCACTTCCCTGGGCGGCCTCTTTCGCTTTCCCCTCAAGGCCCCTCTGCTTAACCACTGGAAGGCCAAAGCGCTCCTCAAAGAGGTCTTTAACATCTTTTCTAAGCTCATCTATGCGCATAAGTCTGCCGGAAAGAAGTATTTCCTTGGCATCTCTCACAACGGTGAGTTCACTCGCCACTGCCTTTAAAAATCCGTCTTTCATCGCTTCCCAGGCTTTTGCAAAGGGTTCCTCGTCAAGCCTCTTAGCAAACTCTTCGGGTGGGAGTATCTTTTCTGCGGCAATTATGCTTGCTCCTCCCCAGAAGAGGTGCCACTTCTTGATTTCGCCCATAAGGTAGGCAACTTCTCCATCGAGAGCGCCGCTGTTCACGTATGCCGGGCCAGGAAATATCGTACCCCCAATCCCGTCCACTATCTTTCCACCCTTCACTGCTCCCGCGTAATTGTAGCCGAAGCCAACTTCAAGAAGCACGAATGAAACGTCGGAATACTCAAGGCCGAGCCTCTTGGGTTGGTCGTAGATTCCGAGAACGGTTATCGCCATCTTATCTGCTGTTCCCATGTCTATTTTGTTGTACTTCCTCCATTCTGGCACAGTTGGAAGGTGTATAACGCCGGGAATAAACCACACGTTCATGTTCTTTTCAGCCATCTCGCTTACCATCTTTTGCAATCCAATGAGAACTGGTATTTCTTTCATCTCCTCTTCCCAAACAAGGGTCATCTCGAAGCGGTCCCTGTCGGTGAGCTCGCTTATGTGCTTAAGCGGAACTCCGTATCCTGAGGGACCGATTATTAAGTCTGCACTGAATTCTTCTAGTGTCCTAACGATTTTGCTTGGCTCTTCTGCAACTACTTCACTTGGAAAGCTGAGATCGAGTTTTATCTTTCCGTCTTCAAGGCCGATAATGTCAAAGCTCTTCGTGCCTGGATCGACGCCTATAATCCTCATTTTATCACCGTTTTGCTTATGTACTCTTTGCTTCTTTAAGTTTACTGAACACAATAACGTGTTTTGTGTAGGTATTTGTGTATGTATGAAAAATTCTTTTTAAATATTGAGATTTTTAGACATAATTAAACAAAAATCCAAAATAATGTGTTGAAATTCAAATTTTTAGAGGCTTTGGGGGTAATCAAAATGGTATCGTTAGCGGAAGTATATGAAAAGATCAAGGACGATGTAGAGCGAATAATTGATACAACCCATTATCACCTTAAGGTTCCGGAAAACATAAGAAATGCTCATGCCACAGCAATGAAAAACTACATCAGAGACTTATGCTACGGCAAAATTGACAAAGATTTCTTAATAAAATCGGGAAAGGCATATTTAGAGGAATATAATTTTGGTTTTGATCATTTTATGGAAGTTTATTACAAACCTGTTGTTTACAAAATTTTGCCTCTGATCATCAAGGCATCTAATGGGATCCTTATGTTCTTCTTGAATTTATTCAAAGATTAATTGAAGGAAATGGATACCTAGAGCAGGGGTGGGTTCAAGCACTTACTGAAGAACTTGATACTACTGGTAAAAATATAAATGAAGTTAATACCTCTATGAACGAAGTTTCTCAAGCACTCTCACAGATTTCTGAAGCTACACAGAGCATATCATTAGGTACTCAAGAAATTGCAAAAATGACGGAGGACTCTATTTCTGCGTTATCTACCACTCTTCAGGAATTGGAGAATATAATCAGAAAAGGAGAAAAAATAAGTAGTGGATTAAAAGAAACATCAAGAAAGAGTGAAGAAGAAAGCTCCTCATTGGAACACTTGAAAGGAGAATTAGAACAGCTTAGAGGACATTTAAATGATATGCTCAGGACAAATGTTGATGTTGCTAAAAATGTTCAAGTAATTTCGGATATAGCAAAACAAACTAATTTATTGGCTTTGAATGCAGCTATTGAAGCAGCTAGAGCCGGAGAAGCTGGAAGAGGGTTTAGAATAGTTGCAGATGAGGTAAGAAAACTTGCAGAGGACAGTAGACAGGTTGCTGAAAGAATTAGAGCTATTGCTGAAGCATCGGAAACCACAACAAAACTTACGGTGAAGATAATAGAAGACAACATTGAGAAAATTTTGAAGGCTATCGAGAATGTCTCCAACATTACCAACGAATTAAGCAAGCATTCGGAAGAGATAGAAATGTTTCTAGGAAGCCTTGTAGAAATTTCTCATTTGTTGAATGATTTCAGGAAATCCGTGGAGAAAGTTGCTGACAACGTTAATGCCACCATGAGTGCAATGGAAGAGGAGACCTCTGCAGTTGAAGAGATAACAGCTTCTGCAGAAGAAATCGCAGCAAATTTAGAGGAATTAGACAAGAAAATTAAAAGGGTTATATCAATACTCCAAAATAAATCTCGTTAGATTACTTTTTTCTTTTGAAAGCCTCGCCCTTCAGGGCGGGGAGGAGGTCAGTCACTTTTTCCCTTCAATATAATATTTCCCTTTAACCCTAACGAGCCTGTAAATTTCTCCTTCCTTTACTTCAATTTCTGGTTTTTCGAGCTCAAAGGTCTCATAGCTGTTCATATCCATAAACTGGACTTCTCTCGGAGTTGAACTTGTTGCCATAGCTTCCAGTCTCTCGTGCTCTACTGTGTCTATTTCATCTCGTTTTGCACTTTTCCAGTCTTTGTGTTCATTTTCGTGAGTGGAGAGGTTCTTTAAGAACAGCCCTTTTCCGTTCACATCTTCAACCCTGTATATGTTGCCTTTTTTGTCCCCCACTATGTCTCCTTTTCTAAACTTTGGGATTCTAACGCTAACACTTGTCCTATAAACTTCCTTGCTCGTCATTCTGTCCTGCCCAATCAGCTGATAAGCCTCACTTATACTCCCGCCATATTTATCCCTTATCGCTTGGGCAAGCTTTCTTGCAGCACTTGTTGATCCCATGTAGAAGTCTATTCCTTCTTCTTTTTCAACAGTATCTTGGATGAAGCCCATTCTGTCGCGCTTCATTATTTCGTCAACTTTTTCCTCAACTAGTTTTGAGATTTCATCTTTCTCTTCTTTTGTTAAGACTCTATCTTCAGCTCTAACCTGCAAAATTGCCTCAAAATAACCTCCTAGGAATTTTTGGCACCTTGGACATACTGTTTGCCTTACATAGACTGTTACCATCTTCTTCTCATGGTGAAGCTCCTTTTGCATTTCGTGAATTCTCGCTTTAACTTCCACTTCATAGTTGATTATTGCCGGAAAGTACTCTATGTGCCACTCAATTGGCTCAAAGCTCACATATGCAGTTCCTACGGGCACTTCTTCAATTTCCTCCAACTCCTCTTTCGGAACAATTTTTACCTCTTTAACTCTCTCATCAAGGAGGAGGTTTTCAATGAGAGCATTATCGGCAACTTCAAAGATAAGCTCTTCAAGGTTGTAAGTTTTTGGATCTACCCATGTCCCCCTAACCTTATAGCTCCCACAGTTTTGACAGAGCTCGGTATTTATTTCATCTTCTATGAGAAGCACGGGGTTTTCCTTTCTAAAGCATACCTGACAGAGGCCGTCTATCAACGGCCCCCCTTCGTTCTCGCTAATCCCACATCTGTAACAAAATCTCTCGCTCATTTCTCTCACCACTAGTAGCTGAGATTTCACGATTAAAAACTTAACCTCTATAAGAATAAAATTTTTTAGGAAGTTAACATAAAAATACAAAGGGATATGTTATGAACAAGCGAATTCCCCTTGTCTTGATTCTACTCCTTGTTTCTTCAACCCTAGCTTATCTCTGGATTAATTCTCAGAACTCGCAAGTATCTTCTTGGGAAGAAAAGAAGTATTATATTGGAGAAATGCCTCCAAGGAAAAGGATCGTTCTTTTGGAGTTGCCCCATTTTAATTATGAGAAGATAAAAATGTACACAATAGAAACACTAAAACCAAACCAGAGTGTCTCATGTTCAGAAGGGGAGTTTATAGAATTCCAGTCTGAAAATGAAACAGATAAAGACTTTGCTTGTCTTAGTAGGGTCTCGGGAGAGATTGTAGAGCTCCCCATCGAGGAACTTTGGAATCTCTCAGAGAACGCCACTGTGTATTACTCTCCTTTGGTGATTGTGAGAACTCCCCCACCAATTGAAATTAATGGAACAGAATACGTTATTGGGGTCAATGCGTTGTATTATTGTGACCCAGCCAAAAAAGAGACAAGGATTCGGAAAATGGCCTTTTACTATCCAGCATCTGATAAAATTCTGCAGTTTGTAATTCCGGTTAATTCATCCCTTATTGAAGAGTTCAAGGGAAGAACAGTGCTCTATGTTTTGGATGTTGTAGATATTGAAGACATTATCCTTGTTGCCAAGTACTCTCCATGGTGTATCTCTTCATAACAGCTTTGCCATTTGGGCATGAGGGACTCCTTGGATGTAAAGGACTCTCTTTTCATCTACATAGCCCAGCTCAATGGCTTTTTTTACGCACCTCTCTCCGGTGAGATTTGCTATTGTGGCCTCTTCCAGCAGGGACTCAAGCTCTTCAACTTCTCTGAGTTCACCTTTGTAGAATCTCTCTTTTACCTCTAATTTGAGCTCGCCTTCTCTGAAGGTTTTACCCAACAGCTCTTCATCACATGCGGCAACAAGAACTTCTCCTTGAACACGATAGACCTTGACATAGATTTTCATGTTATCACAGAATAAGGAGAGAAGAGAGGGTTTAAAAAGTTAATTCAAGGAACACTAAATGACAAAAATTGAAAAATCTCAAGAAGATTCAAACTCTGCAGTAGCTTTTTCAAGGATTTCTATTGCCTCCATCAAGTACAAATAGGCTCTCCTCATATGAACAAAGGTCTGGATGTGTCCCTTAAGTGGATGCCCAAATTTCCATGCGAGCTCATATTCCTTTTCGGCCATCTCTTTGTATTCGAGAACCATTTCTAGTGTCTCTTCACTTACTCCAAGCTCTATGCTTTTGTTGTAGAGTTCGTCAAATTTCTCTATTCCCTCATTGTATCTTAGGTAATAAAAGTACTGAAGAGATCCTATTCGGGAGTTGCTATTTTCTCCAGTAGCTGTTGTCAATGGAGCTACCATAGATGCCAAAAACAAAACTATAACTGCGGCAATGTATTTTTTCATTTTTTATCACCCCGATTATGTTGTTCGTCATTAGTATTTAGGTGTTGTTGAATATAAGCATTTCGGCATTGCTGTATAAAGATGACCTCAAGATGTTTTAGTTGTCCTCCGCTGATGCAAATCTGTCAATGAAGCACCAATAACAAGAAGTCAAAACTTACGTCATAAATTTCAGTAGGGATTGGATATTATACAAAAAATGGAAAATAATCCAATCAAATTCTTTCAAAAACTAATCCAACTTCCAATGCAGTTCCCAAGTGTAACACGTCTTCGTCAACATTAAATCTTGGATGGTGGTGAGGATAGATTATTCCCTTTTCCTCATTTTTAATGCCCAGAGCTATAAATGCTCCCGGTACCTTTTGGAGGTAGAATGCAAAGTCTTCAGCCCCCATGGTCTTTGGAACTTCTTCTACTTTCAGTCCGAGATTTTGGGCAACCTTTCTAGCAAGAGATACCATTTCTGGGTCGTTTATCGTTGGAGGGCCAACTTCTTCTATTTTAAGCCCATACGAAGCATTGTTAGCTAATGTTGTGCCCTTTAAAATCTCTTCAATTCTTTTTTCAATAAGGCTTTTTGTTTCTGACGTGAAGAATCTGTAGGTGCCGCTCATATAAACTCTCTCTGGAATCACGTTAAAGGCCTCTCCGGCTTTTATTGAGCCTACGCTCACAACCCCACTCTCTAGAGGATTAAGGTTTCTGCTTATGATTGTTTGGAAAGCTAAGATCACTTGAGCCGCAATTGGAATTGGATCGATGGTTTCGTGAGGTGAAGCCCCATGACCCCCTTTGCCTTCTATCTCTACCTCAAACCTCCCAACTCCTGCCATGAAAGGCCCTTCTCTAATTCCAACAACACCGCTCGGCAGTTCCATCCATACGTGGATGCCAAAGATGGCATTAACTCCTTCAAGAGCTCCTCCTTCTATCATCTTCAATGCTCCATTTCCTCCCTCCTCTGCTGGCTGAAAGAGTAATCTCACTTTGTTAGGGAGCTCGTTTTCATGCTCAGCTATTATTTTCGCTGCTCCGAGGAGCATTGCAGTGTGAGCGTCATGTCCACAAGCGTGCATTTTTCCCGGAATTCTGGACTTGTAAGGGACATCGTTCTCCTCCTGGACTGGTAAAGCGTCCATATCAGCCCTTAAAGCCACAGTTTTTTCTCCTTTGCCAATATCCGCTATTATTCCAGTTCCCACGCGCTTGATTCTGTATCCCCACTCTCTCAAGTGTTCCTCAACAATTTTTGAGGTTCTTTCTTCCTCGTAGCCGAGCTCGGGATGCATGTGAAAATCCCTACGCCAGGCAATTATCTGATCTTTAATTTTGAGGGCTTCTTCGAGAGGATTCATTGGAGTTCACCGATGTGACTAAGTTCAAATTTGTATTTTAGCCTTTCGATGCGTACTTTGAATAAACCCCGCCAAAAAGCAACAACACGGAAAGAATAAAGGCATCCACTCCGCTCTCAAGGGCATATATTAACGTCGCCAAAACAACACTTGCGGTTTTTTTGTTAGTTTCTGATAATCTAAGCAAACTTCCAAATAGATACGCCTCAACTACCCCAAGGATTCCAAAATCCGCTATTGGCTGGCCGAAGAGGAAGTAGGTGTACCTACCGTTAAGGGTAAACATAAATGCAACTCTCCACCTTGGGTCGCTGTGGAGTAACAATTTGCCGTGGAAAAAGCCAAATGGGAGAGAGACTGAAACTATGTTATGGAAAATCAAGAATGTAAATCCCATTCTGACCAAAAGGGCTTCAAGATTTCCACTTAAGAAGACAACAAATAAGAAAACTGGTAGTCCGATTAAGGCTTGTCTGAACGTCAATTTGTTTTCGTAATCTCTTGGTAATTTGACTGAGTGGCTTCAGGAGGTGATGCCACAGTTATCTTGACAAAAATCTTTATTTTTCCATCATTGAATTCATTGACGAGTTTGTATTTGTGGGATTCCTCTATATCTTTTATTATACTGTTTCTACACTGCCACACTATCAAGTCAAACCTCCCATTCTTAACGCTAGTTTTTATGTAATCTGTCAAGAGCAAGGGATAAACTCTGGAGTTAGGGAAGTAATAACCAGCCAGAGTGTAAAGTCTAGGGCTTACTCCAATAAACCTCGGATTGAAGTTCTCACTAGCATATTGAAAAGCCTTCCCCTCTTCAAGGTATTGAATGTCCCAAGTTTGCTTATATTGAAGCAAATGATGGATAGATGATACAAGACCAATTCCAATAATTAGAACTAAAAACACCATTTTGAATCGGTTTAAAAATGAAACGTGCTTGAAAAATAACTCACTCACCGAGAAAACACCTTGTGCACAAAGGATTCCCACTAGAGGCATTAGAAAAGTCAGAAATCTTGGCTCTTTGTGCGTGACGGTTAATATCCCAAAGATGCCAACAATTCCCCAGCTGATTGTCAACCACCCAATATCGTCTTTTTTAAGACTTCCAAATCCTAAGAGGGTTAATATTATGATTGGAACTCCTAAGATTTCCAAAACTTCACTAAGGTACCTGAATGTTGAAACTGGTGTATCTTTTGTAACAACCGCCATTGCAACTGAGAATGGTTTAAGAGCACCATCATAACGAGTGTGAGCTAAATACAGCCAAGGTGCTAGAGTTAAGGCAAAGAGTGCAAATCCTATGTAAGTTTCTCTCTTCCTGAGCCAGTTCCAGTGGGAGATTAAGTATAGATATGCTACAAAAACTCCAATTATGGAAAGTCCCGTATAACGTGTTAAAACTGCCAAACCTGCTGATACGAAGGATGCATAAATTGTTTTATTGTTTCTGTCCCTATATCCCTTGTATAATAAAAAAACTGCTAAAGTGTAGAAAAAGGAAAACTCGCTGTGGACTAGGGCCCTATTTGACATTGTGAAGCTTAAGGGGTTTAGAATGTAGAAGATACTTGCAGCAACACCTTTCTTCTGATCCTTGAAAAGCCCTACTGTGAAGAGGTATACTAACGTGGCGGTTAGTGCGTAGAAAATTGCAGAAATTACTCTCGCTATTCTCAGGTGATGATCATAGCTAAAAAGGCGATAAAAAATTGAGAGGGTGTAGGGGTATAGAGGAGGGCGGTACATCATATATGCTCCTTGATATGTAAAGCTCGAGACATCCTTTGCGAGGTTTCTTGCAATGATCATGTAGAGAGCCTCATCGTAGGTTATACTCAACTTAGGAGGCTGAAAAAGTAAGCTTAGACTCAAAGCCACTAGAAATATGCAAACTAAAACCAAATTGCTCCCAACAACCCTCTTCACTTTATTAACATGCATTTTCTATCCCTCCAATAGTGGCAATGTCTTTACTAAGAAATAAGGCAAAGTAGGCTGAAACCATTAAAATCCCAAAGTTTAAAGCGTCAAAACCATTCTCAATTGCCAAGATTAAAAAAGTCAAACTGAGGGCTTTAAACGCGGGCAACCTCTCAGAGTCTCTCAATGCTACTCCCATGAGGAAAGCTTCAAAAAGCCCAAAAATACCCAAATCATAAGCCGGCTGCCCAAAAATTGTATAAGTGTAATTGTTTGCCTTGCCAAAAAGGGCCGCGACGTATTCTCTCGCATTCGGGTTGAGGAGAAGTCCGAACTTCCCAACAGGCATGCCTAATGAGAAGAGCTTTTCGTAAACCATGTACGAGAAACCAGCCCTATAAACCAAACTTTGAGCAAAGCCGAGCTTCCAAATGGAGTACACACTCTTCGTTGCGTAGAAGCGCGCTAAGAACGCCAAACCCACCAAAGGGACGCCAATTATTAAAAGCCGTTTGAGCTCCTTTTTCTCAGCCCTAAACAAGTAGGCTAAAAAAATTATGAGCGCATTGCTCCTAAAAGTTGAAACTACTGCAAAAGCTTCCCCCACGAGGAAAACAATGAGGCTCGGCTTATATGCAAGGAGGAAAGAAGCAAAAAGGGCAGATGCCAAGTATAGGTCTTTTAAATCACTGTACCTCGTTTGGGGGTTTAGAATGGGGATTACGCCTTTACACATCGCCAAGAGGGGAAGGATCACCACCAAAGCTATTCCGGCGTAGTAAGCGTGTTTATAGTACCCATCCACGCTTCTTCTTAGAATAAGCATCCCGCCAAAGAGAACGGTCAAAACAGCCACAACCCCCAAAATTCCCGCCGCTGAACTGACTAAAATGCTAAGTATGAGGTAAACATAAGCCCGCTCAAATGGAAGGTTAAACCTCTTTTCACTGTTATACCCCAAGAATAGCGTCAAAGAAAACGTCAAGGCATAGAGGAGGGCACTTAAGTTAAGCTCGCCGAGATAACTCTTAAACGCGAACTTTCCGAGTAGTGCAAGCGAGAGGTAGGTGGCTAAAAAGAGTGCAAAGATTCTATCACTCTTCAACTTTCATCACCCTTACGGCGTATTTACCCCTTATCAAGGCGTAGAAGCCTACGAAGAAGAACAAATAAACTGGTAAATCCAAAATTCCCGTCTCAACACCTACGATGCCGTAGGCGAGAGTAGTGTAGTAAATCACTTTCAAAAGAAGACTCTTAGCCTTGCTTATCATGCCGTAATACACTCCGAGCAAAAAGCCTTCAATGATTGAGAAAACTCCAAAATCCAAGTACATACCCCCCAAAAGTGTTGGTGTTATTGAAACACCCGTCGTCATGTGCAAAAAGCGTGCCACTAGGACCCTTGGTGAATAACCACCCAGGAGGTATGATCTAATTCCCGTCCACTGGAGATAACCGTGATAAAAACCGTGCCAAGGAGTCCTATCGATTATGACATCTAAAACAGAAGTCGTCGCTTGAACCCTAACGAGTTGCGTGCCTAATGCTTCTCCCCTCGCGAGAGCAATCCCTACAAGCCCAGCCAAAATTAGGAGCGAGAAGCCTGCTAAGTGCTTTAATTCGATGTCTTTCCCATCAAAATAAGCGACTGCAAACGCTAAAAAGCTCACTAAAACAGGAGTTCTATACCCATATAATGCTACGAGAAATGGGTAAACGAGCGAATATTTCTTCCCTTTTGAAAAAAGATATACGCTTGAGGGAACACCTAAAAAGTATGTTAAAGCTGTTAGGTGGGGATTTAATAGGTGCCTAGCTGACGAATCCAAGAGGGGTACCTTCTTAATCATAAATATCTGGAGCGCGATCAAAAGCAGCGATATTAAAAAAGCCCAAACTAAGTGTTCTTCCTTTATGACTTTGAACTCTTTCTCTTTCCAAGGCGTCTCTTCGCCTTTAAAAATCCCGTACGAAAAAGCCATCGCGAAAAGGGTGCCTACTAGGAGCGTCTTGTATGAAGCGGTGCCTAAAGCTATAAACGTCATGAAGAGGATGGGAATTACAAGAGGGAGCTTCAGCCTCATAGGGTCTTCACCCCTAGCACCCTGAGGGGCAAATTGCGCTCCTCTGAGTTCACGTAGAGCGTCCCGTACATGTAAACTTCCTTATCTCCAATGTACTTCTCCAGCATCTCAATTGGCACCATTCCTGCCGTCAAAATCACGCCATCTTGGAGGGACTGCTTTACATCAATGGAACCATAAGTGAGGTAATCCACGTTGTATTTGAGCTTTCCTATCTCTATGGGGTCAGTAAGGCCCTTTACGAATATTATCCCCGAAAAGCGCTCGGAGTAGGCGTCCACCTTGAGTTGCTCAATGACTTCACTGCACTTGCCGCTCCTGGGAGGGAGCTCATAAACGTAAACACTTCCCTTTGCTTTAATCTCAATATGCTTTGCCCTTATATCCTCCTTTGTGGCGGATGGTCCCCCTATAGCAAGCGTCTTTCCATCCTTGATGATGTAAATTGTTGAGCCGCTAACCGAAAAAAGCTCGCCCTCTAAAGTTTTTCCATCCACAGTTTCCACAAAAACAGTAACGTTAAATCCTTGTGTGAGTAAAGTAAAGCCTCTATTCGCGGCTTCGTAGATTTCTCCGCCTCGATAGTGGTCGGTGTAGTAATTAACCACAAAGCCAAGGAAAGCAATTACAACTATTAGCGCAAAGACGTTTTTATTCTCCATGCTCATCACCAAGGGCTTTTTGGACTTGAAATCTATAAAAAACTTGTGCTAACTAGCCAGGAGATCAAGCATTCAACCACATTAGGCATATTGACGGGCAAGTTAGGGGTAAATTTTAACAGGCTTATCCCTCGAAATCTTGTGAGAGTTCCCACAAACAACTTCAAGACCTTTCCCCAAGTTTCCTTTGAAGTAAACAACAATATCACCAATCTCAATGAACAAACCAACCAAATACTAATCCACAAAACCACAATTTTAAGGGAAGAATTAACCCTTTAATCGTTGATTCGGTTATCTGGTAGAGGGAACCACGGCCTCTCCAAGCTACATTGGATATTTTTAGGGCTTTAAAATATGCGTATGGGATTGAGAACGCTGTTGAAACTCTCAATGAGATTCTAGCGTCGCAGAACTTTTAATTTTTTAACCGTATGGTGTTTATTTTATGGACTTAAAAGCCATCTTTGGACAGTTAATTTTAAATAGGCTCTCTCTATATCACCCACGGTTATTCTAAAAAGGAGGGATCGAGATGGAATATAGATTCATAAAGTGGTTTGAAGAATTGAGAAAAGAAGACGTCCCACTTGTGGGTGGAAAAGGTGCAAACCTTGGAGAAATGACAAACGCTGGAATTCCAGTCCCACCAGGGTTCTGTGTTACAGCTGAAGCGTACAAATACTTTGTTGAAAACGTTAGGGTTGAAGACGGAAGAACTCTCCAAGAGTGGATTATGGACATTATAAGCAAAACCAATGTTGATGACAGCAAGCAGCTCCAGGAGAACACCGCTAAGATTAGGGAAAAGATAATCTCACTTGAAATGCCTGAGGAGATTGCCAAGGAGATTGAGCAAGCCTATAAGGAGCTCAGCCAAAGGTTTGGCAAAGATGAGGTTTATGTAGCTGTTAGGAGCTCTGCTACAGCAGAAGATCTCCCAGAGGCTTCATTCGCCGGACAGCAGGAGACTTTCTTGGATGTTCTTGGTGCAGATGACGTTAAGGATAAGGTAAAGAGATGCTGGGCTTCACTTTGGACCGCAAGAGCTACATTCTACAGGGCAAAGCAAGGATTTGACCACTCAAAGGTTTACTTGAGCGCTGTTGTTCAAAAGATGGTTAACAGCGAGACAAGCGGTGTTATGTTTACCGCAAACCCCGTCACAAACGATAGAAATGAGATAATGATCAACGCAAGCTGGGGACTTGGTGAGGCTGTTGTTAGCGGTGCCGTAACTCCAGATGAGTACATTGTCGAAAAGGGCACCTGGAAGATTAAGGAGAAGTTCATTGCCAAGAAAGAGATAATGATTGTTAGAAACCCAGAGACCGGTAAGGGAACCGTCAAGGTTCCAGTTGCTGAGTATCTTGGCCCAGAATACGTTGAAAAGCAAGTCCTCACCGATGAGCAGATAATTGAAGTTGCAAAGATGGGTGCCAAGATTGAGGAGCACTACGGATGGCCACAAGACATTGAGTGGGCTTACGATAAGGACGACGGCAAGCTCTACATCGTCCAGAGCAGGCCTATTACCACACTCAAAGAGGCCGAGAGTGCCGCTACCGAAGCCGCTGAGACTGAAGAAGCCGAGGTCATTCTCAAGGGTCTTGGTGCCTCACCAGGTATCGGTGCTGGTAGAGTGGTTGTTATATTTGATGCTAGCGAGATCGACAAAGTTAAGGAAGGAGACGTCCTTGTAACAACAATGACAAACCCAGACATGGTTCCTGCAATGAAGAGAGCCTCTGCTATTGTCACTGACGAAGGTGGAAGAACCAGCCACGCTGCTATCGTTTCAAGAGAACTTGGTATCCCAGCTGTTGTTGGTACCAAAGAGGCTACCAAGAAGCTTAAGACCGGCGACTACGTCACAGTTGATGGTACTAGAGGTGTCGTCTATAAGGGCATAGTCAAGAGCCTCGTTGAGAAGAAGGAAGAAGCAGCTGCTGGAGCCGCTGGTGGTCAAGTAGTAGTTGCAGGCGCTCCACTTATCACTGCAACCAAGGTCAAGGTCAACGTTTCAATGCCAGAGGTAGCCGAGAGGGCCGCAGCAACTGGAGCAGATGGTGTTGGTTTGCTTAGAGCAGAGCACATGATCCTCAGCATTGGTCAGCACCCAGTTAAGTTCATCAAAGAAGGAAAGGAAGAGGAACTTGTCGAAAAGCTTGCCGAAGGTATTAGAACTGTCGCAGCTGCCTTCTATCCAAGGCCAGTGTGGTACAGAACACTTGACGCTCCAACCAACGAGTTCAAGGAAATGCCAGGTGGAGAAGACGAGCCAGATGAGAGAAACCCAATGCTTGGATGGAGGGGAATTAGGAGAAGCCTTGATCAGCCAGAACTACTCAAGGCCGAGTTTAAGGCTATTAAGAAGGTCGTCGAGGAAGGTTACAACAACATTGGCGTCATGCTTCCACTTGTGGGCCACCCAGAGCAGATCAGGAAGGCTAAGAAAATTGCTCTCGAAGTCGGTCTCGTTCCACACAAGGACGTTGAATGGGGTGTTATGATAGAGGTTCCAGCAGCAGCTCTCATCATAGAAGAGCTCATTAAGGAGGGCATCGACTTTATAAGCTTCGGTACAAACGACCTTACCCAGTACACCCTTGCTATAGATAGAGACAACGACAGAATAGCTTACCTCTACGATGAGACCCACCCAGCAGTGCTCAAACTCATCAAGCATGTCATTAAGGTCTGTAAGAAGCACGGAGTTGAGACCAGCATCTGTGGACAAGCTGGAAGTGATCCAAAGATGGCTAAGATACTCGTAAGGCTTGGCATTGACAGCATCTCAGCCAACCCAGATGCAGTAGAGCTCATCAGAAAGGTTGTTGCTCAAGAAGAGCAGAAGATTATCTTCGAGGCAGCCAGAAAGAAGCTCTTTGGAGAAGAGGACGAGCTCGAGTTCTGAGCTCTTTACTCTATTTTCTTCTTAAATTAGTCTTTCATTTCTGAAAGCCCTATTCTGTGGATAATTTATCCATAATAAGCTTTTTATAGTAACGTTTCGATTTTCATTTAAGCACAAAGCGATCACTTTTGAACAGAATTAAGATATGCAATGACCAATGATATCTCACTAAGGTGACCTACATGGACGGAGAGAAGATTCAAGCAATGAGGCAGGAGATAGTGGAGGGCAACATAGAGAAAACCATGCTTAAGTTAGCCTACCCTTTAATAATCAACAACATGGTTCAAGTTCTTTATAACCTCACAGATACTTTCTGGCTTGGAAGATTAGGTACGGAAGAACTCTCCGCCCCAGGGACGGCTTGGCCTCTCGTGTGGTTTTTTATGAGCATTGGAATGGGCTTTGCGACTGCGGGTTTTGCCTTTGTGAGCCAATATATTGGGGCTAGGGATTACGAGAAGGCTAATAGAGCTGCTGGGGCATTATATTCCTTGATGATGTTCTTTGCTATATTTGTGGCCATTTTTGGACTTTTGATCGCACCTTTCGCCCTTAAGTTCATGAAGGTCACGCCTGAGGTTTATCCTTTTGCTTTGAACTATATTAGAGTGATTTTCATAGGTATACCCTTCTCCTTTACTTTGTTTGCATTTAATTTCCTTCTCAGGGCAGTTGGGGATACAAAAACTCCTGTGAAAATCAACATGTTCACTGTTTTCCTTAACATTATTTTAGACCCCCTCTTGATTTTTGGTTGGTTGGGGTTTCCGAGGCTTGGAGTTATAGGGGCTGCAGTGGCAACAATGTTTTCAAATAGTGTTGGTTCTTTGATTGGAGGATATCTACTGTTTAAGGGAAGAGTGGGGATTCATCTTACTTTGGAGAATCTCAAGCCAGAGTGGGATTTCTATGCCAGGATTTTCAGAGTGGGACTGCCCTCAAGTGTGGGCTTTTCTACGGATGCCTTTGGCTTTGTTGTACTTACGAGGATAATCTACATCTATGGAACCGTCGCCTTCGCCACCTATACCATAGGAAACCGTCTTACAAATTTTATGTTCGCTATAGCTAACGGAATAAGCCAAGCAATGGGAACCATGGTGGGCCAGAACGTTGGTGCCGAGAAATATGAGAGGGCAAAGAAAATAGCAGAGAGAGCCATGCTGACCAATTTAATTGTCTTAACTGTTGGAACTGCTATAGTGGTAGCGTTCAGAGCCCAAATATTTGGATTTTTCGTGAAGGATGAAAGGGTTTTAGCGGAAAGTGCTAAGTTTGTTAGGTATTTTGCATTTTCCTTGCCGTTTTTTGGCATTTTTTCCGCTGTAAGCAACGTATTTCAGAGCTCTGGACATACCAAAAAGAGCATGATACTTGGTATGGTAAGGTTGTGGTTACTTAGAATCCCCCTTGCATACAGCCTCGGAAAGTTTATGGCAGATACAACTGGAGTATGGCTTGGAATGGGTTTAAGTAACTTTCTGGCGGCATTAATTGGCTTTGCTTGGTTCCTTAAGGGGAGCTGGATGAAGAGGATAATAGACCATTAATCTTATATATTAACGCTTCGACAGGTATTTTACCATGACTAGAATAGAAGAGATGAGAACGGAAATTCTGGAAGGAAATATCGAGAAAACTCTCTTCAAGTTATCTTGGCCTTTAATCCTTAATAACCTTGTTCATGTACTCTACAATATAACCGATACTTTCTGGCTTGGAAAAATTGGAAGAGAAGCTCTTTCTGCTCTAGGTGTTTCTTGGCCGTTAATTGGAACTCTCATGAACCTCGGCCAAGGATTTGCCGTTGCTGGCTTCGCTTTTGTTGGTCAATACATAGGGGCAAAGTTGTATGATAGAGCTAATAGAGCTGCTGGGGCATTATATTCTCTGGTTCTATTTTTTGCATCCTTAACAGCGCTTATAGGGTTTTTTATAACCCCTAAAGCCCTGGAATTTATGAAAGTTACTCAAAATGTTTATCCCTATGCCCTTACTCTCTCTTCTGAAAGCCTTGCCCTTTAGAACGGGGATGCAGTAATTGGAAATTCAGCCTCTCAAACAGAAACCCTTAAATATTCTGTCTTTAATAAGGCCTCGAAGAGGCCAAATTTGATAACCCGATGAGATGAGGGGTTTCACGTTACCACTCCGTTTGGAGTGGTTTAGACACCGACAGGCGTCCTTGAAGAACTGCCCTTTAGAGCTGTCAAAGATTGAAGGTTTAGCCTCTGAAACCATAACCCCGAACCGCTTTGCGGTAGGGGTAACGGGCACAAGACCGTGCCCTCGGGCCGAACCGAAACCGGCGACGGGAGTAGGAGATGAGTGCCCGTAAACCTTCCCGTCCTTAGCGAGGGATTAGGCTGAACCCTCACAGTTCATGGCGGGGAGGAGGTCAGATATGTTAGAATAGTTTTCTTGGGACTTCCTTTTTCTTTTATGGGCTTTGCGTTTAGTGCCCTGATGAGAGCCACTGGAGATACAAGAACTCCAGTAAAAATCAACATGTTTACGGTATTCCTGAATGTAATTCTTGATCCTATTTTGATATTTGGTCTTTTTGGGCTTCCTAGACTTGGTGTTGCCGGAGCTGCTGTGGCAACTGTTTTCTCAAATACCCTCGGTTCGATAATCGGAGCATACCTTCTCTTTAGTGGAAAAGCTCCCATCCATCTAAAGCCAAGGGAGCTTAAGCCAGATTTTGAATTCTACAAGCGCATTTTCAAGGTAGGGTTGCCCTCTGGAATAGGACAATCTGCGAACAGTTTTGGCTTTGTTATGCTTACTAGAATAATATTTGGGTTTGGGGATGTTACTTACGCTGCTTATACTATAACGACACGCTTAGTGAACTTTCTTACCAGCATTTCCAGGGGGATAAGCATGGCGATGGGAACCATGATCGCCCAGAACGTTGGTGCTGAGAAATATGAGAGGGCAAAGAAAATAGCAGAGAGAGCCATGATCATCAACATCCTAATAGCTACAAGTGCCGTTGTGATTATAGGGATTCTAAGAGTTCCAATATTTAGGGTTTTTCTCAATGATGAGGAAGTAATAAAGGAAAGTGCCGTCGTTTGGAAGTATTTCCTTACCTCTGTTCCCTTCTTCAACGGCATTTTTGTTGTGGTAAACAATGTGTTTAGGGCATCTGGGCATACTAAGAAAAGCATGACGTTAGGAATTCTACGGCTTTGGGGGTTGAGGATTCCGCTTAGCTATATTTTAGGTTATATCCTGTTGGGATCTTCCATAGGTGTTTTTCTGGGCATGGGTCTTAGTAACGTTATCGCTGGAATATTTGCTTTTGTTTGGTTCCTTAAGGGGAGCCGGATGAAGAGAATAATAGATGAGGGTTGAGGCGCCAAAATATTTATATGATGAGAATTCTATATAGATTGGGTGTTTGGTATGGAGTTCAGGAAGATACAGTTTACTGGACGGAGCTCATACATAATCTCGCTTCCAAAAAAGTGGGTTAAGGAAAATAACTTGAAGCAGGGGGATGTCGTCCCGATAGTGATCAATCCCGATGGATCTTTGTTAATACTTCCCAAGGAACCAAAAGAAGTTAGCGAGAGCAAGGAGCTTGTAATTTCTAAGGATATTTCACCAGACATGGCGGTTAGGCTTCTGATTTCTGCATACATACAAGGGTATGACGTTATTGATGTAAAATTTACAGAGGACATGCCCCTGTATAAGGTAAAGATACGGGGGACAATCCAGAACCTTCCGGGATTGGAAATAATCTTGGAGGAACCCCTTAGGATCACGAGCAAAAGCCTATTGGCGGATGAGGAGGTAAACCTGAGGGAAATAATAGAGAGACTGACTTCTATCTTAATTTCGATGATAGAGGACTTAATGCTTATAAGTGAATTCGAAAAGAAAGAAGTTCTCAGAGATATCAACGGGCTGGAAAACGAACTGGATCGCTTTTATTTCCTAACGCTGAGAGCGGTAAACAAAATACTCTCAGGGGGCAGCATAGTAAAGGATGGAGGACTAATAAAGAGGAATTTTGACCTTTTAGGGGTTCTCTTTATAGTACGCAATATTGAAAGAATAGGCGATCACATGGTTAGAATAGCTGAAAACTTCGATCCGGATTTGGATATTGCGTACTTAAAGGGGATACTCCAAAAAGTCATGGCTCAGATAGCCCAAAAAGATCTAAAAAAGATCGATGAGATAATGCTTGAGCTAAAGGCCCATATAAAGTCAATAGACTACAGAAAATCCGTTGCTATGGACAGCTATCGGAGGATACTGGAATACCTTGAGAACATAGGAGAGACAATAATAAACATGAGCCTGAGTTAATGAAACTTCTCTCTTTTCGTTTCCATAATGCTTTTAACCTTTCGAAGACATTACGTAATGGTGATTCTGATGGTTGCGATTATTGTTCATGGTGGTGCCGGCACAATAAAAAACGAGGACAGGATTCCCAAAGTCCTTGAAGGAGTTAGGGAGGCTGTTTTAGCAGGTTGGAAAGAATTAAAACGGGGTTCTGCTCTGGATGCCGTTGAAGAAGCTATCAAAGTATTAGAGGACAACCCATTATTCAACGCTGGGACGGGTAGTGTTTTAACCTTGGATGGGAAAGTGGAGATGGATGCCGCTATTATGCGTTCCAATCTTGAAGCTGGTGCAGTCGCGAGCATATGGGGAGTTAAAAATCCTATAAGCGTGGCAAGAAAGGTTATGGAAAAAACTGATCACGTTCTCCTTGCTGGAGAAGGAGCGGTTAAGTTTGCCCGTTTGATGGGATTTGAAGAGTATAATCCCATAACCGAGGAGAGAATTGAACAGTGGAAGAAGCTCAGACAAAAGCTCCTAGAAGAGGGAAACATCCCACATTGGAGAAAGATCAGTGAACTGATACGGGAATACCCCGAAGTTTTAAGGAGTACTGTTGGGGCGGTTGCCTTTGATGGGCAAGAGATAATAGCCGGCACTTCTACAGGGGGAGTTTTCTTGAAAATGTTTGGAAGAGTTGGTGATACCCCGATAATAGGAGCCGGGACTTATGCTAATGAATTTGCTGGAGCTTCATGCACTGGACTTGGGGAAGTCGCCATAAAGCTTTCTCTTGCAAAAACCGCTACAGACTTTGTTAGGTTCGGATTGAACGCACAAAAAGCTAGTGAAGCTGCAATAGAACTTGCAACGAAGTATTTTGGGAAAGACAACATGGGAATAATCATGGTTGATAGAGAGGGGAACATAGGCTTTGCTAAAAATACCAAGCACATGAGTGTTGCATATATGAAAGACGACATGGAAAGTCCAGGAGTGGAGATTTAGGGGGTAAAGAATGAAAAGAAAAGACTTATGGCTTCTTCATTTTTCGACACTTTTCTTCTTCTTGGGATATATCCTAGTGGCACCTCTAATTTCTCCCCTTGCCATAACGTTTGGTGCTAGTCCATTCTTAGTTGGCTTCGTAGCTTCAGTGTCTTCAATATTCGCCTTTGTACTAAAGCCCGTGGGAGGTATCTTGGGAGACAAGGGGAAAAGTTTCGAGGTAATGATGATAGGGACGATTCTTGGTGCTGTTGCAGGGGGATTCTATCTCCTCTCATTCTTCATGCGAAGTTTGACTATTTTTGCCATAGGGAGAGCGGTTCATGGTGCTGCATCGGCGTTTTTCTTTCCCTCCTCTCTCTCAACAGCCATAAACCTAGCCCCTAAAGGAAGAGTCGGGGAGACTTTGGGGTGGAGAGAAACTATGTTCTCTCTGAGCCAGCTCATTGGTCCAGCTGTAGGAGGACTAGTTGCAGATTACTTCGGATTTCATTCAGCTTTTGTTCTTGCAATCTTGTTTTCTTTAGTGGGCTTCCTATTTGTCTCAAATGCATATAGGGAAGTTAGGGCCAAGATACCGGTCAAAGAAAGCGAAGAAAAGAAGGGTTCTTACAGGGATTTGGTTAACCTCTCTTTCGTTGGTGCTTCGATTTCGCTGTTCTTTATGGTCTTCGCCTATAGTGGTATGTACACGTTTCTTCCAGCATACTATAAGATCCTTGGATTGGGCACGAGTATCTTTGGAATATACGCGAGTATCATGGGTGGTTTTAGCCTTCTCACAAGGGTTTTTGGTGGGAGGGAAGCGGATAAAAGGGGGCCAATTCCAGTAGCTTCTTCTGGATTGCTCCTAATAACATCTGCTTATGTTGCCTTGTTCCTCTACCTCTTGCCTCCCGAAGCATATCTAAGCGCTGTTATTCTGGGAATGGGATTCGGGTTAGCCGTTCCCTCTCTTCAAATGCTGGCTTTAGCTAATCTTCCAAAGAATATAAGGGGAATAGGTTCGAGTGTCTATACAATGTTTTTTGATTTGGGCTACCTTTCTGGACCTTTGGCCCTTGGTTATCTGGCGGAAATTGAGGGGTATGAGGGGATATTCCTTTTCCTCCCTATGCTAACATTTTTATCTCTGTCTAACCTCATATTGCTCAAGATGCTGGGGAGGAAAAGACCATGAAAATAAGGGCTTCATACGGAACTGCAGTTGTCTTGGGACTTAAGAAGGGAAAAATGTTTGCAAAGCCCACAACGGCGTATTTTATGACCTATTATGAGGGGAGATGCCTGAACAATTGTGCCTTTTGTGTTCAGGCTAGAGAGAGCAGGGCAGATGTAGAAAAGCTTTCGAGAATAACTTGGCCTGCATTTGAGTTGGATGAAGTTGTGGAAAAATTAAAAAGTTCAAAATTTGCGAGAATATGTCTGCAAACTATAGATTATCCGAATTTAAGGGAAGACGTCTTAAAGATTCTAAAAGCTTTTTACCCATTGGGTCTTCCAGTTTCTCTCTCGATAACTCCTGTTGACAAAAAGTCTCTTAGAGATTTTCAAAAGCTTGGAGTGGACTATATTGGTGTAGGGATAGATGCGGCAAGTGAGAGGGTGTATAACAAGGTGAAAGATTCCATGTACTCCTGGGAGGATATGTGGCGGTTTGTTGAGGAGGTTATTGATGTTTTTGGCAAGGGGAAGGCATTTGTCCATCTAATCTTTGGATTGGGCGAGAGCGAAGAGGAGTTTTTACAAGCAGTTCAAAGAGTGTATGATTCAAAGGCTAAGGTTTCAATTTTTGCATTTACCCCAATTAAAGGGACTATACTAGAAAACAAGGCCCCTCCAGACCCAAATAGGTACAGGTTGATGCAAATTGGGGTTTATTTAATTGAAAACAAGATCGCAAGGGTCGAAGAGTTTAAGTTTGAGAGTGGAATGCTAGTAGATTTCGGTCTTTCCAAAGAGGAGCTCCTGAAGGTTCTCGACGAGAGTGCATTCATGACTCACGGCTGCCCCGGATGTAATCGACCCTATTACAACGAGAAGCCTAGTAAAGAGCCCTATAACTTTCCGGTAAGGCCTGAAAAGAGACAGTTTGAAAGATTATTGAATAGGCTATTCAATGAGTGATTCTATAATCCCCTTGAGTCTTTCTGAGCCTATATCTTTGGCCAAAAGCTGTGCTTTTTTAGCATTTCCTTTTGTAAGTGCATCTAATGCCAGTACAAAGGTGTGAAGGTTTCTGTTAGTGGATGTTTGAGGGAGCAAAATCTCCAGTCTACCCTTGAGCAGATCGAATTTATTATTCTTCTTGATTATTGCGAGAACGTTTTTTAGTCTCTCAACTCCGAGTGAAAACATCTCTTCATCTGAAGCATTCAGAAGTGCTCTAATTGAGCATTTTACAGCACCGCTGTAGTTGCCCTCTTCAATAAAAGCCTCGACCAATCCAAAACAGGCTTCAAAATAAATCCACGGATAAGAGCCCTTTGAGAGGTGCATGACCTCGTCGAATTTCTTTTTTGCAACTTCAATCTTTCGTTCGTTTAATGCCCTTTGGGCCTCCTTCAAGAGAGTTGCAATGACTTCTTCTTTCTTTTTCATTGTTTACGCCTCTTTTAAGCTCTTTTTAAAGGCATCCTCAAATTCCTTCCAGACTTCATTCCAATCTTTTTCTACCCGCCATTTTCGTTTAAACGAGTTTAGGAGCACCCTTAAATCCCTTTCCAGATAATACTTGGCATCGGGGAAAGCCGTTGTTAAGTATTGGGGCCAGTCTATTATTAGTATATCCCCATCCTTTTTAAGAACTATGTTGTAAAGGCTCATATCAGAATGAATTATCCCAAACTCGACTATCTTTTTGTACTCTTCCAGAACTTTGTCTAATATTTCTGATGCCTCATCTTTTGTCAAATCGGTGTCTGCAAGCTCTACAAGCTCAATCCCTTCTATAAATTCCATAACAATCGCATGCCTGTTCCATGCAAGGGGTTTTGGAACTTTGGCTATTGGGCTCAAGAGTTGAAGAGCCTCATACTCTCTTTGGGCAACGAGTCTTGAAATGTAGAGCCATGATATATGCCTTTTATCGATAAAATCAGGCCTATAGAGCTTTATCCTTGTGAAGCTTGTTCTTCCTATCCGATTAAATTTAACAGCTACTTTCTCTTCATTTGGAGTTATCCCGACATAAACATCTGCCTCTTTCCCTACCCCAATTTGTGTTTGGCTTATTGCCTTAATTATCCCCTTTTGAGCAAATGCCCTTATTGCCAAGGCATCGTATCCATGTATTGTGAGCTGGTAGCCTATGTAGCCTATATCACTTCTTCTCCTCACGAGTCCCCAATTGTCGAGTTTCCCTAGGCGATAGGAGGCAGTTTCAATATCCACTCGGGAAAATTTTGCTATTACCTCGAGGGGCACCCACTCATAATGGCGCATATTAAGCTCTACCCCTCTGAGTACCCTAAAATCGAGATCCTTAAGATTTGGATATACTTCGAGTGCAAGAAGTTTACTTACCATGGCTCTCACTCAGCCCTACATCATCTCCTTTTTATATTTAACTCTTCGATAATTTTTTAAACGTTCAGCCTCTCACCTCAAAATATGCAGAGAAAACTTCTCTTACTGCTCTCTCTTGGGTGGATATTCAACTATGCCCACCGAATGGCTATCCCTCCCCTTATCCCACTAATCAAAGAAGAGTTAGCTATAACAAACGCTCAGGCTGGGCTTCTAATGACATCCCTTCTTCTTCCCTACGCCTTGATTCAAGTTCCAGCTGGTTATTTTGGGGACAAACTCGGAAGAAAAAAGCTTGTAGTTATCAGCATTGTTGGTTATTCGTTAGCAAGCTCCTTGATTATTTTCGCCCGGCAATACTGGCATCTTATTGCCATTAGAGCCCTCTATGGGGTTTTTGCTGGTCTCTACTACGCTCCAGCAACTGCCCTTATAAGCGAGATTTACAGGGAGAAAAAAGGTTCCGCATTGGGTGTTTTTATGGTTGGGCCTCCAATAGGAAGCGCCATTGCTCCAGCAATTGTTATTCCAATAGCATTAGCCTTAGAGTGGAGGTATTCGTTTTTAGTTCTCTCGCTTATGAGCTTAACAGTTGGACTAGCCCTTATGCTGATAATCAAGGGAGAAGTAAAGCAAGTTGAACGGCCAAAGTTTACGGTGCCTAAGGAGGTGTTCAGCTTAAGTGTTATGAACTTCATAGTACTAGCAGCCTTTTTTGGAATGCTGACTTTTCTTCCAGATTTCTTTGTAAACAAAGGCAGAAGTGTAGAAGAAGCTTCCTTTTACTTCTCTCTCCTCTCGATAGTGGGGATTTTTGGCTCTATTGCTGGAGGAGGTGTGTATGATAGGATTAGAGAAACTAGTCTCTTCTCTGTTCTCGCTCTAAATGCTTTCTTGTCTTTTCTGTTGGTGAAAACGGCATATCCTCTGCTGGTTTTGTTATTGGGATTGTTTTTCTACTCCGTTGGTCCGATAGTTACCGCTTATACAAGTGAACATGCAAGTGAGGAAAACCTTGGCACAGTAATGGGTTTTGTGAACATGATGGGGTTTTTGGGAGCAACCGCTGGCCCGTATTTTATAGGCCTTTTGATCGATACTGCAGGTTATGAAATAGCGTTTTATTTAATTTCGGGGATGTATTTAGGGGGTTTGCTAACCCTGCTATTTGGGAGAACTGCTCCAGTTTTTAAAGTGAAAAATGGAGGAAAATAGGATTAAAGCATCTTCCCGACGCTTTCGAATGCTTCTGTTGAAATCCTTTCCCTTGCTATCTTCTCCGCAGTCCTCCTTCTAACCCTATCTTCGACTTCCTCCGGCTTTCCAAAGAATATTGCTTCAGCAGGGCACATCTCCTTGCATGCTGGCTCCATGCCGAGCTCACGTCTGTCCGCACACATGTCGCATTTTGTGATCGCTTTAACCTTGACATCAAAGCTCGGCACTCCAAACGGACATACTGCGAGACACATAAAGCATCCAATACACTTGTGGGGATCTATTATCACTGCACCATCATGGTCTCTGAATATCGCCCCTGCAGGGCAGATCTCTATACAAGGAGCTTTCTCACAGTGGCGGCAGTTTATGGGGATTGGAAGACCGCTCATGGTGTAGTAAATCCTTATGTTGGGCTTCCCATGGTGGAGGAACTCGCAAACGCTCTGGCAGGTCTCGCACCCAATGCAGAGACTGTAGTCAACATGGAGCATTCTTCTCATTCTTTCACCCCCATAAGCCAGTGGTGCATGCTTTCTGCAGCTAAGAGGCCATCTAAAACAGCCCTTCCAACTTTTGAGGGTCCAGTGACAACGTCTCCTGCAGCGAACACTCCCTCTATGCTAGTCATGTGTCTTGCATCAACTATTATCCTCCCCTTGTTATCTACAGCTATGTTTGCTCCCTTTGGAGGTGTTGGGCTTTGCCCCACTGCAAATATCACGTAGTCAACATCAATCTGGAAGTTTGACCCTTCAACTGGCACCGGTTTTCTCCTCCCGCTCTCGTCAGGCTCGCTGAGCCTGCACTTTTGAAGTTCAATCGCTTTAACTTTGCCACTCTCTCCAATAATGCGAACTGGTACTGTCAGCTCAAGCCACTTGACACCCCGCTTTTTTAGGAGGTTTATCTCATAGGCCCCTGCAGGCGCTTCTCTTATTGTCCTTCTGTAGCTCATGTAAACCTTCTCAGCACCAAGAAGGAGGCTCTCCATCGCCGCGTCAACTGCGGTATGACCTGCTCCGATAACCATTACTCTTTTCCCTTCCACTGGGGGCACATTGTCCCAGCTCAGATGACCGAGTTTGGCGCTCTTTATTTTGAAGAGGTATCCCAAAGCAGGGAAAACTCCTGCAAGCTCAGCACCCTCGATATGTGGGATTACTGAATTCCAGGTTCCGGTTGAGATTAGAATTGCGTCGTATTTTTCAACGAGCTCGTCAAATTTCACTACGTTAGTAACGAAGTCATCTCCCTCCTCGGTCTCTTCTCCAAAGCTCACTTTGGTGTTCGGGTAAAATTTGACTTCGAACACGTTTTCGAGTTCTTTATATCCTTCCCTGACGCGGTAGATTGGAATTCTAAACTCGGGAATGCCAAAGAGCATCAGCCCTCCAGGCTCTGGGAGTTTATCGTAAACATGAACTTCGTGGCCGTGGCAGACCAAGTAGCCCGTGGCACTGAGTCCAGCGGGCCCTGCGCCGATTATACAAATTTTTCTGCCAGTTGGGTGGGGCTTTTCTCTACATAGGAACGCAAATCTCATTCCATTCATTCTATCACCTCCTTAATCAGCATTTTGTCAAGGTTTTTGAGCGTTGGAAGGACTCCTTTCATCTCTAATAACTTCGGAAGATGGTGTGAGAGGAAGTCCTCGGGGTCATACAAAACACGAAAGTCGTCCATATCCCCAAACACTTCAGGATGGAGGGTGTCGATTGAGTCCGAAAGCCACAGCATTACATCGTAACCCTTCTCAGCAAGGGGTTCGAAAATGCTTTCAGCTGCATCGGCCAGCAGTTCGACCTTGTCCCCTCTCTGAGTATTACCAGCAGGGTATCCCTTACTTGGGCAACCGCAAGTAGATTGTCTCCGTAGTGCCTTTTCAGGAGTTCAAGGGGCATCTCACTTCCCTCCTAGGACATTTATGGCCGCCTGTATGTATCCATCAACGTCAAGGGCTTGCACTGTAGCAGGATCAATTACTTTTTCGATTATCAGCGGCGAGAGGATTCCAATCGCAAGGCACAGCACGGCGAGCAACAGTAGCACTGCCACCATGCTCTTGGGTTCTTTCACCTCGGTGTTGTTCTCTGTCTTCTTGATCCAGAGCCAGTAGAGCATCTTCATGTAGCTCACGAGGGCAAAGACGCTTGAGAGCACAAGGACAACTACCAGGGCCACGCTCTTCTCCAGGTAGGCATAGTAGAGCACGAGCTTGCTGAAGAACACGTTGGTCGGTGGAAGGCCGACGAGGGATATCGTCGCTATGGCGAGGCTTACCGTGGTTAGAGGCATCCTCTTGCCGAGTCCAGCGAGATCTTGGAGTTTTCTGCTCCCAGCTTCGTGAATGAAAATGCCAACGGCAAGGAAGAGGAGCGCCTTACCCAGTGAGTGATTGAGCATGTGAAAGATCATCGCCTTGGTTCCGATTTCGGTCCTCAGACCGACCGCCATTGCGAGATACCCCATGTGGAGGATTGTTGAGTAGGCGACGATCCTCTTGACGTCGTCGTGTGCAGTCATTGCTAAGGAAGCCAGCAGTGCCGATACCGCCCCAAGTCCTATCATTATCGTCGAAACAACGTTCACAGCGTTTTCGAATTCTGAAATTCCCGTGAACAGCCATGTGAACCTTGCCAGGCCGTAAATTCCTGCATTAACTACAAGGCCACTCAGGACTGCCGATATTGGGGATGGTGCCGAGGAGTGTGCCCCCGGAAGCCAGAAGTGGTTGGGCACGATTGCCGATTTTATAGTAAATGCCCACGTTATGAGTGCCATTGCGAGGGCGAACGTCATCAGGAAGTTGCCAGCAACCTCAGACACCGGAAACGGGTAGCCTCTTGCCTTCGCTGCAAGATCTGCAAAGTTCACCGTGCCGAAGCCGTAGTAGAGCAGGCCAAGCGCCAAGAAATAAAAGGTCGTTCCGATGGAGCTTATGATGGCGTACCTAACACCGGAGTATGCTGGGTAGCCTTCCTCCGTGTAGAACATCACAAGCCCATAAGCAGCGACTGCTGTGACCTCGAGCATTACGAAGAGGTTGAACGCGTCTCCGGTGAGGAATATTCCTAGGAGCCCAGCCTCAAGCCCGAGGTAGAGTGTGTAGTACCACTCGACGCCAGTCTCGCGCTCAAGGTACCTGATCGAGTAGAACGTTATGATGAACATAAGGAATGACGTTGTGAGTGCGAACAGTGCCCCAAACTTGTCTACCTCATATATTATGCCTATCGGGGCATTCCACCCACCGAAGGTGTAGATCAGCGGCTTTTCTGAGGAGTACGCTGTCCTGAAGACGTCAAGGCTCAACACGAACGTTAACCCCGTTACTATAATAGCATAGGCATTGACGAACTTCCTGTTGCCCTTAAGTACTTGGGATAATACAGGGAGCGCAAACGCAAACGCCATTGGAATCGTGGGGAGTATCAGTGTGTTCATCTGGATCACCTCTCAAAAATCCTCTTTGCGTGTTTTTCGAAATCCTCAAGGATTTCTTTCCTGGCCTCATCCGGGTCTCTCGTCTTCACGTTTATCCAGTTGACGTAGGCGTATTTCTCGTCCATGTACACCGTCACGGTTCCTGGCGTGTTCGTTATTGAGTTGGCGACCAGAAACCTAGCGTATTCGTCCTTCACTGTAATGGGGACCTTAATAATACCTGGGTTTGTATCTCCGGTGATCACCCGCTTTATGACATCCAAGTGAGCCTTGAGCTCGATTATAGTGATATACTTGATGAAGTAAACTATCATGGCCACCCATCTTGCCGGGTTGAGAGCTTTCTTGGGGTTTTTCACCAGGTATTTGCCGAAGAGTAGGCCTGCGACTAGGGCTGTTACTGCCCCTGTTGCAATGTCGTATGGTGTGGCCGAGCCCGTTATTACGATGTAAAGCACGAACGCAAGCAACGTCACCGGCAGGAACCTCATTCTTCCCACCTCGAAAGCTTTCTAACGTCCACAGTGCCGTACTTCCTCTGGATGTGGATTGCACCATAGGCCATAAGTACGGTTATTGCGAGCCCAATGACTATTGCTGTAATGGTGAGGGCCTGTGGAAGCGGATCTACTGCCCCCTTAACGAGCTCCTCAACGCCCTTCTGCGAGTAGTCCGTGAGTACTGGTGGAAGGGGTCTTTTGACGTCACGGTACCCAAGAAGTATGACCGCCACGTTGATGATGTCGGAGAATATGCCCAGACAGATTATCTTCTTCACTAGGTTTGGTCTCACCGCTACACCGTACAGAGAGATTATGATAATCGCGACTATGCTGCTCACTATCAACGCGAAGGCAAACATCATGCTTCGTTCCCCCCTTCTGGGTTTGAAAGGAGCAAGAATATTATTGTGAACCCTGCTCCGACTGCTAAGAACTCCGCCATGTTGAAGAGGAACAGGCTTCCGCTGATAAGCATTCCGTAAAGCTCTCTCGGATACACCGGTAGGTTTTGCATGAAGTATCCACCCACAAGGAGGGGGAAAAACGCGACGATGGCTATTGTGAGGAGGCCTATTGTTCTTATGACAAGGGCCCTCTCCTTGGTGAGCCCTGCCTTTTCAAGGGCCTTCTTAGAGAACGCAACTATCACCAGAAGGGGCACCACAGCGAGCATTGAACCGCCTTGGAAGCCTCCTCCAGGCGTTATGTGACCGTGGAACATGGTCGTGGCGGCCGCTATGAACGTGATTAAGCCCACTATCTTCACTCCGGTTCTTGTGATGCTAGTCAGGCCGTGGGGATGGAAGCTCACGCTGGGCATGTTCCTGAAGATTGATACTGCACCGATTATTGCCATGAACAGCACGGCGGTCTCAAAGTATGTGTCAAGCCCTCTGTAATCCCAGAGGATCGCGGTCACAACTTCAGGTGAACCGGCAGAGTATTCCCCGAAGTAGCTGTTTCTAAGGTAAAACTCACCAAGTGGGTTTAGCTCCGTCTTGGGGGCCAGATGTGGGGAGATGTAATATGCCCCAGCCATGACCGCGAGCAGGATGATGGAGAGTGTTATGAACTTCCTCACTTCAGACCACCTCATGTCTTGTCGTTTTACTTACCACGAACACCATAAGGCCTGTGGAGAGCCCCACAGATATCGCAACGTACGCAAGGATTACGTCGGGAGCCATCAGAACGTACAGCGTCAGCAGTATGAGTCCCCCGAAGACGCCAGAATAAGCGATGGCCTTCAGCAGGTCTGTCTCTGTGACTATGAGGTAGCTGAGGGCCACTGCGCACAAGAGGAAAATTGCCGCCAGCTCAAACATCTTTCTCCCCCCTGAACTCATCAAGCTCCATCTCCACTATCTTGGCTTTGCTCGCGGCGTATGCAAGTGCATGGCTTCCCACGGGGGTCGTGACCAGGACAAGGAGCGCCGCAAGTACCGAGATTCCGACAACGGGCCACAGGCCCTGCTCCGCTGCTATAAACGCAACTCCGAGGAGCGGGTAGAACTTTCCTCCGACGGTGCCCACGGTCGCGGCGTGCAGTCTAAGGTAGAACGTGTTAAACCTGTGCATTCCTATCGCACCGAGGAGGTCACAGACTGCTCCTATAGCGAGGAGTATAAGCCCGATGACTGTGAGTATCAAGTTCCCACCTCCCCTCTCGTGAGGTACTTGGCTGCGAACACGTCTAGGATAAACGCCCAGAGCACCAAGAACAGAGCTCCGACTGCCAAAAACGAGTTCTTGTAGTAGATCGACAGAAGCAACGCTATCAGCGCGACATCGAGGGACACACAGTCCGCGGCGAGGATTGAGTCTACCACGGTTGGTCCCCTGAGCAGTCTGATGAAATAGAGCACACCTGAGAGCCCGTAAACCGCAAACAGCACGTAAATTGCCGTCTCAATCATCTAAAGACCCTCCTCACGGCTATGAGACCCTTTTCTATCTCGGGAAGCAGTCTGGCTATCGTCTCCTTATCCTCCTCCGGGTAGGCATCTATATCTGTCACACCCTTTTCGACCAGCTTTGCACTCCTCTCGCTAACCTCTCCGACGATTTCCTCGGTTGAAAAGTTGGACTCGAAGTGATCGAGCACCCGTGCGACGTCATTTTTGAACTCTAAGTACTCTCCTTTTCTGACTAAGTATGTCTTCATACACCCTCACCACCTCTAGGTAGTAATCATAGAGCTTATCTAGCCCATACTTGAGCCGACTGTCCTTCTCTTTGAGTTTCTCTTCTTCGACAAGCCTTTTGAGAGCCTCCGGCGTCTCTGCAACGTCCACGAGACGCATGAACCTCTCAAGGAGCCTGTAGCCGTCAAAGTAGCCGAGCTCCTTTCTGATCCTGGCTTTGAGGATTACCTCAACCCATGCCTTGAACTGGGTACGCGGGAGGGTGAACTCTTCCTCTGTGTAGTGGCGCGGGGAGAGCTTCCTCTCGGCAACCCCGAGCAGGAGTGCAAGCCCGTAGAGTATCTCCTCCGGCCTTGGCGGGCACCCCGGAATATACACGTCCACAGGTAGGAACTCAGAAGTTCCTCCTGCCCTCGGGTACTCCAGTCCGAGCCTTTCGGACTCCCGCCTCACGGCGTAACTGTTGTAGAAGATTCCGCCGCTACAGGCACAGGTGCCTATGGCGATGACTATCCTCGGCTTGGGGGGCATTGCCTCGTAGGCCCTCTTAGCGGAGTAGTATGACTGCCTCGTTAGAGGTCCGGTGACCAGTAAGGCGTGAGCGTGTCTAGGAGTTGAGACGAGCTTGACACCAAGCCTTTCGACGTCGTAGTAGGGGGTGAGGACGTCGAGTATCTCTATGTCGCACCCGTTGCACGCCCCGGTGTTGAGGTGAAAGACCCAAACGGATCTGAGCTTCATTCTCTCATCTCCTCCTCGAACTTTGTGGCGTTAACAACTGTTAGGAGCCTTTTACATTTCCTGCAGAGCGGGAGCTTCTCTCTCACCCTGTCGAACTCAACGATGCCTGGGGGTATCATTGAGAGGACTTTCTGGAGCTGTCTCTCGGTGTAGTCGGTGTACTTTCCACAGCCCCTGCACTTTGCGAGCCTCAGCTCTATTACCTCCACGTGAGAGCTTCTGTCGTCGCTCGCCGCTTCGAACTCCTGCGTTAGTCTTATAGCCCCGGTTGGACAGACCTCCTCACACCTCGCGCACCTTATGCACCTGCCGATGTCGAGTACTATCTTTCTCGTCCCCTTCTCGTAGTCGTCTATCTTGATCAGCGCGTCAGGGGGACATGCGTTCACACATGCGCCGCATCCCACGCACAGGCGGGGGTCTATCTCCGGGATTCCCCTGTACTCAGGCGGAGCCTGCTCCGGCTCGAAGGGATAGTACTTTGTCACGGGCATGTCCCTATCCCTCCGCCCAGTGAGATTACCTTTGTCTTTCCTGACTTCACGTCAACGACCTGAACCCTCTCGGTACATGAGTAGCAGGGGTCTATCGAGGCTACTATCAGCGGAGCATCGGCTATTGTGTAGCCCCTCAGCATGTCCGGAACCGCCTGGAGGTTGTTGTACGTCGGCGCCTTCACCCTCCACCTATAGATTCTGTTAACCTCTCCGGTCATTACGTAGTGGGTATTCTCGCCTCTTGGGGCTTCAACGGCTGATATACCCTCCCTCCAGCTTGGGATTTCATTGAACTCCCCCATCACGGGCCCGCCCGGAATAGCATCGATGGCCTGCTCCAACAGGGAGATGCTCTCCCTCACTTCGTCAATCCTCACGAGTGCCCTCGCCAGGACGTCTCCCTCCTTGTAGACTGGGACGTCAAAGCTCAACTCATCGTACGCCGCGTACGAGAGGCTCTTTCTTGTGTCGTAATCAATTCCAGAAGCCCTCGCCAGTGGACCAGCGGTATCCCACTCCCTTGCTTTTTCCTTCGGGAGCACACCGATGCCCTCGCATCTCCTTACGAAGCTCTTAGTTGATATGAGCATGTCAACGAACTCGTCGAAGTCTTTCTTCAGGTTCTTAAGCGTCTCAAGAATCAGGGACTTCCTGTAGTCCAGGAGATCCCTTCTAACTCCTCCAACGAGAACAAGACCGTACGTCTTCCTGTTGCCGGTGAGCCTCTCAGCGAGCTCCATGACCTTCTCTCTAATCTCCCACGAGCGCATAAATGCTGTATCAAAGCCGGTCAAATGAGCCGCAATGCCCAGCCAGAGGAGATGGGAGTGCAGTCTCTCGATCTCGAGGAGTATCGTTCTGATGTATCTCGCCCTGTCCGGTACTTCAATTCTACCCGCTTCTTCGACTGCTTGGGCGTACGCTACGGAGTGAGCGAATCCGCATATACCGCATATCCTCTCCGCGATGAATACTATCTGGTTGTAGTTCAGTCTTCCCCTTGCGAGCTTTTCTATGCCTCTATGGGAGTAGAAGCCGCGATAGTCCACGTCAACGATTTCCTCACCCTTCACAAAGAGCCTGAAGTGCGCCGGCTCGTCCAGTGCAACGTGGTACGGCCCCATCGGGTGCACCGTAGAATCTTTGGGCGGCTCCCTGTAGGAATAGCCCCTCGTTCCAGCTGGGGAATGGTAGTACTGAAAGTCTTCCCTCAGCGGGTAAACTCCCTCTGGCCAGTCGTCAGGAAGTATCAGCCTTCTTGGGTCTGGAAGCCCCTCCGCCTTAAGGCCCAGCAGGTCTTGGACTTCCCTCTCGAACCATATTGCTCCCTTGTGGAAAGCCCCCACGCTGGGGAAGTAAGGCTCGTCTTCGGGGACGTAGAGCCTTATCCCGATGACTTCGTTATCCTTCCAGTCAAGGAACCAGTAGGTCACACTGAATGCCTCTTCGGTGTTCCTCTCGTCCATTCCGACCATTGTGAAGAGTCTTGTGTTCGGCCTGCTGAGGATGTAGTTGATTATGTTGGGAAAGTCCTCTCTCCTTACCATTAGCGTGTAAAGCACTTTGTTCTTTGCAATGACCTTTTTCTCAAGCGTCATACCAAATTTTTCTTCAAACTCTCTTATCATAGTCTCACCATCCCAGACATGCGATTATCATGATTATTACACCGATAATGATGCCCTTGACTCCCTGCTTCGTTGCCTGATCGAGCCTGTGGCGGGCGTTCAGGGACTCGTAGGTCACCATCAGTAGGTAAGTGAGCAGGAATACCAGTAGCTGGAGGGCAAATGCGATGGCGCCTTCTGCCACAGGAAGGGCCACGAAAGACGCAAACAACCATATCATCGCGAACCTCTTTATCTGAAGTGCCCACTTGAACAGACCGAGAAGCCTGCCGCTGTACTCTGTGAGGGGACCTTCTAGGATTTCCGTCTCAGCTTCGGCAATGTCATAGGGTATGAACCCCGACTCCACGTAGGTAACGTAGAGGAGCAGCAAGTATGCTCCGATGATTGAGGGGCTTGGTGAGATTGAGCGGGCAATCTCGGTTATGCTCAGCGAGCCAGTCTTGAGGGCGAATGTACCTATTGTAATCGCAAAGAGAGGCTTGAATACCAGCGAGAGTGTTAACTCTCTGTTAGCTCCGGCGTGAGAGTACGAGTTGTCCACGCTCAGAGCTCCAAATACCAGAGCCGCGGAAAACAGGGTAAAGACGTATATGAACGCTATCAGGTCCCCTCCGAAGTTTATTATCGCGTCCGATCCGTAGGGCAACATGAGAGCCATGCAGAGCGCGCTCGCAAGTGCGACGTAGGGGGCTAGCCTAAATGTAAGCGAGGACGTGGGGAGTATTGAGTCCATTGAGAGGAGCGTGATTATATCATACCATGTCTGAAGGATTGGGGGCCCTACCCGGTTCTGTATCATCGCCTTCACTTTTCTCGCAACGCCATCCAGCAGTGGAGGTAAAAATGGGGCGATTATTGTCCCGATGAGCTCCATATCAGATCACCCCCGCTAGTACGGCCATCGTTAGGATTATCGTAAACAGCACCAGGAACGTCATCGCGAGCAGAGCGTTCAGGTTCTTGGACAGCTCCCTCATCACGTAGGAAGTCCCTGCCACCAGTCGGATTACCGGCATGAACACCATCTCGTCAAGGTACTCCATGTCCTTGGAGGAGTACCACCCTTCGAAGGCTGAGAGCTTCTTCTCAATCTTCCTGCCGATTATACCAAGCTTCTCACTCCCCCTTGAGACCGGGGCGAACATGTGCTCGGGCCTCTGCTCGAACTTCTCAGCTGGCTCGCCCGTAGTCCAGGGAGTATCTAGATTCTTCTTTGTAGGCAGTGCTATTGCCATTGCGAGTATGATAGAGAGCAGCACTCCCGCAAAGAGCAGTGCATTAAACGTCACTCCCCCGAGCGAAATAAGCCACGGGTTTCCGATGTCGACATCTACTAGCCCTGCTATCACGCCGGGGAATATTCCCGCGGCCACACACAGGAAAGCCAGGATGGCCTCCCCTGCGAGCATGAGCGGAGCCGCCTCGTGGGTCTCCACGTTGGGTTCTCCACTGAAGATACGGTATATCTTGATGTATGCCGTTAGAGTTAGTGCGCTCGCAAACAGGCTTACAATGCCTCCTCCTACCAGCAGGGGATCCTTTGACAGGAACGTCGCCTGGTATATCAGCCACTTGCTTATGAAGCCGTTTAACGGCGGAACCGCGGACACCGAGAGTATTCCCACGATCATCATTGCAGCGGTGAATGGCATTTTCTTTCCAAGACCCCTCAACCCAAGGTCTTTTCTACCAGTGGCGTGGAGCACGTTGCCAGAAAGCATAAAGAGTAGGTTCTTAAAGACAAGATGGTTGAAGGTGTGAAGCAATACGGCAAGGAACGCGATTTTCTTAAGGGTCTCGTCTAACATTATGTAGGCCCCGAGCGCCAGGAACAGATAGCCCATGTTGTCCACACTCGAATATGCCATGATCCTCTTTATGTCCTTCTGAACAAGAGCCATTATCGCTCCAATCACTATTGTGAGGACTGCAAGCACAACCATCGCTCTAGCGATCACCACACTTCCCGGAAACAGCTCGATGATCCTTATCATGCCATAGATTGCCATCTTCAGCATCGTACCACTAAGTAGTGCGGACACGTTGCTTGGAGCGACGGGATGTGCCTCCGGGAGCCAGAAGTGTATTGGGAATATACCCGCCTTCGACATGAAACCGATGAGGAAAGCCCAGATTACCCAGGTCGGCACGTAGGCCCCCTGTAAAGTGGAGAAGCTTAGGGTTCCGAAATTGCTGTAAATGGCACCTATAGCCAGCAGGAGCGGTGCCGTGTTGAAGGCATGCATTGCGACAAGGTAGATGAGGCCAGCCTTCTTGGTCTCCGGGCTGTCGTAGTATGTGACTATCAGAATGTAAGAGGCTATTGTCATGAGCTCCCAGAATATTATGAACCCTAAGAAGTCCCTACTGATCACTATGAGCGCCATTGAGAGTACAAAAGCCGGATAAGCGGCTAGGTTGAGGTGCCTCGGCTCCATGTACTCAGTGGTGTAAATAGAGACCGCAAAACCCGAAATTCCCACGAGTATGCAGAAGAACCTTGATATGGTATCAGTCATGAAAGTGAACTCAAGCCCGAAAATGGAGTAAGTAACATTGATGCCGTTGAAGGCCTCAACTATTAGAGCCAATGAGGCTAAGGCTGACAGCAACCCCACTGCTTTTACCTGTTCTCGCCTGGCAAGTCCTATTATGATTGCGATGGTGAAGATGACCGCGAACAGCATTCACATCACCCCCAAGGCGAAGTACCCGATGTATGCCGAGATTAGGGAGAGGAGTATCAGCCCTGCCAGTGCGCCCTTTATGATGCCGTCAACTTGCTTCCCTTCTCCCTCGCTGAACACCATCATGTTGATGCTTCTGAGACCGACCGCTAGGAGTACGACTGAATCCACCAGAATCAGGCTCAGCAGCAGTGTCCCGAGTGGGGAGCTGTACATCGGGCCGGCGTTGAGAAAGAGATAGAGCTTGCTGAAGAAAATGCCGAACGGTGGCAGTCCAGCGAGCCCGAAAAGCCCTATGGCCCAGCTGTATGCAAGTATCGGGGTTTCCTTGAGACCTTTTATCTTCGTCATGTCCAGGGTGCCATAATAGTATGTGAAGGCCCCTGCTGTGAGGAACGCAAGGCCCTTTAAGTAAGCGTGGTTCATGAGCTGGAACAGCGCGATTTTACTCCCGAAGGGGTGGCCGAGGACTGCAGTTGCAACTCCGACATACATGATAGCACACTCTGCTATCGTTGAGTATGCGAGCAACCTCTTGGCATCGGTCTGCTTAGGATACGCGAGGATTGCTATCACTAATGTCAGTGACAGAATTACTGCCATCGGATAGAATACCTCTCTGGGTGGGCTCATAAACTGGACGACCCTTATTAGTAGGTAAACACCCATCTCGACCATAGCCGCCCCGTGAAGAAACGCTGACGCTGGTGTTGGGGCCACCATAGCATCAGGAATCCACGAGTAGAACGGGAACTGGGCGCTCTTTGTAAAGGCCGCAATCATAAGGCATATGAACAGAATCAGCTTCTCATTCTGAGGTAGGTTGCCGAGAAACTCCAGGCTGAGGTCACCGTACTTGAACCCGAAGGCTACAGCAGTGTAGAAACCCACAACTGCACCGAAGTTCGGTATCAGAAGGGCCTTGAGGGCTGATCTTTCAGATTTTCTGCTTCCGTAGAACCCGACGACACCCCAGCACGCCAGGCTCATCAGCTCGAAGAATATCAGCATCTGCAGTATCGTCGATGAGTATATGAACGTGAGCGTTGAGCTGAGGAATATCATCATCCATCCGTAGAACCTCCCCTTCTGATTCATGTGAGGATGTCCGATATTTTTATCGTCCATATACCTGACTGCGTATGTTAGGAATATTGCACCCGCAGATGAAACCACAAGGGCCGCGAACACGCTTGTCGGGTCAATTATGAAGCCGTATACTTCTCCAAACTTTTCTGACACCAGCAGTTCAACATGAATCGTCGAGGGGAAAGAATAGAACAGGACTCCAGCGGCTATCTGGAGGATCGTCGAGGCCCAGAGAAGAGGCAACATTACGGCATCTGCCTTCCTGTCATCGAGGACGAAACATACTGCACCTGCATACGCGATGATTATTGAAAGCGTGATGAGCTCAAATATCATACAGCTCCCCCCAGTATCTTTTCAACCTTCTTGGCGAGCTCCTCAATCTTGGCAAGGTTCTGTTTGACCTTTATCTGGAGTATCTCCTCCTCACTGGCTAGAATCAGAGCATCAGTTGGGCATGTCGTAACACACGCCGGAAGCTTGTCCTCGTCCCTGCGGTGACTGCAGAGGTCGCACTTTACCATAATCTTCAGCTCGGGGACAAACTCTGGTGTACCAAAGGGACATGCAACAGAACAGAACATACAGCCTATGCACTGTTGGTACTTAATGCGTACTGCACCATCTTCATCCCTGTAGAGTGCCCTAGCAGGGCAGACCAGCATACAGGGGGCATTTTCACAGTGTCTGCAGTTAAAAGACATCATTAGCAGTTCGGATGTCTCGATGAGCGTAATGTTGGCCTTCCCGTGATGCTCCCTAGCGCAGGCAATCTCGCATGACCGGCACCCTATGCAGTTCCTAAAGTCGATAAAGACTCTCTTCTCCATATCACTCCACCCTCTCAAGTTTGCATGAACATGCTTTCAGTTGAGGTAAACCAGTTTTCTCATCAATCTTCAGACCCATTATTCGGTTGACCCCCTCGTGCCAAGGGGCCTTGATAGTACCAGGAATTACTGTCTTGGAGACTTTCACGGTTCCAATGTACTTCCCGTTCTCAGAGACGAGCTTTACCCTATCGCCATCTTTTATTCCCCATTTCTGCGCATCTTCCTCACTTACCAGAATGAGCAAGTCTTGCCACCTGATGTTCAGTGGAGGGCTTCTTTTGGTCATTGTTCCTGTTTGGAACTGGCCCACATATCTTACAGTAATCATGACTGGGGGCTCCAAGAGAGGCATTTTATTTGAGACGTATACTTTCGTGGGTTGAGAATCTGGTACAATATTCCACATAACCCCTTCGGGTGTCCTCATTAAAGTGCGGGGGTTAGCGTTTGCATATTGCGGAACGAGAGTGCTTATCTCCCGGAGAATCTCCTCGGGAAAGTAGAAGTCAAATCCCCTCAGTCCTAGCGCATTTCCCAGCTCGCATAAAATCGCCCAGTCCGGCTTGGCATCCCCGGGGGGCCACTTTACCCTGGAACTCCACTGGATTCTCCTCTCGGCGTTCGTTGTAGAACCATTGCTCTCAAGAAACGCCGCCGCAGGGAGAACGATATCGGCAAGTTCTGTCGTCTGTGTTGGGAATATATCTTGAACAATGACAAACTCTGCACGTCTTAGGGCCTTTTCAGCCTCTGGAAAGCTCAATGCGATGTTTGCCCCCATAACGTAAAACGCAGAAACGTTACGCTTTTGTGCTTCTTTAATTGATTTCGGAATGTCTAGCCCAACTTCGGTTGGAAGCTCCTCATTCTTCCATGCTTCCCTGAAGATATACACATTGTCGTATGTTCTGTACCCCGGCAAGAAGTTGGGCACCACCCCCATGTCCATGACTCCTTGGGAGTTGTTTTGACCAGCAAGCGGCAGGACTTTGAAGTCAACAATTGAAGCGAGCGTTATGATACTTCTAATAACATCGTAACCATTAGAGTGCATGGCAATGCCAGAACCCCATAAAATAATGCCCCTCCTTGCAAGACCAATTTCTCTCGCAATTTCCTCGATATCTCTCACAGGCACCCCGGTTATTCTTTCAGCGTATTCTGGCGTGTTTTTGCTTATTATCTCAAGATCGGATGCTTTGAAATGGGCACTCTTTATGTTTCTTCTTTTCAGCAGCAAGTTGATAAGGGCATTTATCAGTACGATATCAGTTCCAGGAAACGGACGGACGTGAATACTAGCAAATTTTGTAGTTTTGGTCTTTCTAGGGTCTATAACAATGATTTTAGCACTCCTGTTCTTAGCCTTTAAAACCCTGCGAAAAATAAGTGGGGCGGTCTCTGCAAGGTTTGCCCCCCAAAGGATTATCACGTTGCTTTCTTCAATATCATCGTATGTCGCCCAGTTTCTTTCGAAGTTTGCATCCAGTATGGCCCTTACAGATACGCCGTGGCAGAGGTGGCTGGTATTGTCAACGTTGTTCGTTCCGATGTTCCTCGCAAGTTTCTGGAAAAGATATGCGGACTCGTTGCTGACCTTTCCACCTGCGATGAACATAAGCCTGTTGGGGTCGTCTTTCATGTAGCCCCGGATAAAAGAGGCAATTTCATTTATTGCCTCTTTCCAGCTTATTTTTACGAATTTTCCTCTCTCAATGGCTTTCAAGGGAGTTTTTAGCCTCTCTTTGCTGAGTAAGTATTCAAACATGGCATTCCCTTTTGGACAGAGTTTTCCACGATCGTTTGGAACATTTATATCAGTGACGTACTCTATTATGAACGGGTGAGATAGCTCTTTCTTCACATATGCCCTGCATCCAGCCCCGCAATATGGGCAGGTAATGATTTGCATGTTTTTCCCTCCAGCATGTATACATGTACAATTATGTCCACGTGATCATAAGTGTTCCCAGATCTAGTTATATGTAAAGTTTTTAAGAATTCTCTAAACCTTTGGTTGGAAAACTAAGGGTTTAGAAAGCTTTTTTATGGGATTTTAAGTATTATAATTGATGTTTAATGTACAAAATAACTCGCTATTGTTCATAGCTTAGAAAAAAGAGGTGATGGAGTTGAGGTATGTTAAGTTGCCGAAGGAGAATACTTACGAGTTCCTAGAGCGCCTGAAGGAGTGGGGGACACTTTATGCCCCAGTAAAAATCTCGGAGAAGTTCTACGACTTCAGAGAAGTTGAAGACATGAGTCAAATAGAATTCAAATATAACAGGACAATAATGCCTCCGAAGAAGTTCTTCTTCCTTCCGAGGGAAAAAATGTTTGAATTCAGCATTTCGAAGGCAGAATACAAGGAGGTTATTGAAAACGTTGAACCCTTTGTAGTTTTTGGGGTTCACGCGTGTGACATCTTTGGGCTTAAGATAATGGACACAATATACTTGGATGAGCTCCCCGACAAGTACTACAAAGTTAGAAGGGAAAAGGGCATAATAATAGGAATTAGCTGTGTTCCAGATGAGTACTGCTTCTGTAATTTGAGGGAGACAGATTTTGCAGACGATGGGTTCGACCTATTCCTCCATGAGCTTCCCGACGGATGGCTCGTGAGGGTTGGCACTCCAACCGGGCACAGGATAGTGGACAAAAACATAAAGCTCTTTGAGGAGGTAACATCTCAGGATGTGTGCAACTTTAGAGATTTTGAAAATAAAAAGCAGCAGATGTTCAGGTACCACGAAGACTGGGCAGACTTGAGGTATCTGCTTGAGCTCGAAACAGAGCACCCGATGTGGGACGAACAGTCCGACATATGTCTCGCCTGTGGCAACTGCAACACTACCTGCCCGACTTGCAGATGCTTTGACGTCCGAGATATCCCAAATATCGATGGCGTTACTGGTGTAAGAGTTAGGAGATGGGATTCTTGTCAGCTGGTAAGACATGGAATGGTGGCAGGTGGACACAACTTTAGGCCAACAAAGAAATCCAGGTTTATGAACAGGTATATGTGCAAAAATTCATATGTTGAAAAACTTGGTCTAAGCTACTGCGTCGGCTGTGGAAGGTGCACCTATTTCTGTCCTGCAGAGATAAGCTTTGTAAGGAATTTGAGAACCATTTTGGGTCTTGAAGAAAGCTCATGTCCACCGAGAATCTCAGAGGAGATTCCAAAGAGAGGATTTGCATATGGTCCTTCTGTTGGAGGTGGTGAACAATGACCGTACCAAGACCTGTTCCTCGGACTAATACTTTTGCAGATGACAATCCCTACGCCTTGGAAAGGGTTAGAGTTCTTAGAGTATATCAGCTTACCGAGTTGGAAAAGCTGTTCTTATTTAGGTTTGAAGACCCAACTATTGCAGAGAACTGGACATTTAAGCCGGGCCAGTTTGTTCAGCTTACAATACCGGGAATAGGGGAAGTACCTATTAGCGTGTGTTCTTCTCCTATGAGACAGGGTTTCTTTGAACTTTGTATAAGAAAAGCAGGTAGAGTAACAACTGTAGTTCACAAGCTTAAGCCGGGAGACACGGTTTTAGTTAGAGGCCCCTATGGAAACGGCTTCCCTGTCGATGAGTGGGAAGGGATGGATTTACTCCTTATAGCAGCAGGTCTTGGGACTGCTCCCCTCAGGAGCGTCTTCCTTTATGCGATGGACAACAGGTGGAAATACGGTAACATAACATTCATAAACACTGCCCGCTATGGGAAGGACTTGCTCTTTTACAAAGAACTTGAGGCAATGAAAGATATAGCTGAGGCTGAGAACGTTAAGATAATTCAAAGTGTCACCAGAGATCCTGATTGGCCCGGATTGAAGGGTAGACCGCAGAACTTCATAGTCGAAGCAAATACAAATCCCAAGAACACAGCAGTGGCAATTTGCGGTCCTCCAAGGATGTACAAAGATGTTTTTGAGTCTCTCATAAACTACGGATACAGGCCAGAGAACATCTACGTGACGCTTGAGAGAATGATGAAATGTGGAATCGGTAAGTGTGGCCACTGCAACGTAGGAACAAGCACATCATGGAAATACGTCTGTAAAGATGGCCCTGTCTTCACGTACTTCGACATAGTATCAACACCAGGAATGCTCGACTGAGGTGGTGAAGATGGAGAACGAAAAAGTTCGCATCGGGTTTTACGCATTAACTTCATGCTATGGCTGTCAGCTTCAATTCGCAATGATGGATGAGATACTCCATCTCTTGGACAAGGCGGAGATAGAATGCTGGTTCATGGTGGAGAGGGACAGTGATGAGGATAGGGAAGTCGATATAGCCTTCATAGAGGGAAGTGTCTCTACTCAAGAGGAAGTAGAGCTTGTAAAGAAGATTAGGGAAAAGGCTAAGATAGTCGTTGCAGTTGGAGCTTGTGCAACACAAGGTGGAGTGCAGAGCTGGGGTAAGGATAAAGAGCTTAGTGAGCTTTGGAAGACTGTTTACGGAGATGCTCATGTTAAATTTGAGCCCAAGATGGCAGAGCCTGTTGAAAAATACATCAAGGTTGACTACAAGCTTTACGGTTGCCCACCAGAGAAGAAGGACTTTCTCTATGCATTGGGCACATTCTTAGTGGGCTCATGGCCTGAGGACATTGATTATCCAGTATGTGTTGAGTGCAGGCTTAGAGGAAACCCCTGTATTCTTATAGAAAAGGGAGAGCCGTGCTTAGGGCCAGTGACAGTTGCTGGGTGTGATGCAAGGTGTCCCGGCTTTAACGTTGCTTGCATTGGGTGCAGAGGAGCTGTAGGCTATGACGTTGCATGGTTTGACTCTCTAGCCTTAGAGTTCAAGAAGAAAGGTCTTACAAAAGAGGAGATTCTTGAGAGAATGAAGATCTTCAACGCCCACAATCCGAAGCTTGAAGAGATGGTTAACAAGATATTTGAGGAGGGAGAATGATGTATATCCCGATTACGGTTGATCATATAGCCCGTGTTGAGGGTAAGGGAGGAATAGAGATAGTTACAAGTGATGAGGGGGTTAAAGAAGTCAAGCTTAACATAATAGAGGGGCCGAGGTTCTTTGAGGCTATTACAATTGGCAAGAAGCTTGAAGAGGCATTGGCGATCTATCCGAGGGTTTGTTCTTTCTGTTCAGCATCTCATAAGCTCACGGCTTTAGAGGCTGCAGAAAAGGCCATAGGTTTTACTCCAAGACCTGAGATTCAAGACTTGAGAGAACTGCTCTACATGGGGGATACCATAGAAAGCCATGCCCTGCACCTTTACCTACTAGTTCTCCCAGATTATCTCGGCTACTCCAATCCACTGGCAATGGTTGACAAGTATAAGAAAGAAATCGAATATGCAATGGCACTAAAGAACGTTGGTTCAAAGATAATGGATTATCTCGGCTCAAGAGCAATTCATCAAGAAAACGTCGTGCTTGGAGGTTTTGGAAAGCTTCCAACAAAAGCCCAGTTTGAAGAGCTCAGGAGAGAACTGAAAGAGGCCCTACCTTTAGCCGAGTATACAGTGGAGCTCTTCTCAAAGCTTGAGCAGTACGAAGAGGTAACCGATGATGAGATGGTTCACATGGCAGTGAAGCCGAGAAATGATGTTTATGGTATATACGGAGACTACATCAAAGTAAGTGACGGGTTTGAGTTTCCGGTTGAAGATTATAAAAAACACATAGTTGAAAAAGTAGTTGAGCACAGCTTTGCAAAGCACTCATTCTACAAAGGGAAGCCCTTTATGGTGGGTGCAATCTCGAGAATAGTTAACAACGCTGACCTTCTATATGGCAAGGCAAAGGAGCTCTATACTCAATACAAAGACCTACTAAGATACAACAACTGTTTTGCAAACAATTTCGCCCAAGCAATTGAGCTGGTATACTTCATAGAGAAATCAATAGACATAATTGACGATACCCTTGCAAAGTGGCCGGTAAAAGAGAGGGACGAGGTAGAACTAAAAGACGGCTTTGGAGTGAGTATAACCGAGGCTCCAAGAGGTTTACTCGTCTACGCTCTTGAAGTCAAGGATGGAAGAGTTAACTATGCGGATATCATAACACCAACCGCAATGAACCTTGCAATTATGGAACGCCATGTTAGAATGATGGCTGAGAATCACTGGCAAGATGACCCAGAGAGGCTCAAGCTTCTTGCAGAGATGACGGTTAGGGCATATGATCCATGTATCTCGTGTTCTGTTCACGTGGTTAGGCTTTAGTTTTTTTAACTTCCCTTCTAATTTTTGTTGGTGAGAATATGAGCACGTTGATCCTTGCCCTTGGAAACGAGCTTATGAAAGATGATGGTGTAGGGTTGAAGGTTGGTAGAATTCTGGCAGAGAAGGGCTACAACGTTCTTGAGATAGGAACCGATATATTCAAGCTTCAACGCTATTATAATGGCGAAGAAAGAATAATAATCATCGATGCTATACTCACTGACAAATATAAACCCGGAGAAATTGTCCATCTAAAGGGAGAAGAAGTTTTTGAAAAGCTTAAGGCTGAAATAAGGAGTGCACATTTTATGGGGGCTATCGATGGACTCAAGCTTTTGATGGCCCTTGATGAACGGCTAGCTAAAGCAGAGATTCATTTCGTTGGGGTTGTGGCTAAAGAGATTGAATTGGGGACTGAACTCAGTGAAGAGGTTAAAAGCAATATTCATAATATTATAAATGCCATAGAGAATATTGCGAAATAATCTTTGCAAAAATTTTTCACACTTTTGAAGGTTCAGAAGGGTGGAATGGTTCGAAAGCCTTTTAAATACTTTCTTTTTACCCCACTACAGCTTTAGGGTATAGAAATGTAAAGGCTGACTGAAATGGCATGGCATATCTTCATTCCAGATTCACTCCTCGAAGAGACCTCTGACCCAAAGATAAGAACTTATAAAGTTGGACAGATCGGCAGGGCGGCAGCGATCTTCGGTGTTGAGCACGTATGGATTTACAAAGCAGGGGGAAAAGACGGGAAATTCATCAAGCTAATCCTTGAATACATGGAAACACCGCAGTATCTGCGAAAGAGCTTAATACCACTTACAAAGGAGCTCAGGTACGTGGGTGTTTTGCCACCTCTGAGAACTCCCCACCATAAGCTCAAAGGAAGACCCAAGCTCGGTGAAATCAGGGAGGGCATTGTAATCAGAAAGGGCAAGAGGCTTTACGCGGATATTGGCCTTGATGAGCTTGCCCTCGTTGAGGGAAGTGGAGAAGGAAGAATGACATTCAAAATCGTGTCTCTGAAGCCGCTCAAGGTAGTGCCCTCAAAACCCGAGGAGTATTGGGGATATCGAGTGCATCTCACCAGAAAGTCTTTGGCAAAAACACTTAAAAAGGCAAAACTCAACCTTGCAATCGCGACCTCACGAAAGGGTGAGGATGTGAGAAAAGTGAACCTTCCCCCATTGGAAGGGGAAGTGGGATTCGTGTTTGGATCTCCCCGGAAGGGAATAATGGAGATCCTGAGAGACTTCAATGAGGATTATCCCTTTGATCTAATCCTCAATACGATTCCAAATCAAAAGACAAAAACCGTTAGAACGGAGGAAGCCGTGTTGGCGACATTGGCGATATTTAATTTCATAAGGAGGGATTGAAATGGGAAAAATTAGCAGACCAAGAAGAGGTTCATTGGCATATTCCCCAAGAAAAAGAGCCAAGAGCATAGTCCCAAGAATTAGAAAGTGGCCACAGGAGCAAGAGGTTAGAATGCTCGGATTTGCAGGATACAAAGCTGGAATGACCCATGTGCTTATGATAGACGATGCTCCAGGGCTTACGAAGGGTAAGGAGATCTTCGTGCCAGTAACGATAGTTGAAGCTCCGCCCTTAATCGTCTATGGAGTTAGAGCTTACAAGCAGGGTTACCTTGGACTTGAAACTGCAACTGAGGTCATAGTTCCGGATTTCAAGCTCGAGAATTACCCATCAAAGAAGGCAAAGAACGTAACATTCTACAAGCTTCTTGAGAGAAGGATTAAGACTCTTCCAAAGAACTACAACGAAGAGACCTTCCAGCAAAAACTTGGAGAGCTTGAGGACCTTGTTAAGTCCGGAGAAATAGTTGAAGTTAGGGCTCTTGTGGCAACTCAGCCATGGCTCGCGAGGATAAAGAAGAAGCCTGAGGTTATGGAGTACGCTGTTGGTGGAACAAGCGTTGAAGAGAAGTTTGCCTATATCAAAGAGAGGCTTGGAAAAGAACTCAGAGCAAGTGAAGTTCTCAAAGAGGGAGAGCTTCTTGACATAGTAGCCGTCACAAAGGGCAAGGGTACCCAGGGCCCAGTTAAGAGATGGGGCATCAAGATACAGTTCCACAAGGCTCAAAGAGCCGGAAAGGCAAGACACGTTGGTAACCTTGGTCCATGGCACCCAGCTAGGGTTATGTGGACGGTTCCACAAGCTGGACAGATGGGCTTCCACCACAGAACTGAATTCAACAAGAGGCTCTTGAGAATAGGGGAAAACGGAAAGCTAAAGCTCGATGGAGAGGAAATCGAGATCACTCCAAAGGGAGGATTCCCCCACTATGGAATAGTGAGAAACGACTTCCTTATGATAGCTGGAACCATACCTGGAGCAATTAAAAGAATAATCAGGGTAAGACCGGCAATAAGGCCTCCAGCAAAGAAGCCACCTGTTGAGGCTCCACAAATAACATACGTTAGTAGGGAATCAAAGCAATGAGGTGAGGGTTTATGAAAGTTAAGGTATTTTCACTCGATGGCGAGCCAATTGAAGAAATTGAACTTCCAAAAGTATTCCAAACACCTTTCAGACCAGATCTCATTAGGAGAGCTGTCATCGCTTCATGGACCCACCGCATACAACCACAAGGGAGAGATCCCCTTGCGGGTAAGAGGAGGGTTACTGAGAACATCGGAAAAGGTCACGGTATGGCAAGGGTTGAGAGGATAAAGACCTCCCCAAGATTTGCAGCGTTTGTTCCGTTTGCCAGAGGTGGTAGAAGAACTCACCCACCAAAAGTAGAGAAGATAATATGGGAAGACATCAACAAGAAGGAAAGAAGACTTGCCTTGATGAGTGCCATAGCTGCCACTGCAAACTACGATTTAGTTAAAGCGAGAGGCCACATAATTGATAACCTGCCTCAAGTTCCCCTTGTGGTGGAAGATGAGCTCGAAAAGGTCTACAAGACAGCAAAAACTAGGGAGATCTTCAAGAAGCTCGGTGTCTGGGAAGATATTGAGAGGGCAAAGAAAAACACCAAAGTGAGGGCTGGAAAGGGCAAGATGAGAGGCAGAAGATACAAAAAGGCAAAAGGTCCACTCATTGTGGTTGCCAAAAATGAGGGAATAATCCAGGGAGCAAGAAACCACCCAGGTGTTGACGTAGTTTTAGTGGACAATTTGGGTGTAGAGCTGTTAGCCCCAGGTGCACATCCCGGAAGGCTCACAATATGGACGAAGGGAGCAATAGAGAGATTAAGGGAGATTTATGGGTGATGAGTGATGGATCCATATAAGGTTATTATACGACCTGTAGTCACAGAAAAGGCAATCTCCATGGTTGAGAGAGAAAACAAGCTCACCTTTATAGTCGATAGAAGGGCTACAAAGCAAGATGTAAAGAGGGCTGTCGAGGAAATATACAACGTCAAAGTTGAGAAAGTCAACACACTCATAACAATGAAAGGTGAAAAGAAGGCTTACGTGAAATTGAAGCCTGAGTATAGCGCAAGTGAGGTTGCTGCTAGAATAGGATTGTTCTGAGGTGAGTGAGAATGGGTAAGAGTTTGATTCAACAGAGGAGAGGAAAAGGAACAACAACCTTCAGAGCACCGTCTCACAGATATAGGGGTGCTGTTAAGTACATCCCCTTGAATTTCACCCAAGAAAAGACCCTCGCTGGTAGGGTAGTTGAGATACTCCACGACCCCGGAAGAACAGCACCGGTTGCCAAGGTTAAGTTTGAGAACGGTCTTGAGAGACTCATCCTTGCCCCAGAGGGACTTTTGGTGGATCAAGAGGTTTACATCGGACCTGAAGCTCCGATAGCAATTGGAAACACACTTCCACTTGCAAAGATTCCAGAGGGTACATACGTTTACAACATTGAAGGTTCTCCGGGCGATGGTGGAAAGTACGTGAGAGCCGGGGGAAGTTATGCTCTAGTTGTTTCAAAAGAGAAGAACAGAGTAATTGTTCAGTTGCCAAGTGGTGAGCTTAAGGCATTCAATCCAATGTGCAGGGCCACAATTGGTGTAGTTGCTGGTGGAGGTAGACTTGAAAAGCCAATAGTCAAGGCAGGTAAGGCATACTACATAATGAAGGCAAGAAACAGGTTCTGGCCTAAGCCAAGAGGTGTAAAGATGAACGCAGTCAATCACCCACACGGTGGTAAAGAGCACCACATCGGTAAGCCAAGTACAGTCTCAAGGAGAGCTCCACCTGGAAGAAAAGTCGGTCATATAGCTGCGAGAAGAACCGGAAGGAGAAAGTGAGGTGGTATAAATGGCAAGGAAAGAATTTAAATATCGCGGTTATACTCTTGAAGAACTAATGAACATGTCTCTTGAAGATTTGGCTAGACTTTTCCCCTCAAGACAGAGGAGAAGCCTTAAGAGAGGGTTAACACCCGAACAGAAAAAGCTTCTCAGAAAGATCAGGTTGGCAAAGAGGGGCAAATACAAGAAGCCAATAAGAACTCACAGCAGGGACATGGTTATCCTTCCAGAGATGGTAGGAATCACAATTTACGTCCACAATGGTAAGGAGTTTGTCCCAGTGGAGATTAGGGAAGAGATGATTGGACATTACCTTGGAGAATTTGCTCTAACAAGAAAGAGAGTCCAACACGGTTCACCTGGTGTTGGTGCTACAAGATCATCAATGTTCGTTGCAATCAAGTGAGGTGGTAGGTAATGGCAAAGTTTTCCTACTCTTTCCAAAATTTTGACCCAGAGAGAATGGCAAAAGCAAGCGGGAGAGATTTGAGAATATCTCCGAAACTCTCAATAGAAGTCTGCAGAGAAATCAAAGGAATGATGCTCAACGATGCCATAAAGCTCCTTGATGATGTAATAGCCAAGAGAAGACCTATCCCCCTCAGAAGGTTCAACGACTCCCAAGGCCACAAGAAGGGGAAGGGCTTTGGGCCTGGTAGATATCCGGTGAAAGTCGCTAAGGAAATCAAGAAGATCCTCCTCAATGTTAGAAACAACGCAGAGCAGAAAGGTCTTGATCCAGATAGGTTAAAGATCATCCACGCTGCAGCTCACAGGGGACCAGTGCTTAGGGGATACATACCAAGGGCTTTTGGAAGAGCCACACCATTCAACGAGCAGACAACACACATCGAGATAGTTGTTGAGGAGATTAGGAGGTGAGCTCATGGCAATCGAGAGATATTTCATAAAGGAAAGCATTAAGGAAATGCTCATCGATGAATATCTTGAGAAAGAGCTTAGAAGAGCTGGTTATGGAGGACTTGACATCAAGAAGACTCCCCTTGGGACAAAGGTTGTTATATTTGCCGAGAGACCAGGTTTCGTTATAGGAAGAGGCGGAAGAAAAATAAGGGAGCTTACAAGGATACTGGAGAGACAATTTGGTTTGGAAAACCCCCAGATAGAGGTTGAGGAAATCAAGAACCCCTACTTTAACGCTAAGGTTCAAGCGACAAGGCTTGCCCAGGCATTGGAAAGGGGAGTCCACTTTAGAAGAGCTGCATACGCTGCAATAAGGGCAATTATGAACAATGGCGCAAGAGGTGTTGAGATCAGAATAAGCGGCAAGCTTACAGGAGAAAGAGCTAAAAGTGTGAGATTCTATCAGGGATATATTGCAAAAGTTGGAAATCCTGCTGAAACTTTGGTTTCAAGGGGCTATGCACAGGCATTGCTAAAGCTTGGTGTCCTTGGAGTGAAAGTTTCAATTATGCCACCAGATGCAAGACTTCCGGATGAAATCGAGATCATAGAAAAACCAGTTGAAGAAGAGGTGAGCGAACAATGAAGCCGAGTGAGATTAGAGAGATGAGCGTGGAAGAAATAGATGCCAAGATCAGAGAGTTAAGACTTGAGCTCGCAAAGGAAAGGGGAATGCTTACAATGGGAACATCTTTGGAAAACCCGATGGTTATTAGGAACCTTAGGAGGGATATTGCCCGCCTTTTAACGATAAAGAAGGAAAAGTTGAGGAGCAAAGGGTGATGGTTAGTGCCTAGGATTGTGAACCCCCTGGATGAGATGTTATTTAAAGAGGTGTTAAAGGAACAGCAAAGGATTAGGGTCTACATTGAAAAGGCCCGTTATGGAAAGCTCAAGACCATAATAGAGGGAATTGATGAGAAGGAGTTTAACCTTGAAGAGATTGCAAAAAAGCTTAAGGCGAAACTGGCATGCGGAGGAACAGCCAAAAACGGGAGAATAGAGCTTCAAGGAGATCACAGAGAAAAGGTGAAGCGCTTATTGGCAGAACTTGGATTTTCAGAGGAATTGATAGAGGTCGAGTGACCAGAAAAACAATAACAATGCACGAGCTCATAGGCCTGAAGGTCAAAGTCATTAACAGCTCTCATCCGGGGTTGATAGGTATTGAGGGATACGTGATTGACGAGACGAGAAACACCCTCACAATCCTTGGAGAAAAGGTGTGGATAGTTCCCAAGAATGTTGCCGAATTTGAGTTTGAAATTGACGATAAAAAAATACGAATAAAGGGAGAAGAACTGATTGGAAGGCCTGAGATGAGATTGAAAAAGAGGTGAAAAAGATGAGAGACATCGGATTGAGGATACAACCTCCCGCAGAGAAGTGTGATGATCCAAAGTGCCCATGGCATGGACGCATTAAGGTACATGGTAGAGTGTTTGAGGGAGTTGTCATTAGTGACAAGCCAAGGCACACAGTTACCGTTGAAAGACAGCACTATCACTACTTGAAGAAATACGAACGTTACGAGCTTAGAAGAAGCAGAATACACGCCCACAATCCACCATGCATCAACGCAAAGCCGGGGGACAAAGTTATCATAGCTGAAACTAGACCCCTCAGCAAGACAAAGAGCTTTGTAGTGATTGCGGTTACTCAAAAAGCTGAGGAGAGGTGAAGAGAATGGCAAAGAAAGGTGCTGGTGCTACAAGAGGTATCTCTCCAGTTAGGCCCACAAGGGCGTTGCCAATTGGTGCCTACCTTAAAGTGGCAGACAACTCAGGTGCAAAAGTAATCCAGATAATCGGGGTAGTAGGCTACAAAGGTGTTAGAAGGAGACTTGCCTCAGCAGGCGTTGGCGACATGGTAGTTGCAACGGTAAAGAAGGGAAGGCCTGATATGAGGCACCAAGTTGTTAGGGCAGTTATCGTAAGGCAGAGAAAAGAGTACAAGAGGCTTGATGGGATGAGAGTAAAATTTGAAGACAATGCAGCCGTTATTACAACACCCGAAGGTGTTCCAAGGGGAACTGAGGTTAGAGGACCTGTTGCGAGAGAAGCCGCTGAGAAGTGGGTTAGAGTAGGAAGTATTGCGAGTATAGTATTGTGAGGTGAGAGAAATGAGATTAAAGAGCAAACAACCGAGAAAGCAAAGGAAGTTTTTGTACAATGCTCCCCTTCATCTCAGACACAAGATAGTCAGTGCCACCCTTTCAAAAGAGCTTAGACAGAAGTACGGCATTAGAGCTCTTCCAATTAGGACTGGAGACAAAGTAAAAATAATGAGAGGGGACTTTAAAGGGCATGAAGGAAAAGTTGTGGAAGTTGATCTTAAGAGGTACAGGATTCATGTCGAGGGAGCAACCCTTAAGAAGGTTAACGGTACCGAGGTGTTCTACCCGATACACCCATCAAATGTTATGATTGTTGAACTGAACCTTGAAGATGAGAGAAGAAAGAAGATAATTGAGAGGAGGGCTTGAAGATGGCGAGGAAAGGTGCTAAGAGACACTTAAAGAGGCTTGCTGCTCCAACTCAGTGGTACATTGAGAGAAAGACATACAAGTGGGCTGTAAGACCTTCCCCCGGTCCGCACAACATGAAAACATCAATTCCCCTCATCTACATAATTAGGGATTACCTTGGATACGCAAAGACCGGTAGAGAAGCAAGAAAAATCCTCAACGAAGGGAAAGTGCTTGTAGACGGCAGGGTTAGAAAGGACTACAAATTCCCAGTTGGCATCATGGACGTTGTCTCAATACCAGAAACCGGAGAACACTACAGAGTTTTTCCAAACAGAATTGGAAAGCTTATTCTCCATCCAATAAGCGAAGAAGAGGCAAAGATAAAACCATTGAGGATAAACAACAAGAGAATGGTAAAGGGAGGAAACTTGCAGCTCAACTTCCACGATGGAACAAACCACTTAATCAAGCTCAGTTCACTCACAGATGAAACCAAGGATCAGTTCAAGACCTCAGACACCGTCTTAATGAAAGTTCCAGAGAGGGAGATAGTTGAAGTGCTTTCATTTGAGATCGGGGCTTACGTGTTCGTTGTTCAGGGTAAGAACGTTGCAAGAGTAGGAAAAATCGTTGAGGTCAGGCACTTCCCAGGTGGATGGCCAGACGTGGTTACAATTGAAGACAAGGAAGGAGAGCTCTTTGATACATTGAAAGATTACGCATTTGTTTTGGGTAAAGAGGAACCAAAGATCTCATTACCGTGAGGTGAAAAAGAATGATAGCTAACAGAGAGGCAATCTTAGCGGATTGGGAAGCTCACCCTATGAGAAGGCCTAGAATAGCCAAAGTCACCATAAACATTGGTGTTGGTGAGAGTGGTGAGAGACTTACAAAGGCTGAGACAATGTTAGAATCACTTGTTGGTCAGAAGCCAATAAGGAGGAAGGCAAAGAAAACAAACAGGGACTTTGGAATTAGAAGAGGCGAGCCGATAGCAGTTAAGGTGACCCTAAGGGGTCAAAAAGCCTACGACATGCTCAAAAGGCTATTGGCTGCCGTTGACAACAGACTTAAAGAATCCAGTTTTGATGAACACGGAAACGTCTGCTTTGGTATTGATGAGCACATCAACATTCCGGGAGTAGAATACGACCCAGAAATTGGTATATTTGGTATGGACGTCTGTGTAACACTTGAAAGACCGGGATACAGAATTGCAAGAAGGAAAAGAAGAAGGCACCACATCCCCACAAGACACAAGCTTACAAAGGAAGAGGGTATGGTTTTCATGCAGGAAGAGTTTGGAGTCCAGATTGTGGAGGGATGATTATGGCGAAGGCTGATTATAACAAGAGAAAGCCGAGGAAGTTTGGTAAGGGCGCGAGAAGATGCATCCGCTGTGGACAATTTGGACCGATAGTTAGAATACACGGACTAATGCTCTGCAGGCACTGCTTTAGAGAGGTAGCTCCAAAATTAGGATTTAAGAAATACGACTGAGGTGAGATGAGATGACTCTGTTAGATCCTTTGGCAAATGCTTTATCTCACATTACAAACAGCGAGAGAGTTGGAAAGAAGGAGGTTTACATAAAGCCAGCCTCAAAGCTTATTGGAGAGGTACTTAGAGTTATGCAAGAGAACGGGTACATAGGTGAGTTTGAATTTATCGATGATGGAAGGGCAGGCATATACAGAGTTCAACTCCTAGGAAAGATAAACAAGGCAGGAGCAATAAAGCCAAGGTTTTCAGTGAAAGCTAAAGAGTACGAAAAGTGGGAAAAGAGATTCCTTCCAGCATTCGAGTTTGGTATTCTAATAGTTTCCACATCCCAAGGTGTTATGACACACAAGGAAGCCCTTGAGAAGGGCATTGGTGGAAGGTTAATAGCCTACGTCTACTGAGGTGAGAGAAATGCCAATTGATGCATGGGTGAGGGAAGAAGTTGAAATTCCAGAAGGAGTCACCGTCGAGATAAACGGTAGCCTTGTCAAGGTAAAGGGTCCAAAGGGAGAGGTTGAGAGAGAACTCAGCTATCCAGGGGTTAAGATATTCACTGAAGACGGCAAAGTTGTTGTGTACAAGGACTTCCCAAGGAGAAAGGATATAGCTATTGCAAGAACATTCAAGGCCCACATAGCAAACATGATCAAGGGCGTCACGGAAGGATTCACATACAAGCTTAAGGTCGTTTACAGCCACTTCCCAATAACAGTCAAGGTGCAAGGCGACAAAGTTTACATAGAAAACTTCCTTGGTGAAAAGGCACCAAGAGTTGCCGAAATACTCCCCGGAGTTACAGTAAAGGTTATGGGTGGCGAGATAATAGTAGAGGGAATCGACAAAGAGAAAGTCGGACAGACTGCGGCAAACATCGAGCAAGCGACAAGGATTACTGGTAGGGATAGGAGAGTCTTCCAAGATGGTATTTATATCGTTGAAAAAGCTGGTAAACCTATAAAGTTCTGAGGTGAGACTGATGGAAAAAGCGAGACTCTTAAGGATAAGGGCCAAACTCAAAAGGAAGAAGCCCAAGTTTCTTAGGCAAGAATGGTGGAGGTTTCCAAAATTTAAGAATGATCCCAAGTGGAGGAGACCCAAAGGAACAGACAGCAAGATGAGGTTAAAGCTTAAAGGAAAGGCAAGATCACCCAGCATTGGATGGAGCTCACCGAGGGCAGTTAGGGGACTTCACCCAAGCGGATACGAGGAAGTACTGGTGCACAATGTCAAGGAGCTTGAGATGATAGACCCAACCAGACAGGCCGCTAGAATAGCTAGAACAGTCGGAAAGAAGAAGAGACTCATGATAATTGAGAGAGCCAAGGAATTGGGTATTAAGGTGCTCAACGCGAGGTGAAGGTCATGCTCAAAATGCAGAGAAGGATTGCTGCTGAACTTTTGAAATGTGGCGAGAATAGGGTTTGGATAGACCCTGAAAGAATTGATGATGTTAAGTCCGCTATCACAAGAGAGGATATTAGAAGGTTAATCAATGAAGGCGTCATAAAGAAGAAGCCAATTAAGGGACAGAGCAGGTACAGGGCAAAGCTTAGGCAAGAAGCGAGAAAGAAGGGAAGGCACAGGGGACACGGAAGCAGAAAGGGTAAGAAGACCGCAAGGATGGGCAAGAAAGAGAGATGGATGATGACGATTAGAGCCCTTAGAAAGGAACTTAGAAAGCTCAAGGCAGAGAAGAAGATTGATGAACACACCTACCGCAACCTTTACATAAGGGCCAAGGGCGGACAGTTCAAGAGCAAACACCAGCTTTATCTGTTCATGGAGGAGAAAGGGATATTGAAGAGGTGATATAAATGGCACACGGACCAAGATATAGGGTTCCATTCAGAAGAAGAAGGGAAGGTAAGACTAACTATCACAAGAGGCTTGCACTCCTTAAATCAGGCAAGCCCAGATTAGTTGTGAGAAAAACCCTCAACCACCACATAGCTCAGATAGTGTTATATGATCCAAAGGGCGACAAAACAGTTGTTTCAGCTCACACAAGAGAGCTCATGAGGGACTTTGGATGGAAGGGACATGGTGGAAATACTCCAAGCGCTTACCTCCTCGGGTTGCTCATAGGCTACAAGGCACTTGAGAAGGGAATTGAAGAGGCGATCCTTGACATAGGACTTCACCCGCCTACCAGAGGATCAAGCATCTTTGCGGTCCTCAAGGGAGCAGTTGATGCGGGATTGGAGGTTCCACACAGCGAGGAAATCTATCCGGAAGAGTACAGAATTAAAGGGGAACACATCGCTCAGTATGCAAAGATGCTTAAGGAAGAGGATGAAGAGAAGTACAGGAGACAGTTTGGAGGGTATCTCGTTAAGGGACTTGAACCTGAAAAGCTTCCCGAGCACTTTGAAGAGGTTAAGGCGAGAATCATTGAGAAATTTGAGAAGGTGAGAGCATGAGCCAGGAGTGGAAAGAATACGCTCAAAGGGTTTTAGAAGAGTGGCAACCCAAGACAAAGCTCGGTATGCTCGTTAAAGAAGGTCAGATTACTGACATTCACGAGATCTTTAGAAAGGGTTACCAGATAAAAGAGCCCGAGATAGTTGATGTACTCCTTCCTGAGGTTAATGCAAGGGAGAACCAAGAGGTTCTTGACATAGCTCTAACAGTAAGAATGACTGACAGTGGTAGAAGAGTTAGGTTTAGGGTACTGGCAGCGGTAGGAAACAGAGACGGTTACGTGGGACTTGGAATCGGCCACGGAAAGGAAGTTGGAATAGCCATAAGGAAGGCAATAAACTACGCTAAGATGAACATAATTGAAATCAAGAGGGGCTGTGGTTCCTGGGAGTGCAGGTGTAGGAGACCACACTCAATACCATTCGCCGTTGAGGGCAAAAGCGGTAGTGTAAAGGTCAAGCTCATGCCAGGGCCGAGAGGACTTGGTCTCGTTATCGGTGATGTCGGTAAGAAGATACTAAGCCTGGCGGGAGTTAAGGACGTGTGGTCACAAACCTTGGGTGAGACAAGAACCACAGTTAACTTCGCAAAGGCAGTGTTTGAAGCACTATACAACACCAACAGTGTCGCTGTGAAGCCTGAGATGATCGAGCGCTATGGTATCGTGGTTGGTAGAGAAATGCCACAGAACTTTGAGCTGTGAGGTGAGCGGGGATGGCAAAACTTGCTTTGATTAGGATAAGGGGCAGAGTGAATGTTAAGAGACCCGTAAAAGACACCCTTGCAATGTTGAGACTCCACAAGGTAAACCACCTTGTGATCGTTGACGACACCCCAACTTACAAGGGAATGATACAAAAGGTAAAAGATTACATCACTTGGGGAGAAATAAACGCTGAAACCCTAGCAAAGCTCATAGAGAAGAGAGGAAGATTGCCTGGGAACAAGAGAGTTACGGAGGAGTACGTTCAAGAAAAGCTCGGGATGAGCATCAAAGAATTTGCTGAAAAAGTGATCAACGGAGAAATGAAGCTCAATGATCTGCCGGGGCTAAAGCCAGTATTTAGACTTCACCCAGCAAGAGGCGGCATTAGGAGCAAGAAGAGAACCTTCAAAGAGGGTGGAGCTTTAGGCTATAGGGGAGAGGCTATTAACGAGCTTATAGAGAGAATGCTGTGAGGTGCGCGAGATGATTAGGAGAAAGAAAAAGGTGAGAAAGCTTCGCGGTTCCCACACTCATGGATGGGGATGCAAAAAGAAGCACCGCGGTGGAGGACACAAGGGCGGTAGAGGTATGGCAGGAACTGGAAAGAGGAAGAAGACAAAATGGACATGGGTCATCAAGTATGCCCCTGATCACCTAGGCAAAAGGGGTTTCAAGAGGCCTGTGGAAGTTCAAAGAGAGATAACTGCAGTAAACCTCAAATTCATTGACGAGCACCTTGACGAGCTCATGCAGCTTGGTATTGCCTACGAGGAAGAAGGAAGAATTATTGTCGATACCACTCAGTTTGCCGATAAGGTGCTTGGAACCGGGAAACTCACAAAACCACTTGTAATTAAAGCCAGAGCGTTCTCCCCCAAGGCTGAGGAGAAAATAATCCAAGCTGGGGGAGAAGCTCTGCTTGCTTGATTTTTTTCTTTTTGAATAATTGTCTCTGAGGTGTAATCCATGGGAGCAAGGGAAATAATCTACAAAATAGAGCATGCATTTCCAGAAATCGAAAGGCCAAAACGACACGTACCTTTAAAGGAAAAATTCGCCTGGACAGGCGTTGCATTGCTGTTGTACTTTATTCTGGCACAGATACCTCTTTTTGGAATTCCTGAGACGGTACAAGATTACTTCCAAGCCTTGAGAGTAGTCCTAGCAGGTAGAAATGGTAGTGTGTTAACACTGGGTATTGGTCCCATAGTTACCGCTGGAATTATAATGCAGCTTTTAGTCGGTTCAGAAATAATAAAGCTAGACCTTTCGAACCCCGAAGACAGAAGATTCTATCAGGCTCTGCAGAAGGTATTTGCAGTGTTCATGTGCTTCTTTGAGGCGGCTGTTTACGTATTTGCGGGAGCGTTTGGAAATCCCACATTGACAATCAAGGTACTCCTCATGCTTCAGCTCGCCTTTGGTGGAATAATGGTAATGATTATGGATGAGCTTGTGAGCAAGTGGGGAATTGGTAGTGGTATAAGTCTCTTTATTGCTGCGGGAGTCTCACAGACAATTGTTACTAGAGCCCTTAACCCATTAACAACAAATCAAGCTATAGACCCCTTAACAGGTGGTCCCGCTATAATAGGTGCTATTCCGGCCTTTATCCAGCACATAATTAAAGGTGATGTTACTGGAGCGCTGTACAGAAGGGGTCTTCCAGACATGGTAAGTGTTTTCGCAACAATAGTTATCTTCTTGATAGTTGTTTACTTGGAAAGCATGAGAGTGGAGATCCCTCTCAGCTATGGAAGGGTAACTGTAAGAGGAAGATATCCAATAAGGTTCATGTATGTTAGCAACATTCCGATCATACTCACATTTGCCCTTTACGCGAACATCCAGCTCTGGGCTAGGCTTTTACAAAGACTCGGCCATCCAATTCTTGGAACTTTTGACGAAACTGGAGCGGCAGTCTCTGGGTTTGTAAGGTACGTCCTACCACCTAGTGATATATTCAGCGTTACAGCCGATCCGCTAAGGGCTTTGGTTTATGCCATACTCACCATAATGTTCTCCCTACTCTTTGGATTCCTATGGGTTGAGCTCACCGGACTTGACGCAAAGAGCATTGCAAGACAACTGCAGAGGGCGGGATTGCAGATACCCGGCTTTAGAAGGGACCCAAGAATCTTGGAAAGGGTCTTGCAGAGATATATACCTTACGTTACATTCTGGGGAGCATTCACCTTGGCTGTTGTTGCGGTATTGGCAGACTTCCTTGGAGCACTAGGAACTGGAACTGGAATACTGCTTACAGTAGGTATCTTATACAGATTTTATGAAGAAATAGCAAGAGAGCAAGCCACCGAGATGTTTCCAGCACTGCGCAGGTTCTTCAGTTAGTTTCTTTTTTTGTCATTCATTTTCTAAAAAACCTTATAAACCAATTTTTCTTTGTACTCTCTGGAGTGCGAGTTTTGATCAAGGTGATAGAATATGCCATTTGTGGTGGTCATTACGGGAATTCCGGGGGTAGGAAAGAGCACAATCACAAGACTAGCCTTGAAAAGGACTCGAGCAAAATTTAGGGTAGTTAACTTTGGGGATATAATGTTCGAGGAAGCGGTCAAAGCTAAGTTGGTTACCCACAGAGACGAGATGAGGAGACTGAGCTTGAAGGTGCAGAGGGAATTGCAGCTTAAAGCCGCTCAGAGAATCCTTGAGATATCTAGAGAAGAACCCGTACTGCTCGATACTCATGCTACAATAAAAACGCCCTTGGGGTATATGCTCGGCTTTCCTAAGGAGGTAATTGAGGTTATAAACCCGAGATTTGTTGTTATAATAGAGGCAACGCCTAGTGAAATACTCGGAAGAAGATTAAGAGACCTGAAAAGGGACAGGGATGTTGAAACTGAGGAACAAATTCAGAGACATCAGGATTTAAATAGGGCTGCCGCAATAAGTTATGCAATGCATTCCAATGCACTTATAAAGATAATTGAAAATCATGAGGATAAAGGTCTGGAAGAGGCCGTTAATGAATTGGTAAAAATACTTGATCTGGCGGTGGAGGAAGATGCTTGAAGGAATATACCTGGCACTTGACAAAGTATTTGGTCCTTTAGTTACCAATGCTCACCCAATGTGGGTAGTAACAATTTCGGGAATTATACTTGGTGCCTTTTTCACATTAGTCAATCACATGCTGATAGACCAAGAAAAAATGAAAAAACTACAAAAAATGAGCAGGGAATTTCAGAAGGAGTGGAAAGAGGCTCAAAAAGCAAAAGATGAGAAGAAATTAAGAAAGCTTCAACAAAAGCAGCTGGAACTTTTAAAGCTTCAAAATGAAGTTATGAAAGACTCAATGTTTAAACCAATGCTCTTTACAATGCCGATATTCTTCATATTCTTTGGGTGGATGAGAAGGTGGTATGTTGAAACGGCAATCGTGAAGTCACCGTTCAACTTTTTCCTCTTTGACTGGTTCCACAGATTTTACCACTCTTCCCTCCAAGCCAACGAGCTGGGCTATATTGGATGGTACATCTTAACATCAATGATTGTCGGACAGGTTTTAAGAAAGCTCTTGGACTCATATTAGTTAAATTTAAAAATGCTGCACAAAAAAGCTAAGCGGGGTGAGAAATATGAAACCAATGTACAGGTCAAGATCATGGAGAAGAAAGTACGTTAGAACTCCGGGTGGAAGGACTGTAATACACTTTGAAAAGAAGAAGCCAAAAATAGCACACTGTGCAATGTGCGGAAGACCACTAAACGGAATCCCAAGGGGAAGATCAAGTGAGTTAAGAAAGCTCCCCAAGACCAAAAAGAGACCCGAGAGGCCTATGCCACACCTCTGCCCAAGCTGCATGCGCAGAGTCATGAAGGCTCAGGTAAGGGCTGCACTCTAACCTTGGACAAAAGGGATGCACCATGCCTAAGGGATGTCTAGTGATCACAGTGAGCGGATTGGCAGGAAGTGGTACCACAACTCTCTGCAGGAATCTAGCTAAACACTACGGCTTTAAGCACGTTTATGCCGGTTTAATATTCCGACAAATGGCAAAAGAAATGGGGATGTCTTTACAAGAATTCCAGAAATATGCTGAAATGCACCCAGAAATAGACAGGGAAGTTGATAGAAGACAAGTAGAAGCGGCAAAAGAATGCAACGTAGTTATTGAGGGTCGTTTGGCTGGATGGATGGTAAAAAATGCCGATTTAAAGATATGGCTTGATGCACCGATTCAAGTAAGGGCTCAGCGTGTAGCAAAGAGAGAGGGCATAAGTGTTGAGGAGGCATTCATGCAGATTGCCGAAAGGGAAATGCAAAATAGGAAAAGGTATTTAAACCTATACGGGATTGACATTAACGATCTCTCAGTTTATGATTTGGTTATTAACACTGCCAATTGGGGTCCCGATGGGGTCTTCGCCATTGTGAAGGCCGCCATCGACCACCTGTACCCCGATGGCGACACGGGGAAATAAAAAAGATGGAGGTGGGATGAATGCCAGCAATTGATGTTGGAAGGCTAGCCGTTGTTATTGCCGGAAGAAGGGCTGGACAAAAGGTAGTTGTTGTTGACATAATCGACAAGAACTTCGTCCTCGTTACCGGCGCTGGATTGAACAAGGTGAAGAGAAGAAGGATGAACATCAAGCACCTTGAGCCTCTTCCAGAGAAGGTTAACATTGAGAGAGGCGCCGACGACGAGGCTGTTAAGGCCGCCCTTGAGCAAGCTGGAATCAGCTTGGAGTGATTTTAACCTCTTCTCTTTTCCAAATTGTTAAAATTCCTTGCCTAGTTTTTTCATTTTGTTAGGAAAACTCGTTTAATACTATTCTGACATACTATACATTGAGGTGTTTGTATGGTAAAAGCTGTTTGGAATGGAAAGGTTATTGCTGAGGCCAAAAAAGATGAAGTTATTCTTCTTGAGGGAAACGTTTACTTTCCTCCAGAAGCCGTTCACAAAGAGTTTCTCCGAGAAAGTGATACTCACACAACCTGCCCTTGGAAAGGAGAAGCCAGCTATTATCACGTTGTTGTGGATGGAGAGATAAATGAGGATGCTGCTTGGTACTATCCTGAACCCAAAGAAGCGGCTAAGGTGATTAAGGGGTACATTGCCTTCTGGAGAGGAGTTGAGATAATATGGGATGATGAAAATGAGAAAATTTGATGTTGTGGTTATTGGAACTGGCGTTGCCGGTTCTTCCGCCGTTTATAAATTTGCACAAGCAGGATTAAAAGTTGCAATTGTTGATGAGAGACCCTTTGGAGGCACATGTGCCTTGAGGGGATGCGATCCAAAGAAAATCCTTATTGGGGGAGCTGAGCTTGTTGACTGGGCTAAGAGAATGAAAGAAAAAGGCATTGAAGGGGAAATTAGAATAAACTGGAAAAAATTAATGGCCTTCAAAAGGGAATGGACTGAAGGATTTCCAGAGAGAATGGAAAGAAGTCTCAAAAAAGCAGGCATTGAGACCATTCATGGTAGAGCACACTTCATAGATAAGGATAAGATAGAAGTGGATGGGGAGGTAATCTCGGCACACAAGTTCCTTGTTGCAACTGGGGCAAAACCAAGAAGGCTCAACATCCCCGGAGAGGAGCACGTAATCACGAGCGACGAATTTCTTGAGCTTGATGATCTTCCCGACAAGATAGTCTTCATAGGTGGAGGTTATATATCCTTTGAGTTTGCTCATCTGGCAGCACGTGCGGGGAGTGAAGTGACGATACTTCACCGAAGTGGAAGACCTTTAAAGAATTTTGAACCTTACTTTCTCTTTTGAAGACCTCGCCTTTCAGGGCGGGGATGCAGTATTCGGAAATTCAGCCTCTCAAATAGAAACCCTTTTAAACTCCTACAAAGTAATGAGGCCTCGAAGAGGCCAAATTTAATAACCCGATGAGATGAGGGGTTTCGCGTTACCACTCCGCTTGGAGTGGTTAGGACGCTGTTAAGCGTCCTTGAAGGACTGCCCTTCGAGGCAGTAAAAACTGAAGGTTTGGCCTCTGAAACCATAACCCCGAGTCCCCTTGGGGGTAGGGGTAACGGGGGCGAGACCGTCCCCTCGGGCTGAACCGAAAGGCGGTAACGGGAGTAGGTGATGGGCCCGTAAACCTTCCTGCTATTGGCGAGGGGTTAGCTCGTTGGAACCCTCGCCTTTCAAGGCGGGAAGGAGGTCAGGATATCCTCTATATGCTTTAAGGCTGAACTGTAAAGGTTTATAACCCCCTTTCTCAATTTTTTGTAGGTGAGCAGAATGGGTAGAAAGAAAAAGCGAGAACTCATGCTTCCTGCTGATATTAAGAGGGAAATAGTTATTAAGGACGAAAAAGCTGAAACCAACCCAAAATGGGGTTTCCCTCCGGATAAAAGGCCTATTGAAATGCATATGCAGTTTGGAGTTATAAATCTCGACAAACCTCCGGGTCCCACAAGCCATGAGGTAGTTGCGTGGGTTAAGAAGCTTTTAAACCTTCAAAAAGCCGGTCATGGAGGGACATTAGATCCAAAGGTCACTGGAGTTTTGCCCGTAGCTCTGGAAAGGGCCACAAGGGTTGTTCAGGCACTTTTACCGGCAGGTAAGGAGTATGTAGCATTGATGCACCTTCACGGGGATGTTCCAGAGGACAAAATAAGGGCCGTTATGAAGGAATTTGAGGGAGAAATCATCCAAAGACCCCCTCTAAGAAGTGCCGTTAAGAGAAGACTCAGGACAAGAAAAGTTTACTACATAGAGATAATTGAGATAGAGGGCAAAGATGTTTTGTTTAGGGTTGGAGTTGAGGCTGGTACTTATATAAGGTCTCTCATCCATCACATTGGCTTGGCTTTAGGAGTTGGCGCCCACATGGCAGAGCTGAGGAGAACAAGGAGCGGACCGTTTAAAGAAGATGAGACCCTTGTAACTCTGCACGACCTTATAGATGCTTATTACTTCTGGAAAGAGGACGGTATTGAAGAGTACTTCAGAAAGGCAATTCAGCCGATGGAGAAAGCAGTTGAACATTTACCCAAAGTGTGGATAAGGGACTCTGCAGTTGCAGCTGTAACCCATGGTGCCGATTTAGCTGTCCCTGGAATAGTGAAGCTCCACAAAGGCATAAAACCTGGAGATCTCGTGGCGATAATGACCCTCAAAGACGAGCTTGTGGCTTTGGGCAAGGCAAAGATGAACACACAGGAGATGCTCACAAAGACCAAAGGAATAGCAGTAGATGTGGAAAAGGTCTTCATGCCAAGGGACTGGTATCCAAAGATGTGGTAGAAACTTTGCCTGCGCAAAGTTTCATCAAAGTTGGTACGTGTTCTTTCTCTTGGCGATTATTTTGTTGCCTTCCCTTAAAATTTCCTCTTTCACAAGGGGTTTCTTTATAAGCGCCCAATGGCACAGGAGATAGTAAACCCATTAAAGACTGGCAACTTCTGACTTGGAAAGCCCTAAAAACTAACCCAGTAACAGCACGTACAAACTCTCTTCAGCTCCTTTTCAACAGTAATTGCTTTTTGGTCAAGATTTGTGCAAGCAAAGGTTGCTGTGCAGGCAAAGGGGGAGAGGTTCAACTTTATAAACCCCTCTTCCAATCTTCGAGCATGAGCCACTACTACTCCCAAGAGCCAAATGTTCCGTTAAAGACCAAGATGATTGAAGTATTTATTAGAGGGGAGCGTTTTAAATTTATAACAGCCAGCGGTGTCTTTTCCTTTGGCAAACTTGATAGAGGAACAGAACTCCTTGTAAATAACATGATACTTGAGAAAAACTGGCGGGTTCTTGATTTGGGATGCGGTTACGGGGTGATTGGAATCGTTGCTTCCCGCTTTGTTGATTACGTTGTGATGACCGACATAAACAAAAGAGCTGTGAGCATAGCAAAGAAAAACTTAAAAATCAACAACGTTAAGAATGCCGAGGTAAGATGGGGCCATCTTTATGAGCCTGTAAAGGGAGAAAGGTTCCACAGCATAATAACGAATCCTCCGGTGCATGCTGGGAAGGATGTGTTGAGGGAAATAGTTATAAATGCACCCCATCATCTCTACGATGGAGGATTACTTCAAATTGTCATTCGCACTAATCAAGGCGCAAAGTATATTAAGGGACTCATGGAGGAGAACTTCAAGGAAGTAAAAGAAATTGCGAAGGGATCGGGCTTTAGGGTGTATGCCGGGATCGCCTAGCCTGGGATGGCGCGGGCCTTGAGAGCCCGTGGGCGTTTGCCCGCCGGGGTTCAAATCCCCGTCCCGGCGCCAAAATCCTCGTTGAAGGATTAACTTGTGGAGGTGTGCTTATAATGGCTGACTTTAGACATATCGTGCGTGTAGCAAATGTTGATATAGATGGGCACAAACAACTTAGATGGGCCCTCACCGGAATTAGGGGTATAGGAATAAACTTTGCAACAATGGTCTGCAGAGTTGCAGGGTTAGATCCAAAAATGAAGGCAGGTTACCTTACCGATGAGCAAGTAAAGGCCATTGAGGCTGTGCTTGAAGATCCAGTAAAACACGGCATTCCCGCATGGGCAGTAAACAGACCAAAGGACTACGAGACTGGAAGAGACTTACACCTTACTGGAGCAAAGCTCGTTATGGCATGGCGTGAGGACGTTAACAGGCTCAGGAGAATCAGGGCTTATAGAGGTATTAGGCATGAACTTGGTCTTCCATTGAGAGGACAGAGGACTAGATCAAACTTCAGAAGAGGAACTACAGTTGGTGTTAGCAGAAGGAAGAAGTGAGGTGGTATAGATGGGAGATCCAAAAAGGCAAAGGAAGAGATATGAAACTCCCTCTCATCCTTGGATTAAGGAGAGACTCGACAGAGAGAGAGTGTTGGTGCAGAAGTATGCTCTCAAAAACAAGAAGGAGCTTTGGAAGCACGAGACACAACTTAAGAACTTTAGAAGAAGGGCAAGAAGATTGTTGGCTGCTAGAGGCAAGCAGGCAGAAATTGAAAGAGCTCAGCTCCTCCAGAGATTGGCTAGACTAGGACTGCTTCAAGAGGGGGCTCACCTTGATGATGTCCTTTCACTTACAATAGAGGACATTCTTGAGAGAAGACTACAAACGATGGTATTTAAGAAGGGATTGGCAAGAACAATAAAGCAGGCCAGGCAGCTAATCGTCCATGGACACATTGAAGTAAACGGCCAAATAATAAGATCCCCAAGTTACCTGGTGCTCAAGGAAGAGGAAGATGGCATAACATACGCGAAGACTTCACCTTTTGCAAACTCTCAGCACCCTGAGAGAATGGTTATCGAAGAGGCCCAAAAGGGTGAGGCACAATGAGTGAGGAAGTTAACATCAAAAAGAAGGAAAAATGGGGAGTTGCCCACATATATGCCTCTTACAACAATACAATCATCCACATAACCGACTTAACCGGAGCTGAGACAATATCAAGATGGAGCGGTGGAATGGTGGTTAAGGCAGATAGAGACGAGTCATCTCCCTATGCTGCAATGATTGCCGCTAAGAGAGCCGCCGAAGAAGCCCTCGAAAAGGGCATTGTGGGAGTTCACATAAAAGTTAGAGCACCAGGTGGAAGCAAAAGCAAGAACCCAGGACCTGGAGCACAGGCAGCCATTAGAGCTCTCGCAAGAGCAGGGCTCAGAATAGGCAGAGTTGAAGATGTTACACCAATACCGCACGATGGTACAAGACCAAAAGGTGGCAGAAGGGGAAGGAGAGTTTGACTTCCCTTTATAACCTCTTTTTTCGGTGAGAAAAATGCAAATAAAAATTCTTGAAAAAAGGGACAATGCAATCCGCTTCATTTTAGAGGGGGTTGACATTGCATTTGCAAATGCACTGAGAAGAACGATAATAGGGGAAGTTCCAACTTTTGCTGTTGATGAAGTGGAATTCTACGAGAACGATTCTGCCCTTTTTGATGAGATTATTGCTCACAGACTGGCACTAATTCCTTTAACAACACCATCGGACAGATTTGAGCTAGATGCCTTGGAGTTAGATGACTACACCGTTACATTGGGTCTGGAAGCGGAAGGTCCCGCCATAATTTATTCGGGGGATTTAAAGAGCGATGATCCAGATGTAAAACCCGTAACTCCCGATATTCCAATAGTCAAACTAGCGGAAGGCCAGAGGCTTGTTTTTAACGCATATGCGAAGCTTGGTAGAGGAAAAGACCATGCGAAATGGCAGCCCGGCTTTGCATACTACAAATATCTCACAAAAATGCATGTAAGCAAAGAGGTCCCCAACTGGGAGAAAATTAAAGAGCTCGCAGCTAGAAAGAAGCTCCCCATCGAAGAAAACGAGAACGAGCTTATCATAACCACTCTAACGAGCTTCTATTTGCCGAGAGAATTTGATCCGTATTTAGGAGATAAAATTAAGGAAGAAGTAGTGCCAAATACGTTCGTCTTTACGGTAGAAAGCAATGGAGAACTGCCCGTTGAGGAAATAGTAGCTTTAGCGCTCAAAATTTTAATGAGAAAGAGCGATAAATTTATAAACGAGCTTCATAAATTAGCCGAATAGCGCGGGGGTTGCCGAGCCTGGCCAAAGGCGCGGGATTTAGGGTCCCGTCCCGTAGGGGTTCCGGGGTTCAAATCCCCGCCCCCGCACCATAATGATCACCCCGTCCCTCGGTGCGAGAAATAAAAGGAGGAATGCTTATGAAGAGGACTGGTCCAACTGATATTAACCTGAGAAGGCTCATTCGCTATCTGAGAAAGAAGTCCAACGAGGAGAACGTTAAAATATGGAAAGATATAGCCTGGCGCTTAGAAAGGCCGAGAAGGCAGAGGGCTGAAGTAAACATTGGCAGGATAAACAGATATACCAAGGAAGGAGATATGGTAATAGTCCCAGGAAGTGTTCTTGGAGCTGGAAACTTGGATCATAAGGTCATAGTTGCTGCATGGAAGTTCAGTGAAAAGGCAAAAGAAAAGATTATTCAAGCAGGTGGGGAGGCAATAACAATCGAAGAGCTTGTAGAGAGAAATCCAAAGGGTAGTGGAGTAATCATAATGGAGTGATGGGCCATGAGGATTATTAATGCTGATGGTTTAATACTCGGAAGGCTCGCTTCAAAAGTTGCCAAAATGCTCCTTGAAGGAGAAGAAGTGGTTATCGTTAACGCTGAAAAGGCAATCATCACCGGAAACAGGGAGTTCATCTTTGAGAAGTACAAGCAGAGAACAGAACTAAGAACAAGAACAAACCCAAGAAAAGGACCCTTCTATCCAAAAAGAAGCGACGAAATAGTTAGAAGAACCATTAGGGGCATGCTTCCATGGAAAACTGACAGAGGAAGGAAAGCCTTTAAGAGACTAAAGGTCTACGCTGGAATTCCAAAAGAGTTTGAAGACAAAGAGTTGGAGACAATTGCTGAAGCTCATATGTCAAGACTTAAAACCCCCAAATATGTAACTGTTGGAGAGGTTGCCAAATTCCTTGGTGGAAAGTTCTGAGGTGATGATAATGAGGATAATCCAAACTGCAGGAAAGAGAAAAACTGCTATCGCGAGAGCTACCATAAGAGAAGGTAAAGGGAGAGTTAGGATCAACAGCAAGCCCGTTGAGATTATTGAGCCAGAAATAGCCCGTTTCACAATAATGGAGCCACTTGTTTTGGCTGGAGAGGAGATAGTTAGCAAAGTAGACATTGACGTCAAAGTCGAAGGCGGAGGTTTCATGGGGCAGGCCGAGGCTGCGAGGGTTGCAATAGCAAGGGCATTGGTAGAATGGACCGGCGACATGAACCTCAAAGAAAAGTTTATGAAGTATGACAGGACTATGCTTGTTGGCGACTCAAGAAGAACAGAACCACACAAGCCAAATCGCTCTACAAAGGGTCCAAGGGCAAAGAGACAAAAGAGTTACCGTTGATTTCCTTCAAACTTTCCTTAAAATTTAAAAACCAAAAAGGTGATTCGCTTGATAGTTCCCGTGAGATGTTTCACCTGCGGAAAGGTGATTGGGGATAAGTATTACATCTTTAAAGAGCGTGTTGAAAAAGGGGAAGACCCCGAAAAAGTACTCGATGAGCTTGGACTTGAGAGATACTGCTGCAGGAGAATGCTCCTCAGCCACGTTGAATTGATAGATGAGATAATGCACTACAGAGTATATTGAAAAAACCACATTTCTTTGGAGGGGCCGTGGGGTAGCTTGGTCTATCCTNCCGGCTTNGGGNGCCGGAGACCCGGGTTCAAATCCCGGCGGCCCCACCAAAATTTGCATGGGTGAGTAAGATGTTTAGATACACAAGATTTGAGAAGGCTCGTATAATAGGAGCAAGGGCACTGCAGATAGCCATGGGGGCTCCTGTGTTAATTGACGTACCAGAAGGAGCCACACCGTTAGAAGCTGCGATAATGGAGTTTGAGAAGGGTATAATCCCAATAACAGTCATAAGGCCGAGTTGATGTGGGATGACAATAATCGAGAACATAGTCGGCAGAATTTCAATCCTCAAGGGTGGAAAGTATTCAATTGAAGTTGACGTTATAACAAGCTCTGGATTTGGTAGATTTGCTGCCCCCATAGATGAGAATCCCTCTCTCTACATAGTAGAAGCCCATAGAGCGGTTAGTGAAGTCGATGAGATAATTGGACCGGAGCTTATTGGATTTGACTCCCAAGAGCAAGAGCTCATAGACAGTTATCTTTGGGAAATAGATGGGACTGAGAATCTAAGCCACATAGGGGCGAACACTGCTTTGGCTGTTTCAGTTGCTGTGGCAAAAGCAGCTTCAAACGCCAAAAATATTCCTCTTTACAGCTACATAGGGGGAACGTTCACTACAGAGCTTCCAGTCCCAATATTGAGATTTGCGGAGGATGAAACCTTTGAGTACCTTGTCTTGGTTAAGGATCTAATGGAAATCTCGGATGTAGTAGATGCAATGGCAAAAATAAAGGAGCATGTAAAGAGCATTAACCTTCAAGAGCTCTCAAGAGCTTCAGAGATAGCCGGAGACGAACTTGGTCTTGAGGTCTCTCTTGGAATAGTACAAAAGAAGGAAATGGATATCGAAGAAGTCCTCCAGAAAGTTGAGGATCACAACATCTCCTATATCAAGCCCTTAGGCGAAGAAGAGCTCTTCCTTGAACTTATAGCAGGAACACATGGAGTGTTTGTTGACGGGGAGTACCTCTTCAGAACAAAAGACATCTTGGATAGAAGGTATTACAACGCACTTTCAATTAAGCCGATTAACTTAGGCACTCTCACAGACCTTTATAATCTGGTTAATGATGTTAAATCCGAAAGAATAACTCCAATTTTGGCAGAGGCGAAGTATGAATCGGCTGATGATGCTTTAGCCCATTTAGCAGTGGGACTTAAGTGTCCCGCTATAATGCTCCATGAGAATTCCGTTGTTAAAATAAACGAACTTATTAGGATAGCGGAAGATTTGGGTGAAAGAGGAAGAATAATAACGTTTGAGGGGTGAAGAAAATGGAAGAGTATTTGGTTCCACTCGACCAATATTTGGCCGCGGGTGTTCACATTGGAACACAACAAAAAACAAAGGATATGAAGCGCTTCATATACAGGGTTAGGCAAGATGGTCTATACGTGCTCGATGTCAGGAAAACAGACGAGAGACTCAGGGCTGCAGGAAAGTTCTTGGCAAAGTTTGATCCAGATAAGATATTAGCGGTAAGTGTAAGGCTCTACGGCCAAAAGCCAGTCAAGAAGTTTGGAGAAGTTACTGGAGCAAGGGCAATACCCGGAAGATTTTTACCCGGAACAATGACAAACCCACAGGTTAAGAACTTTTTTGAGCCCGATGTTTTGATAGTAACAGACCCAAGAGCAGACCATCAAGCAATGAAAGAAGCAATAGAGATTGGAATCCCAATAGTGGCTCTTGTCGATACAGAGAACCTTTTGAGCAATGTGGACTTGGCAATTCCAACGAACAACAAAGGAAGAAAGGCTTTGGCTCTAATTTACTGGATACTTGCAAGAGAAGTCCTCTTTAACAGAGGGGACATCAACAGCAGAGAAGACTTCAAAGTCCCTGTGGAAGAGTTTGAGATGAAAATAATCAGAGGATGAAGTCTATTCTCTCAGATTTCTTCTCTTTTCTCCTTAAAGTATATTAACCCGAATAAACATAAGGGTTTTTGGTGAGCTAGATGGAGCTAGATGAGGTAATATTTAACAGGATGTCCGTGAGATATTACGAAGAGAGAAGCGTAGAAGAAGAAAAGCTAGAAGACCTAATAAAATCTGCAATAAGGGCTCCTACTGCAAGTGGTCTTGAAAACTGGTTGTTTGTAGTTTATAAAGACGAAAACATCAGAAAGCGAATTCATGAGATAATGTACGAAGCTCATGCGGAGTATTACCGTGCATACGGCTTACCTGAAGAAAAAATAGAAAAACTAAAGGCAAAGATATTTGAAAAAGGAATGTACAAAGCTCCGGTTTATGTAGGAGTTTTTGTTGATAAAGAAACGCGCTTCTTAAAAGGAAAAGAATACGAGGAAATTGAATTCCTTTGGAGTGTTGAAAGTGCTGCAATGGCGATAGAGAACCTTATGCTCAAGGCAGTGGAACTTGGCTTGGGAACGTGTTACATAGGAGTTACTAGCTTGGAGAAATACCAGAGGGAGCTTAGAGAAATAGCGGAACTTGGCGAGAATTGGTACCTTGTAGGGTTAGTCCCCGTAGGGTATCCTGCTGAAAAAATAACTCCCAGGCCAAGGAGAAAATCCCTAGAAAAAATCCTTAAAATAATTTAAATCCGGTGAATGAAGATGCTAAATGCCATAATAGTCAGATACGGTGAGATAGGTACAAAATCCCCAAAAACGAGAAGATGGTTTGAGAACATTTTAATCAACAATATAAAAGAAGCTTTAGTGAGTGAGGGTATAAAGTACAAGAACGTCTTTGCAAAGCACGGCAGAATCATAGTAAAGACAAACAAGGCTGAAGAGGGTGTGGAGGTTCTTAAAAGGGTTTTTGGTATAGTCTCACTTTCACCTTCTGCCGAGATAGATGCAGAGCTTGAGAAGATATATAAAACTTCTCTAAAACTTTTTAGGAGGAAGCTGAGGGCACTTGGAGTGGAAGAGCCGAAGTTCAGAGTAACCGCAAGGAGGATAACCAAGGAGTTTCCCCTTAAAAGCCAAGAGCTGGCTGCTAAAGTTGGTGAGTACATACTGAAAAACGAAGATTGCAAAGTAGATTTAAAGAACTATGATATCGAGGTTGGCATCGAGCTAATGGAAGGAAAAGCCTATGTTTATGTTGATAAAGTCCAAGGGTTTGGTGGTCTTCCAGTAGGAACCCAAGGGAAGGTTGTGGCTCTTTTAAGTGGGGGTATAGATTCGCCGGTTGCTGCTTTTCTGATGATGAAGCGAGGATGTGAAGTGATCCCTGTCCACATTTACATGGGAGAGAAGACCCTTGAGAAGGTCAGGAAAATCTGGAACCAGCTCAAGAAATATCACTATGGGGGCAAAAGTGACCTAATAGTTATTAAACCACAGGAAAGGGAGAAAGTTATTCAAACGCTAAAGCAGCTTAAAAAAGAAAACTATACATGTGTTTTCTGCAAGTACATGATGGTCAAAAAAGCTGACAAGATTGCAAGGGAATTTGGGGCAAAAGGAATCGTTATAGGAGACTCCCTAGGCCAGGTGGCATCCCAAACACTGGAGAACATGTACATAGTAAGCCAAGCAAGCGATCTGCCAATCTACAGGCCATTGGTAGGGCTGGATAAAGAGGAAATTGTGGAGATTGCTAAAAGCATTGGAACCTTTGAACTCTCTATACTTCCGGAAGATGAGATACCATTTATCCCAAAGCATCCAGTGATAAGGGGTTCTTGGGGGGAGTTCAAAAAGCTGTACAAAGCAGTCTTCGGTGAAGAACCGAGAAAAAGGGGATGTCAATGAAAAGGTGGGTAAGAATTTTGGGGCTTTTCTTTCCGTTTCTTACTTTTGGTGGAATCTTTATTGCAATTTACTTAAATCCTTGGTTTTCTTTAACTGAAAATGCCCTCAGCGATATGGGGTCTATTAAAAACCCTATAGGGCATGTTTTTAATTCTCTCCTCGTTCTTCTCGGCTTGCTAGGCCTTGTATTTGGGGTTGAGATGCTAAAGGAGAAGAGAGTTACCGTGCTTTTTCCTCTCGGAATGATTTCCTTGCTGCTTGTGGGAATTTTTCCCGAAGAGTATAAGCCCCATTCGTTTTTTGCACTGTCCTTTTACATTTTGCTCTTTGCGGACATCTTTATCTGTGGTTTAAAGAGAGTGAGAAAAAAGAAATCTGCTCTAATATGGCTTCTTGGTAGTCCGATAGTTTTTATGGTGATGGTTTACCTCACTAGGGTATTTGAGGGACTCGCTATTCCGGAGCTTGTAGGGGCACTCTTCATAAACGCCTGGATAGTCCACCTAACCCTGGAGGTGGAACAATGAAGGCTGTTGCACTCTTAAGCTCGGGAATAGATTCACCTGTGGCCATATACCTAATGCTCAGAAAAGGCTTTACGATCTATCCGATTCACTTCAAGCAGAGTGAGATCAATTATCAAAAGGTTAGAAGAATCTGGCAGAGGCTTAAGGAACTTTTTCCAGAGAGCTTGGAGGAGCTAATCGTCGTTGATGTTTTTGAATACCAGAAACCTGTCTTTGATAAATTGGTGGAGCTGAAAAAAGGAAAGTGGATATGTGTTTTTTGTAAATTCACCATGTTCATGAAGGCCACTGAAATAGCAAAAGAAAAAGGGGCAATGGCAATAATCACAGGAGATTCCCTCGGCCAGGTTGCTTCTCAAACACTGGATAATCTTCTGATAATAAGCCTTGCAACAGATTTGCCGATATTCAGGCCCCTTATAGGGCTGGACAAAATAGAGATAGAAAGAATCGCAAAGGAAATAGGGACGTTTGAGATAAGCATAGAGCCTGAGGAAGGCTGTAATTTTGTACCGAAGCACCCGGTAATAAGGGGAACCCTTGGTGAGTTTAAGAAGATTTACCGGGAAGTGCTTGGCAAGGAATGTTAAATATACATTTTTGTGTAAGATTGCCGCAAACGAAACATTTATAATGCGCGATTGGGATGCTACCATGGTGATCAAAAGTGAACGTGTTTAACAGTGCAGTTGAACTCTTTGAAAAGTTTAAACCTACCCCCCTGCTTAAGCTTTCCCTTTCTGATGAGAGGGGGGATGTATTTTGCCAAACTGGAATTCTTTAACCCATTCAGCAGAAGCATAAAAGATAGGGCTGTTTTTAATCTTATTATGAAGGCTATGGAGCGGGGAGACATTAACGGCACGAGGAGGCTTTTTGAGGCAACCTCAGGAAATGTTGGCATAGCTATGGCAGCCATGTCAAACCTCTTTGGCATTGAATTCAGGGCTTATCTTCCAAAACCTACTCCCAACACAACCCAGACTCTGCTGAGAGTTCTTGGTGCCGAGGTAGTAAAAACCGAATTTGAAACTATTGATCCAAAGATGATAGAGTTCATCAAAAAAGAAGCAGAAAAGGCAAATGCAGTAAATCTAAACCAGTTTGAGAATGATGACAACTTTGAAGCCCACTACAAATACACTGCAAGGGAGATTGATGAGCAGCTTAAAAGCATAGGACAGAAACCAGATGTAATCGTTGCTGGAATCGGGACTTCAGGACATATAGCAGGGATAGCAAAATACTTCAAGGAGCGCTATGATACGAAGATTGTTGGAGTTGTTCCAGCTGAGGGTGAGAAGATTCCTGGGATAAAGAGACTTGAAACAAAGCCGAAGTGGTTTTTTAAAGTGGAAATTGATAAAGTGATGGAGATAACCCAGAGGGAAGCAATTGAAGGCTCTATACAAGTGGCCAGAAGAGATGGTCTTTTAATAGGGCTAAGTTCAGGTGCAGTGGTCAAGGCCTTTGAGAGAATTCGCGACAAATATCCGGGAACGGCAGTCTTAATTTTTCCGGACGATGGGTTTAAATATGTTGAGGCATTTGAGAGATACTTGAGTGAGGGCCGATGAAAGTTGCTGTGTACCTGCTGTTTCTCCAATCATTTTTCCTTTTGTATTACTCAGCCAGCGCTTTTGGAAGCGAAAGGTATATGTTGCTTATTTTTGGCCTTCTGAACTTTCTCCTTGCCTGGGGAATAGTTAAGGATGAAAGAAGAGCTATAAAGATAACAATCGCATACAAGGGTGTGGATTTTTTCTTTGCACTCTTAATGCTGATGGGAGGAGCGATTTTTCAATCATTAAACGCCGCAATAGATTTGGCAATACTTCATGATTTGATCGGGCTTTTTGGTAAAAAAGAAGAGCCTACGGAAGAAAGCTGAATTTCCTATGCTTCAAAACCTCTTCTAAACTCGGCACGCTCCAGGCTCCGCGTTTTGTAGTTGAGAGCGCAGCCACCAGGTTTGCAAAGCTTCCCAACTCTTTTAGCTCTTCTTTGGAGAACTCCAGTATGTCAAGCTTGCCCATGTAGAAAAGAGATGCTAATAGGGCTGCCATGAAGGCATCTCCGGCTCCAGTGGTATCTACAGGCTCAACTTTAAACGAAGGCACATCAACCCTTATGTCTTTGTGGATAATTGTACTTCCTTCAGCTCCTCTTGTTATCGCAACAAGAGCAAAGTTGAAGTCCTCAAGGGCTATTCCATTTTTGTTGAGGTACTCCAGCTCTCCATCTCCAATTTTTACTATATCTGCGAGCTTAAGGGCTTCTTCTATGTCTTTGAGCATTTCTTTCTCTCTTCCTCTCCACAAATCGAGTCTGATATTAACATCATAGCTGATGGGAACTTTTCCTTTGACCGCTCTAAGAACCTCGAACACTGTTGACCTGCTTGGTTCTCTCGCAAAGAGGACACTTCCAAAATGTAAAAGCTCAGCATCTCTCATAAAATCCCATTGTATCTCTTCCTTCCTTAGGTTAAAGTAAGCCACACCATCGTACAGTATAAACTCGGGCTTTGCTCCTATAAGCTGGACAAAGACTATTCCTGTATGTTTGTTAGTGTCCTTTATTATGTATTTTGTTTCAACTCTCTCTTTTTTGAGTTCTTCTATAAGAAATTCACCAAAAGGGTCGTCACCGACTTTGCTTATCAGTGCACTTTTTGCCCCAAGCCTTCTCAGACCAACTACAACATTCGCTGGAGCGCCCCCAGGATGCTTTTCAAATTCTCTAACGTCTTTTAGTTTTCCCTCTTCTTTTGCGATAAAGTCTATTAGAATTTCTCCTATTGCGTATATCATTCCAATCCCCCAAGGAGTATTGTTTAGGAGACTTAAAGTTTTACTTTAGGGATGTTTGTACTTAAAGTAAATAAATAGCATGCTTATAGTTGAGCTATAGGTTCCATATAAAAACAGCAACTAGCATTTCGTTTAGGATGTGCATAGCATCATAATTGTCGAAAATTCTAAGCTCTTTCATCCGCAAAATATATATACTTTTAGTATATACAAAGGAATCGAGGTGCCCCTATATGAATGTCAAGAAGGTACTGCTTGGTTTGTTTTTAGTTGGAGTTTTGGGGATTGCAGTAGTGGCAAGTGGGTGCATTGGTGGCCAACAGACATCAACAGTGACTTCGACTCCTACCGAAACTAGTTTGCAAGGAAAGATAGTATTTGCTGTAGGAGGAGCTCCAAATGAAATAGAATACTGGAAAGGTGTTATAGCTGAATTTGAGAAGAAATATCCTGGGGTCACTGTTGAGCTAAAAAGGCAAGCTACTGACACTGAACAAAGGAGACTTGACTTAGTAAATGCTTTAAGAGGAAAGTCTTCTGATCCAGACGTATTTTTGATGGATGTTGCTTGGCTTGGTCAATTTATAGCCTCTGGGTGGCTTGAACCTCTTGATGACTATGTACAGAAGGACAACTATGACCTGAGTGTATTTTTCCAGAGTGTAATTAACTTGGCAGACAAGCAGGGTGGGAAGCTATATGCTCTTCCAGTATATATTGATGCAGGGTTGTTGTATTATAGGAAAGACCTACTAGAAAAGTATGGCTATAGCAAACCCCCAGAAACTTGGCAAGAACTTGTTGAAATGGCTCAAAAAATACAAAGTGGTGAGAGAGAGACTAACCCGAATTTCTGGGGATTTGTATGGCAGGGAAAGCAGTATGAAAGTTTGGTTTGTGATTTTGTAGAATACGTATACAGCAATGGAGGATCCCTAGGTGAATTCAAAGACGGAAAGTGGGTGCCAACTCTAAATAAACCTGAAAATGTTGAGGCACTTCAGTTTATGGTGGATCTAATTCACAAATATAAGATTTCTCCACCAAACACATATACTGAAATGACAGAAGAGCCAGTTAGATTAATGTTCCAACAGGGCAATGCTGCATTCGAGAGAAATTGGCCATACGCGTGGGGACTACACAATGCTGATGATTCACCTGTTAAAGGGAAGGTTGGAGTAGCACCACTTCCGCACTTTCCAGGTCATAAGAGTGCAGCTACACTTGGAGGATGGCACATTGGGATAAGCAAGTACTCAGATAACAAAGCATTAGCTTGGGAATTTGTCAAATTTGTGGAAAGCTACAGTGTGCAAAAAGGCTTCGCAATGAATCTCGGATGGAATCCTGGAAGAGTAGATGTTTACGATGATCCTGCTGTTGTTAGTAAATCCCCTCACCTAAAGGAACTTAGAGCAGTTTTTGAGAACGCAGTGCCAAGGCCGATAGTTCCTTATTATCCGCAGTTGAGTGAGATAATTCAAAAGTATGTTAATTCAGCACTAGCTGGCAAAATATCCCCACAAGAAGCATTGGACAAGGCTCAAAAAGAGGCAGAGGAATTAGTTAAACAATACAGCTGATTTTTGTTTTTTACTTCTTAACACAAATGGAGGGGAAGATAATGGATAATAACCTCACTTCCAAACTCAAGTATAGGGAAGCAAAACTTGGTTATTTAATGATACTCCCTCTTCTGACAGTAGTTTTAGTGTTCATAATCTTACCTGTTATGGGAACCTTTTGGATTAGCCTTCATAGGGATGTGACCTTTATTCCTGAAAAACCGTTTGTTGGACTGAGAAATTATTTACGCGTGTTATCTGCTCGAGAATTCTGGTATTCTACTTTTGTTACAGTATCTTTCTCGTTTGTTAGTGTTTCTCTAGAAACAATATTGGGATTAAGTTTTGCGCTAATATTGAATGAAAGACTCAAAGGGAGAGGGGTATTAAGAGCTATAGTTTTGATTCCCTGGGCAGTTCCAACAATCATCTCCGCGAGAACTTGGGAACTCATGTATAATTATAGCTATGGTCTTTTTAATTGGATATTGTCTATTCTTGGAGTAAGTCCAGTAAATTGGCTTGGGACTCCAATAAGTGCTTTTTTTGCTATCGTAATTGCTGATGTTTGGAAAACAACACCTTTTATGACTCTTTTACTGTTGGCAGGTTTGCAAGCCATTCCACAAGACTTGTATGAAGCAGCCTTGATAGATGGTGCGAGCATGTTCGAGAGGTTTAAGAGTATTACTTTGCCTTTATTAAAACCGGTTTTGATTGTAGCACTTATATTGAGAACTATTGATGCATTGAGGGTGTTTGATATAATCTATGTACTTACTGGTGGAGGCCCAGGAGGTGCTACCACGTCAATTTCTCTCTTAGCTTTCAACTATTACAATCTTGGAGACTACGGAATTGGCTCTGCAATCTCGATTTTAACCTTTGTTCTAGTATTGTCGTTTACAATAGTGTACTTAAAAGTAGGAAGATTCAGGAGGGATTGAAATGAGAGAGGAAGTTCTAAAAAGAATATTACTAATTATCGGGGCCATATTAATGGCAATAATCTGTCTGTTTCCGTTTATATGGATGATTGTTGTTTCCTTTGCAGAGGATCCAACGTTCTTAGGATCTCCGCTTGTAGAGTATAAATCTACTCTTGAGAATTATGTGAGGGTTTTAAGTGATCCTACCTTGCATTTCCCAGCTTATTTAAAGAACAGTATAATTATAGCCAGCCTTGTAACTCTTACAACTGTCAGTATTTCTTCTCTTGCTGCATATGCAGTTTCAAGAATAGAGTTCAAAGGGAGATTACTGATCCCAATATTTGTGCTGGGACTCTCTATGTTTCCTCAGATAAGTCTAGTTGGTTATTTATTCAAGTTTATAGAAAAGTTAGGATGGGTGAACACCTATCAAGCCCTATATTTCCCTTATGTTGCCTGGACGCTTCCTCTTTCATTGTGGATTCTTCTAAGCTACTTTTCTCAACTTCCAAAAGATTTGGATGAAGCTGCAATGATTGATGGAGCATCCCGAATAAAGACTCTAACTACGATAATACTTCCTTTATCTGCTCCTGCTTTGTTTTCAACAGCATTATTAGTGTTCATTGCAGCATTTAATGAATTTATGTTTGCTTTGTTATTTACCACCGATCACAGGGCAAGAACAGTCCCTGTAGGTATAGCACTTTTCCAAGGAGTTCATGGTGAAATTCCATGGGGAAGCGTGATGGCAGCGTCGGTAATCTCTACGATCCCGCTTGTAATAATGGCATTGCTTTTCCAGAAATACATTGTTAGTGGTTTAACTGCTGGGGCACTAAAAGGAGAGTGATAGAATGTATGAGGTAACGAAGTTTGGTGGAGAAGGTAAAAGGCTTGAGGACTACAGGGAAATAATAGGAGATGAAGCTCTGGAAGCTATTAAAGCTAAGGCAGAAAATCTGAAAGATAAGAGTTTTGTTCACGTAAACTCCACATCTTTTGGTGGAGGAGTTGCTGAAATTCTGCACAACCTCGTCCCTCTGATGAGGGATGTCGGAATAGACGCAAGATGGTTTGTAATTGAGGGGACAAATGAATTTTTCAATGTTACAAAGAGTTTTCACAATGCTCTCCAGGGAAACAAGGAGCTTAGGTTAACTGAGGAAATGAAAAAGCTTTATTTAGAGATAAACAAAAAGAACGCAGAAGACATTGACCTGACCCAATTTGACTACGTCTTGATACACGATCCTCAACCGGCACCGCTTATAGAGTTTTATGAGAAAAGGCAGCCTTGGATTTGGAGATGCCATATAGATCTAAGTGATCCAAACTTGGAGTTTTGGAAGTTTCTGAGGCAGTTTGTCGAGAAATATGACAGATATATCTTCCACATGGAAGAATACGTTCAAGAGGATCTAAACCAAGAGAAAGTCGTTATAATGCCTCCCTCTATTGATCCTCTCAGTGAAAAGAACATGGAGCTAAGTGAAAGTGAAATCTTAAAAACCTTAGAAAGGTTTGATGTAGATCCAGAGAGACCGATAATCACGCAGGTAGCTCGTTTTGACCCATGGAAAGGAGTCTTCGATGTAATTGACGTTTACAGAAAAGTCAAGGAGAAGATACCAGAAGTTCAGCTCCTGCTAGTTGGTGTAATGGCGCATGATGACCCAGAAGGCTGGATATACTTTGAGAAAACCTTAAGAAAAATCGGAGAAGATTACGACATCAAAGTGCTTACAAACCTTACTGGAGTTCACGCAAGAGAGGTAAATGCCTTCCAGAGGGCAAGCGATGTGATTCTCCAGATGTCCATTAGGGAAGGATTCGGGTTGACCGTTACCGAAGCAATGTGGAAAGAAAAGCCAGTGGTAGGCAGAGCTGTGGGAGGAATAAAACTCCAGATAGTGGATGGAAAAACAGGTTTCCTGGTGAAGGATGTTAACGATGCCATTGAGAAAACGCTTTATCTCCTCGAGCACAAAGATGTAGCACAGGAAATGGGCAAAAACGCCAAAGAAAGGATTAAAGAGAATTTCATAATAACAAAGCATCTTGAGAGGTATCTTGATTTACTAAATTCTTTTTAAACCTCCTTCCAATATATTTTTAGGTGACAGTAATGGAGATTCCCCCAGAAATTTCACATGCTTTGAGTGAGATTGGATTTACAAAGTATGAAATCCTCACTTACTGGACTCTCTTGGTTTATGGGCCCAGTACTGCGAAGGAAATATCCACAAAAAGCGGGATTCCATACAACAGGGTCTATGATACAATATCCTCCTTAAAACTTAGAGGATTTGTGACTGAAATTGAAGGGACACCAAAGGTATACGCTGCCTACTCACCAAGAATAGCATTTTTCAGGTTCAAAAAAGAACTCGAAGACATAATGAAAAAGCTCGAAATTGAGCTTAATAATGTAAAAAAGGAAGAACAGAGACCTGCAATATGGAGGAGCAGGAGTTTTGACGAAGCCATTGAGATGTTCAGAGAGTCACTCTATTCAGCTAAAAATGAGGTTATAGTAGTTACTCCAAGCGAATTCTTTGAAACAATAAGAGAAGATTTGATCAAAACTCTCGAGAGAGGTGTAACGGTGTCCCTCTATATCGACAAAATCCCGGATCTATCAGAGTTCAAAGGGAAAGGGAATTTCTTTGTTAGGCAGTTCTACAAGCTGAACCACTTAATAGGCATGACTGATGGAAAAGAGGTAGTCACAATTCAGAATGCCACTTTTGACTCTATTGGACCTCCTTCATTTAAGTCCACTTATCCTGAGATAATATTCTCCCAATACAGTCTCATAATAGAAATTTTCAAGGAATCCACACTCGAAAAAGAGATTATCGGCAATCCAAAAGATATTAGATTCTTCGCTATGTTTCATGCAGTAGACTTTGTTAAAAATCACTTAAAAAACAGAAACATCTATGCTGAGATAACTGGAAAAAACTTGGAGTCAGGCAGATTAGAAACCCTTACCGGAAGGGTTGTAGGATACACACTCTCTCTCAGGGAAGCCGTTAACAATATCCATCTCGAAACTGAAAACGGGGTTGTAAAGGTTGGAGGCATGTTTGCGGTTATTGAAGATTATGAAAGTACTGAAATAAAATTCATTATGGGGTGATTTTTATGGCTGGTGTTAGGCTTGTAGATGTTTGGAAGGTGTTTGGGGAGGTTACTGCTGTTAGGGAGTTGAGTTTGGAGGTTAAGGATGGGGAGTTTATGATTCTTTTGGGCCCGAGTGGTTGTGGGAANACAACAACGCTCAGGATGATTGCTGGGCTGGAGGAGCCGAGTAGGGGGCAGATTTACATTGGTGATAGGCTGGTTGCTGACCCGGAGAAGGGAATTTTCGTCCCGCCGAAGGATAGGGATATTGCGATGGTTTTTCAGAGTTATGCGTTGTACCCGCATATGACTGTTTATGATAATATTGCTTTTCCGTTGAAGCTCAGGAAGGTTCCGAGGCAGGAGATTGACCAGCGTGTTAGGGAGGTTGCTGAGCTCCTCGGTTTGACGGAGCTTTTGAATAGGAAGCCGAGGGAATTAAGCGGTGGGCAGAGGCAGCGTGTTGCGTTGGGTAGGGCGATTGTTAGGAAGCCGCAGGTGTTTTTGATGGATGAGCCTTTGAGTAATTTGGATGCTAAGTTGAGGGTTAGGATGCGTGCTGAACTGAAGAAGTTGCAGAGGCAGCTTGGTGTGACGACGATTTACGTAACCCACGATCAGGTTGAGGCTATGACGATGGGTGATAGGATTGCTGTGATGAATCGGGGTGTTTTGCAACAAGTGGGTTCGCCGGATGAGGTTTATGATAAGCCTGCGAATACTTTTGTGGCTGGTTTTATTGGAAGCCCGCCGATGAATTTTCTTGATGCTATTGTTACTGAGGATGGGTTTGTGGATTTTGGGGAGTTTAGGTTGAAGCTTCTTCCGGATCAGTTTGAGGTTTTGGGGGAGTTGGGTTATGTTGGTAGGGAGGTAATCTTTGGTATTCGTCCGGAGGATTTGTATGATGCGATGTTTGCTCAGGTGAGGGTTCCTGGGGAGAATTTGGTTAGGGCTGTGGTTGAGATTGTGGAGAATTTGGGTAGTGAGAGGATTGTGCATTTGCGTGTTGGTGGTGTGACTTTTGTCGGCTCCTTTAGGTCGGAGTCTAGGGTTAGGGAGGGTGTGGAGGTTGATGTTGTGTTTGATATGAAGAAGATTCACATCTTCGACAAAACCACAGGAAAAGCAATATTCTAGGCCTCTTCTCCTCCCTTAAATTTTAAAAACAATTCATGCATAACAAATGCCAAGGTGGTGTTGTGTGCTAGCCGTTATAACTTTCACAGATCCAAGGAAAACTGCCCTTTCAGTAGAGAGGGAAAAAGCCCTGTTGGAAAAACATAAAAACCTTATAAAGGAACTGAAGTCCTCTAACCTCGAAGTTTTTGACGTTAATGAGGCTCTTGGGAAATATGAAGCCCTCGAAAGGGGAGAAAACTTTGGAGTTGATGATAAAGAGGAAGTCCTTAAAGCTTCCAGATTGATAGGCTCCAGAGATATAAGTGGAATTATCTTGGGCCTGTGGCACTGGACGGAGAGCAATCTTGTAACGTTGCTGGCAAAGGAAACCAACAAACCTCTGCTTCTCTATGCCGACGATGATCCAGCTTGGGCTGGGAGTACATGTATAACCTCTGTTGGAGCTTCCCTATGGGAAAGCTCCGTAAACTATCATGCCCTACACCATGTAAGGCTTAAGGGAGATGTAGAGAAAGTAAAAGCATGGGCAAGGGCTGCAGAGGCTGTATCGAAGCTATCCAAAAAATCCTTACTTCTCTGGGGAGCTCCTTATACACTTGGAATGGAGCATTTAATGGACGACCTTCCAAGATTAAAAAGGTTTATAGGGGACTTCTTGATCCTCGATCAGTACACAATAATCAAGAGAGCAGATTCAATGATTAGTGATGAAAAAGAGCGTATTCGTGTTGAGGAGTTCTTTGACTGGCTGAATGAGAAGGCAAAGGTTAATTATGACAATAAAATGCTAACTCCGGAGGTTTTAAGGAGACAGATAGCCATATACCTCGCCGCAAAGGATATCTGGAAGGAATATGAACAAGAAACGGTAGCTGTTTCGATTAAATGCCAGCCGGAGCTTAGTGAGATATATGGAGTGACCGCATGTCTAATCCCAGCTCTCTTCCCGTTTAATGCCGATGCAAAAGGAGAAAAACCTGTTGTGCCAGCTACATGTGAAGGAGACGTGAAAGGGACTATAAGCTCTGCTTTACTCTTTTATTTGAGTGGAAAACCCCCGCTTTTTGGTGACATAAAGTACGTTGACGATGAGCTTGTACTGATAGCAAACTGCGGTGCCTCATCCCTTTACTATGCAAAGCTCAGCGAAAACCCCGAAGAAAACCTCAAGGAAACAACCATACAAGGCCAATGCCAAGGAAAAAGCGGAGGAGCATTAACATATAGAACTCCACCAACTAAGCTCACCGTTGCAAGGCTTATAAGAAAAGGAGGAGAGTACTACCTCCTATACTTCCTTGCAGAGGGGGTTGAGATCACTGAAGAAATCGAATCCAAGCTAAAATGGGGCAAACAATGGCCTCATACAGCAATAAGGAATCCCCTCGACAAGGAGAAGTTCCTAAATATAATGGGGGCAAATCATCTCTCAGCAGTTCCTGGAGATTTCACGGAGGAAATTGAGTTCGTAGCAAGAATGTGGGGTATCAAAGCGGTAAATCTGAGAAAGAAGGAAGAAGTTGAGAATTTTTTGACTTCTCTTTAATCTCAATTCTTTGGAGGTTGAGGGATGTCAGTTATTCTCTCTTATAACGGGGCTTTTGCCGTTACGAGACAAAATGGAGATATGAAAGATGGCTATGATGGTTTTTATATCTTTGACACTCGCTTTCTAAAGGGAGTGAAGCTCAAGTTAGATAAGAACAGCGTGCTCATAGGAAGCTCTCAGGATGGCCCGAGAAAGGCATATTCTCATTTTTCCATAGAAGATGAAGTAGTTCTGTTGAGAAAGCGAGAAATAAAGGACAACTGGGCATATAGAGAAGAACTTCAGTTCTACAATACCTCAAAGAGGAAGGTGCACCTTAGAGTGGAGTACTCCTTTAAAGTTCCAATAGAAGATATTTTTGAAGTTAGAAAATTCGGAGGACAAAAAATTAGACGCAGGATCAAGAGCTCTCTTGGAGACGAAAATGAGTATTCCTATACTGGAAAAGATAAAATCAAAAGAAATCTGAAGATCAAAACAAACATGAGAACTGAAAAAGGACTGGCATTTGCAGAGATTACTCTAGAACCCCTTGAGAAAGAGACTCTCTACCTTGAATTCATTCCCAAGATTTCGAAGGAAGGACTTGAAATATTTTTGACAGAAAAGCCTCTTTTGCTTCCAAATGTTGTCTCAACGAACTTAACATGGCTTGATAGAGTTTTTGAGCGGGCTATTGAGGATCTAACTGCCTTGACAGCGTACACCAACTATGGAATGGTTCCATTTGCTGGTATTCCGTATTATGCATGTCCTTTTGGAAGAGACAGCATTATCACATCGTGGTTTCTGCTTCCATATTATCCCCAGTATGCCGAAGGCACTTTAAAATTCTTTGCCAAGATTCAGGGAAAGAAGTTTAATCCACTTAATGAAGAAGAGCCCGGCAAGATTCCCCACGAGTTTAGGTTTGGTGAGTTGTCTCATTCGAGAAAAATGCCTTTTGCTCCTTATTACGGAACCGTAGATGCAACCCCTCTCTACGTTATTTTAGCCGCTGAATACCTTCGGTGGACTGGTGATAGGGAGCTAATAGAAAGGCTCAAACCAAATCTGACTGCTGCGGTGGAATGGATTTTGAGGAGACTTGATGAAGGTGGGGGATACATAAGGTATAAGGGAGGACTCTTGGCTAATCAAGGATGGAAGGACTCGAAGGAAGGCATTCCAACTGAGGAGGGCACCCCTACTAAACCACCTGTTGCCTTGGTAGAAGTGCAGGGATATGCCTATAAGGCACTTATGGATGCAGCTTCACTTGGTCTGACTTCACTGGATCCAAAAATGCTCAAAAAGGAAGCAGAAGAACTAAAGAAGAGATTTAACAAGGATTTCTGGTGCGATGGCTTCTATGCTCTTGCTCTAGATGGAGACAACGTTCCATCTAAGGTGGTCTCTTCCAACATGGGGCATCTCTTATTTACCGGAATAGCTGAGCATCAAGAAAAAATAGCTGAAAGGTTATTTGAGGAGGACATGTTCTCTGGATGGGGAATTAGAACACTCAGCTCAAAGGAAAAGGCCTATAACCCATTTAGCTATCACAATGGTAGCATATGGCCTCACGACAATGCAGTAATTGCCATTGGACTTGCATCAATTGGAGAAAAGGAAAAGGCAAGAATGCTTGCAGAGGCGATATTCAAAACTGCAAAGTTCCTTCCCAATTCTCAGCTTCCAGAACTCTTCAGTGGTCTTGAGAGTGAATATCCACTATTATGCCCTAGGGCAAATGCCCCACAGGCGTGGAGTGCTGCGAGTGTATTTGCACTTCTCACAGCTCTGTTAGGTCTTAAAGCTGAAAAAGAACTAACTGTTTCCCCCTTATTGCCCAAAAACTTTAAGGTTTCAGCGTTGGTTAGGTTTAGAAGGAAGGCATACTTGATTGAATCTCAAGAGAAGGAGGTTGTTAGATTTGAAGAGCGAGATATTTGAAAAGATTATCAAAATAGAAGGGAACAAAATTGACATAAAGCCTCCAAAAAAGATTCCTCAGCCTATTTTGTCTCCCTCTAGAGAAGGTTTTGATTCAAGAAACACTTACAATCCTGCGGTTATTAAAGAGAAGGACAGGATAGTAATGCTTTACAGAGCAGAATCCAAAGAAGATAAGCTGACGGGCAGGATTGGGCTTGCAATAAGTTACGATGGCATTAACTTTTTTAGACATCCAGAACCAATAATTGAACCCGAATACAAGTGGGAAAGTGTTGGTGTTGAAGATCCAAGGATAGTGAAGGTTGGTAAGACGTACTATATGACTTACACCGGTTACGATGGTAAAACAGCGAGGTTGTGTCTGGCGACCTCAAAGAATATGCTAACATGGAAGAAACACGGGCCAATTTTTGAAGGTTTTGAGTACAAAAAGAACAACATCAAAGGTTGGACAAAAAGCGGCGCAATCTTGCCAAAAAAGCTTGAAAAAGGCAATTTTAAGGGAAACTACTTGATGTATTTTGGCGATTCAAATATCTGGATGGCAGTTTCAAAGGACTTGGTCAACTGGGAGTACATGAAAGAGCCTGTGCTATCTCCAAGAGAAGGATACTTCGATAACGTTCTGGTTGAACCTGGCCCACCTTTGTTTGAGACTAGCTATGGAATAGCTTTGATTTACAATAGCGCTGGCAGATATGGAGATAAGTTAAAGTACAAAGTGGGAGTTGTAATTTTCGATAAAGAATACCCAGATAAGGTTGTTGCAAGGACTGAAACCCCACTAATGGTTCCGGAGTATGAATGGGAGCTTTATGGCCACGTTAATAATGTCGTCTTTGTTGAAGGCATGGTGGAACACGAGAACAAGATTTTGCTGTATTACGGTGGAGCTGATAGGCATATTGGTTTAGCCTACTGGACAACAGACTTATAAAACCATATAACTCATTAAATCCGATGAGAATGAAGTGGAGAAACTTCATAGTTTTCCTACCTCTTGTTTTCCTCTTCATGTTCTTTTATTTCCCTCTAATGAGCATATTAAAGGAGGGTTTGTGGGATAACGGGATTACGCTGAAGTATATTCTCCAGGTAATCTCAAACAGCTATCACAGAAGGGTTGTATTTTTCACTTTTTGGCAGGCACTTGCCTCTACACTCTTAACACTGTTGTTGGGGTTACCTGGGGCGTATATCTTTGCAAAATATGACTTCCCAGGCAAGGGAATTTTAAAAGCCCTTCTAACGGTTCCCTTTGTAATGCCTAGCATCATGGTTGCCTTGGGCTTTATACTCCTATTTGGGCGATCTGGAGTAATTGCACAGCTGATTGGAAGGGATCCAGGAATTCTCTACTCATGGAAGGCAATAATTTTGGCTCACGCATTCTACAATTTTCCCGTGGTCGTGAGGATGGTTTCCTCGCTTTGGCAACGTATAAACCCCCACTACGAAGAAGCTGCTCTAAGTTTGGGGGCAAGAGGATTTACCCTCTTTAGAAAAGTCACATTGCCGATGCTCATGCCGGCGATATTTGCTTCTTCAATGCTGACCTTTGTCTTCTGCTTTTTGAGCTTTTCAATTCCTCTGATCCTCGGAGGGTATCAGTATGCGACCATAGAAGTTGATATCTTCACGGCGATAATGACCCTTTTAGACTTCAAAACGGGAGCAGTTTTGGCCATAATCCAAATTTCGCTGAGTTTTGTTTTTATGTACCTCTACCTAAAAAGCCTTGATCTTTACGCAAAAGCGGAGGAGCAGAGAGTATTTAGAAAGCCAGTGTCCCTGACCCTGAGAGAACTTTTGAGCATAAAAGGGGCATTAATAGCTGTCTATTCCAGCGTAGTGTTCCTTTTTATTTTATCTCCCCTAATAGCTGTTGTTTACCACTCGTTTACTTATGGGGGCAGGTTTACACTTGAGTGGTACAGAAGGGTTTTCTCTCCGGAGTACAACCCTATATTCGGCGCAAACAGCATAACGGCAATTAGAAATTCCCTTTTCTTTGGGTTCTCTACGGTGATCTTTTCGGTACTTTTGGCCTTGAGCATTGCTTACATAATGTACAGATGGGAATTTGGGGGCAAAAACATCTTTGATGCTCTTGTGATGCTGCCTTTGGCTTCTTCTGCAATAACCCTTGGCTTAGGATACATAAGGGCTTTCCACAAACCTCCTCTGAACCTTTTAGGCACCTGGTATCTGATAGTCTTTGCACACACGATTATTGCCTACCCCTTTGTTCTAAGAGCAATCTCCACGGTGCTGAAGAAGATAAAGCCCAGCCTAAAGGAAGCCGCCATGAGCTTGGGAGCCAACGAACTCAAAGCATTCTTGAAAGTTGAGCTTCCCCTCGCTTTTGGGGGCATAGTAGTGGGAGCGATATTTGCTTTTGCGATGAGCATAGCCGAGCTTGGAGCTACCTACATGATATATAAGCCCGAGTACACGACGATAACAATTGCAATATACCGCTTTTTAGGCTCGCGGCAGTTCGGCCCGGCATCGGCAATGTCCGTTATTTTAATGCTGGTCAGCACAATAACCTTTATTCTAATTGAGAGAACGGGTGAGGAGGTATGGTGAGGTTAAGACTTGAGGACATAGAGTTTAAGCAGGCGGGTTTCAGGCTTGATATTCCTTCCCTAGAGGCAAAACCGGGAGAGTTTTTAACCTTGCTCGGCCCGAGTGGCTGTGGAAAGACAACAACACTTAGAATAATAGCTGGTTTTGAGAAGCCGGACAAAGGGAAGATATACTTTAATGATACCGTTATGAACGATGTTCCTCCATATGAAAGGAACATAGGCATTGTCTTTCAGGATTATGCTCTCTTTCCGCATATGACGGTTTATGACAACATCTCCTTCGGTTTAAAGCTCAGAAAGCTCTCTAAGGAAGAGATTAAAAGACGAGTCTCATGGGCTCTTGAGCTTGTGGGTTTGAAGGGATTTGAAGACCGTTACCCCGAGCAGCTGAGCGGCGGTCAGCAGCAGAGAGTTGCACTGGCAAGGGCTTTGGTGATAGAACCCCAGCTTTTGCTTTTAGATGAACCCCTTTCCAATCTCGATGCAAAAATAAGAGAAAGGCTTAGGGGAGAAATAAAAAGAATCCAAAAAGAGCTTGGAATAACTACAATCTACGTAACGCATGATCAGGAGGAATCTATGGCAATAAGTGATAGGATAGCCGTTATGAGCGTTGGAAAGATAGAGCAGATTGGGAATCCATTGGATCTCTACTACAACCCAAAAAATGAGTTTGTAGCCAGGTTTTTAGGTCTTTCTAACATTTTAGAGGTTAACGCAGAAGAGGGAAAAGCATATGTTGGGAACCTTTGCTTTGAAGTTAAAACGGAAGGGAGAGTAAAGATATTCTTCAGGCCGGAGAGCGTTTATATCGAAGAGGGAGACATGGGAGAAATAGTGGACTACGAACTGCTCCCGGGTAGAATACGGCTCAAGATTGATGTGGAGGGCAAGATTATAATCGCAGAAAGATTCTTGGATGAGATCCCCTTTTCAATTGAAAAGATACCAAAAAAAGTTGGAATAAAAGTAAAAAGCTTTTCAATACTTAGCTCATCCCCTTGAAGATATTATCTCTTCTGGGCTCTTTCCTTCTACCATTAGAGCCGTCCATTCCTTAATCCAGCGTTCGAAGTTCTCCTTTACGTATTCTGGGTCGAGGGTTACAGGTTTTATCTCTTCTGGTTGAAGGGCATATTTAAACACTTCTGGCAGTTCAACGTTTGGGTTTACGGGATACATCCACTGGTTGGTGGGAATAGCACTTTGGAAGTCTTCTGTGAGCATGAACTCTATGAACTTCTTTGCCAGCTCTTTGTTCTTTGCACCTTTTACTATTCCTGCTCCCTCTATCTGCATGTAGTTGCCCTCTTCGAAGGCTATAGCTTTAACGTAGGTTATGTTGTCGTAATAGACTGTTGCAGCTGGTGATGTAGCGTAGCTAAGCACCAGAGGGAATTCACCGTTCATAAAAGCTGTCCAAGCTTCTGTCCATCCTTTAACTATGTGGACGTCATTTTCCTTAAGCTTCTCCCAGTAGTAGAGATATCCATCATCTCCATATACTGCTATTGTCCACAATAAAAATGCAGCTCCTGGAGAAGACGTCCTAGGATCTTCAATAACGAGCTTTCCTTTCCACTCCGGTTTTGTGAGGTCTTCAAGACTCTTTGGGGGATTTTGCACCATATCCTCCCTGTAGTTTATTGCAATATATCCGTAATCATAGGGGGTTAGGTGAAACGTTGGGTCAAAGATGAGATTTTCTGGGACGAGGTTTATGTTCTCTGGTTTGTAAGGTTCTAGTATTCCAGCTTCGATTGCCTTTGCTAAAAGACTGTTGTCTATTCCTATAACTAGATCGGCTCTTGGGTTATCTTTTTCCAGGATTAACCTGTTTAAAACCTCTCCAGCATCTCCAATGAGCTGGAGTTCAACTTTAACTCCGTATTTCTCTTCAAATTTTGGAATTACTTCACTTGCTAGGTATTCAAAGCTGTCGTAGGAATAGATAACAAGCTTTTGCTCTTCTTTTACCGTGCTCTCTGTTGATGTTTGACTCTGCGTAATGCATCCAAGGGTTGTTGCTATCAAGAGAAGCCCCAAAATAACCGCGAACCTCTTCATGCTCATCACCTAAAACCCATTTCTATTCTTCCAAAACTGTGTTCTAGGGAGGGTTTAAAAAATCTTCCCTCATCGGGGCGTGTTTAGTTTCACCCCCTGTTATTTAAACAGTATTTGACTCTGAGGAGGATTTTCAGACCATAACACATTACCCCAAGCAAAATTCGGGTTACAGTAGTCTTTTTCAGAAAACAGGGGATTCTACTGCCAAACCACGTTGTAAACGCACCCCAGAACCCCTCATGAGGATTCCTATGCCCGTACTCTTTTTCAGAAAACACACTGTCTCTCTTCTTACTGCCAAAACCACCTGGAGGGTTCTTAGTTTTCTTAACAATCGGCCGATAACCCTTTTCCACCACAGTGTTCAGAACTTTCTTTGAATCATAAGCCCCATCAGCATAAAAATTCCCAGAACCCTCCGGCAGGAGTTCAATCAGCTCGTTCTCAGAAGTCGTGATCTTCACAGCAACCGGATACAGTAAACCCGGCAGGATTCTCGTTATTGCCTGAACTTCTATCCTGTCCTTTTTTTATTTGTGATAATGGTTGAGTCTGCTTGAGTGCTGGCGTAGGGTAATTTCTGGAGTTTTTTCAGGAGGTGGTTTGTCAGTTCTTCGAGGTTCAGTTTTTTCTCCCAGTTGTGGAGGGTTGAGTAGTGAATGTTTGCTCCGAAGAATTTTCTGCCGTAGTGCTGGGCGTCTCTGAGGGGTAGGTTGTAGTATTGTTTAAAGAGGAGTATTGCCAGTATTGTTTTTACTGGAAATTTTTTGGATTTTGGCAGGTTCTTCAGTTTTCCTTCTGATTCGAAGTCTGCTAAAATGTCAAGGATTGTGAATGCCACGCTTTCAGGGTCTTTGAGTTTGTGATCCCATCTGGGGATCGTGACAACCACCTGAAAGAATTCAGCAAAAACCCTAATAAAGGTTACTATAAACACGCCCCCCTCATCGCAAACTTTATAAATCCAAATCCACTCATGTTAAAACAGCTGGCATGCGGTGGTAGTCTAGCCTGGTCTAGGACACCGGCCTTCCAAGCCGGTGACCCGGGTTCAAATCCCGGCCACCGCACCATTCTAACTTTACAATGATTTCTGGAATTTCTTCTCCCAAGAACACCCATCTCGCAACGCTGTTGAAGAATTCTGATTTATTAATGTTCATCCTCTCCATGGCACCGACCACCTCCTCATCAATGCTGATATGTAAGCGTGTCTTTCGCCTTTTTTGATGCTTTTCTCCTCTGTGAGAGCCTCTCCTATCAGTGGCCACTTTGGGCTTTTGCTCCACAACTTTTCACCAAACTCATATACATTATTATGATATATATGCATGTTGAGTCACCTCGGCCAATCGAGGAGGGCATGGCGGAGGGCTATTGCAGAAATATGGAATTTGTCAAGATCATCGTCCTCAACGTATTCCTCGATAGCTGCTTCTAGATTCTCACCGAAATCCTTGAAAGCCTCTGCTATTGTGTTACCACACCCAACGACGTAGCCTGCGGGATCTTCCACACACCAAACACCATCTTCCTGGTAGATCTTGAGCTTGAGCATGAGGATCACCTTGATAGGTTCTTCAGAACTTCTTCAGCTTGAACTTGCTGAGTGTAATAAACAATATATTCGAGGGATTTATGGCCAGTAATCTTAGCAATAATCTGAGGAGAAACACCTTTCTTAGAAAGATAGGAGATAAACGCATACCTCAGTGCATGAGTGTTGAAGCCATATGTTCTTTTACAGTAAGTGCTTACTTTCCACTTGTTTGCTTCTTTAATAACATATGATGCCCTCATAAGCTCGGCCTTGCTAATTTCTTCAGGAAGAACCATCTGGCGCTCGTATTTATCCTTCCTTTTTTCTACAATGATTGTGGCTTGACGTTTGAAGGGTTTAGTCTCGATGATTTTGTTTAGGAAGTTGATTGACTCAGTGAGCCTGGATCCATTGCGGAGCTGAGTCAATAATATTATGTCATATGCTTTGGTGGTATCTCTAGTGGCTTCCCTCATGTGGTTAAGGATCAACTTGTATGTTTTCTCGTAGTCCAGGCCTTTATCCCACCCAAACATTTGGACATTTCTTAACTTTCGTGGCTTTTTCTCATGATTGTTAGAATTTCGCCCTTGTTTTGCCTTAACTTTCGTATGAAAGTTAACGCTAAGCATCCTGTCTCACCTCGTACTTGTAAATGCTCTTTCCCGGAGGTACGATAAGAGGATCATAGTTCTTCAACTTCGAGTACGGTGCTGGAAGCTCTGAAATTGCGAGCTCAAGCCAACCGCGCTCGTATGAGTATGTGATATCAACAACATAGATTTTGCTCCCGAACTGCATCCACGCAACTATGTACGTCTCACGGGTCTCGTAGCTGTAAGTGAAAGTAGCATCAAGGGCTCTCTTCTTGATGAAGCTCGGAAGGCGCCGCTTTTTCCAGTTCTTGATAACTGCATTTTTGAAGCTCTCAAACTCACTCATCGCCCATCACTCTCCAACACTATACGCCCGTATTTCCTCAAAAAACCATAGACGAACATTATAACGTGTTCCGGAAAGCCTTTCGCCCTAAGCTCTTTTTCCATATTCTCCCAATAGTCATCATAATAAACACTGAACTGCTTCCCTTCCTCTTCAAGCTCAAAAAGTATTAAAGTCCCCAAATCGCCATTTTCAGAGACCCAAAGCCTTATTGTGAGATCACTCACCGCTCCCACGCTCCTTTAACAGTAATTTATTGAGATATTCATACTCTGTTAAATTAATCGAGATGAAACCAGATTTCTTCTTGAATTGTTTTGTATCCTTGTTGAACTCTTCAACTTCGTGAACTGTAATGCTGACATCTCCATCTCCCCAACAATCAAAACTAAATTCTGCTGAAACAAAGTATAATTTTCCTTCTTTTGTCTGTAAAACAGCCTCTGCATACCTTATTAGTCCTGTTTCTTTTCCTCTCCACCTTTTACCCCATAAGACCTTACAACCTTCAAACCTATTCATCGCCCTCACACTCCAACCTCTTCTTGATGTGCTCAAGAAAGTACGTGAGAAACTCCTTGTTCAGAGAATACATACGTACGATGAGGTCACCGCCCGCTTCCCACGCTTCTATCTGTATTTCCTCTTTGAAGAACTGGTCTTCTGTTATGTAAGTTCCTATTGCGATAAGCATCTGCTCGTCTTCTATGTATTTGTATAAGACAAAGTGCTCGTCAAGGAGCTTTTTTAGCTCATCGAGCGTAGCACCCTCAGCCTCGATTGCACTGATATAAAAACCGTTGAACTCACTCACTTCAAGATTCACCGCTCCCACGCTCCTCCCTAACTTCAAACCCAAATCCATATGCTCTTCCGACTCTAAGCACTTTTATCGCCCCAATGCCTTCTTCTAATGTCAATTCAAGTGTTGTTGTCGGGATGATACGATTACTAATGAACTCCCTATCTACCTCCCCAATATGCACAGTCCATTTTCCTGTTCTCTTGTTTACTCGCATTGCTACGGCAGGCTTCGTGAAAAAGAAATATGAATCTGCAAGTCCAAGCTTTTTGAGCACTTTATCAACTGTTATAACCTCACCCTCGACCATCGCCATCACGCTCCTTCCATAGCATTTCAGCCCACTTCCAGTCTCCGAGCTCCACAAACACAGCATTATTATCCACGTAAATGATGTATTCTCTTCCTTCCATATCACAACCGGGCGTTATTCCAGTCTTTCTGAATTCTTCATAATCCTCGAGGTCGAAGGGAGTATTGAATGCTTCGCAATCGTGCCTGTTTGGACAAACGCGACAAGTGAAAAGCCTGTTCTCAGTAAAACCAATCACTCCTCTTTCGATAATAAGCTTAGTCATCGCCATCACGCTCCTCCCAAGTCCACTCTTTCATACTCTCCCCCCTCCAAACAATAATAATTTGAGAATACTACCAAGTTCGTCTTTTCTTGCGCGGATGAGCTCATCCTTTCTGAGAACCGCATAATTGTCATAACTTTGCCCCTTTCCCCTCCACTCGAGCTGAGGATTCACATGCTTAACATTGAAAATGTAAAACTCTTCATTGCCAACGTTCACAATGTAATAAACATCCAACCCTGTCACCTTTGCAAACCATTGAAGATTCTCAAACTGTTTTCCATTTACCAGCAACTCTGAGCCCCTGACTGTATTCCTTGCCTTGTACTTTATTTCAAAAGCACCAAGAATCCTTCTCCCTACAACACGCCCTCGTTTATCATGCAAATACTGCATAACAAGAGAATCGATATCCATTACATGCAATGAAACGCTTAAGCCTTTCCTAGCTTCTTGCAAAGCTCTTGAGAAGATTACTCTATTCTCAGCATCATGCATCAAGCGCTTGAAATAAGTGAAAGCATCCTCAAAAGTGAGCTGATCCTGATAAACAAACGCAGTCCGAGAGGCCATCAAACCACCCTCCCCTTGAAAGATTCTTCTACGAATTCACGAATCTCATCCCTCAAAACGTCCGGATGCTCCCTCAAGAACTCATGCATCCAGCTCATCCTCCTCCCAATCCTCACTCTGCTCCCCTTCCTCTTCTTTAACACCTTCAAGCAAAAGGCCCGCAATGGCTTTAATAGTCAGCAAGTAATCCTGTGCAGTCCTCCTGCTCATGCCAAAATGCTCTGCAACAGCATCCGCTGAAACAGGATAATACCACGTAAAATCATCAAGAAACTCCTTAAGGTCAAAGTTATCTTTGCCTCTCATACGCTCCTGCTTACAGAATTCAAGCACTTCAACAAGCTTTCTCAAGGACTGCACTCGAATCTTATCCTTTTCATCTCTCCAGCTATAGCTGCTCCACATTACGCCATCCCTCCAGGAGCAGCCGTTAAGTCATATCGTGACACTGCAGGACCTTCGAGGACATGATATGACTCGCAGATCTGGAAGTCATGCTGTGACCAAAAATAGCTGCTGTTCAAAGTCATATTATGTCCATTCCTGGCATTGTCACAATGTGACTCAAGGATCCTGTAGTCATAACCTGACACTCCAGGTCCTGCGTAGTCAGCATATGACCAGAATAAGCTGCTTAGTTTGGTCATGGTATGACTTCCATGGACCCTCATGCTCTCACCTCGAAAAGTCTTCCATTCACGAAAATGTAATCAGCAAGCTTTGCATAACGCTCAAAAGGCTTCTCCCACACAGCCTCGATGACTACCAAATCCTTCCCTGCTTGTCTTGCATCCTCCACAGCCTTCTCGATCAAATCCCAAATTTTCCCTTTCTCACCAGGGCCGGGTGTTGTGAGCACAGGAACTCTATCAGTCTTAAGAGCAGTTTCCGACAAGCCATTTGCCCTCTTTATGAAGATCGTTGGGATTGGCATAAAGTCAGTTGGCTTGTTCAAAGCCTTCAATGCACTGTAAACATCAACATGGGCTCCAAAAACTAAAAGAACCTTCATGCTCCAACCCTCCTGATGTACTTGTGCCCATCCCTGAAAACAAGACCCTTCTTGCAGAGATCCCTGAGGATAGCCTTTGCGTCTTCAACAGTAATCTGCAAATCCCTCGCCAAATCCCATGCGTCCTTCCAATCGTCCAAATACTCTAAGACTCGAATTGCTGTAATCCCTGAGTGCACAGACCTCATGCCTTCAACCTCCCGATCACCTCATCAATTTCCGCAATCGACCACGTCAAGTCGATCTCGATATCGACCTCCTTCCTAAGCACAGCCTTGTCCTTCACCTGCTCCAAACGCTCCTTAGTCTGCTCCAAAAGCCCTGCAAGATGCCTCAACTGAAGAACCAACTCTTTGATTTCCTCAATCCCATCGCCGTATCCCTGCCAATATGCCGCACCCCTTGCGTTGCCAATCTTCTCAAAATCATGCCTTAGAACCACAGCATTGTGCACCTTCATGCTGAGCTCCTCTGCAATCCTGCCAAGACTTGCCTCCTTCGCCAGCTCCTGCTCTTCCTCCTTCTTCTTTTCCTCCAAAACCCAACTCAAAAACTCCTCCAACTCATTCATCCACTAACACCTCCTTTTTCTTTTTAGGGGTGAGGGATTCGAGTAAAGGCAAAAACACGGCTTTAAATTGCGGATCTGAGTAAATCACATCAAAAACCGTAACAAACCCATAATCCTTAATCAAATTCTTGAGTCCCCTCTTGCTGAAGCTCTCAAGCATTTTCTCCGCTCTTTCCTCTCCCCTTCTATCCGATTTCATAAGCTCATACGACTTCAAGAAAGCCCTCAACTTTGTTGCAACCTCTGCAGCCGGATCCCTTACCTTCGGAGCCTCAACCTCAGCCTTCTTTTCAGCAAGGAAAGCCTTTTCATGCCCCTTCTTCACGACAGCATAATCAACCGGATGCTTGACTCCAGGAACTTTAACAAGAACAAACCCCTTGAACTCCTCAGCAACATCCCTCGGCTCGATAACCTCAGGCCACTCATTATTCTCATCCTTCTGCGCATCAAAAGCAGCAAAAAGAATGTCCTTAATCTTATCCACATCCCTGAATCCTGCACTAGCGCAAATTTCTTTCCAACTCTTGCCCTCCTCGATCTTCTCAGCAATTGCCCTGAACTTGATAGCATCACGAACAACACTCTTAGAACCAAGTTTGAGGGCTTTGTTCTCAAGCTTGAGTTTTTCATTCTCGGCGAGGAGCTTTTCAATGGTTTTGTCCTTCTCAGCATTTTCTTTCTCAAGCTGAGAAATGTATTCTTCAAGGTGCTTGATTTTTGCCTGGAGTTCTAGGACGTTAAGATTTGCTTGGTTAAGAACCATATGAAGAAATTCCGCACGGGATAGCTTCAACTTAGCACGTGTTTGCTCAATATATTCAAAATCATCTTCTACTATATACGCAGTCCATTGAAGTAAACGCCCATTCCATTTCTTAGGTCTTCCTGGACCTCTCATGGAGATTCTCATAAAAACACCTCAGATTTTCTCTTTTGCCTTAAACACATACCACATCCTGATAATCAAATCCGGCCAAGAAAGCCCGGCCTTTTCTTTGAATTCGCTCATCTCCATGTAGAGGTCGTAAGGAATCCATGCCTCAAACCTCTTCACAGGGCCATCATACTTGCGTGGTCTTCCTGGCATCATCCTCACCACGATAATATTTATCGTACGATAAAATTTATCGTAATTGATGTATAAAAGAGTTTTGGTAATTGAACAATGTTCAGAAAAATACCCGTGGACCAGAAGCAAAAAATGAACAAGCATTCAATTCTCAGAAATTTTGAATCAAAAATTCCGAGTATTTACCTGCCAAAGTAGTAATCTGAATTAATTTATCTATATATTAATTACCTCTCCCAAAAAGCAGTTAGCTTGTGTCTGCAAAGACATATTTGCAGTATTCTTCTTTCTTCTTTTTCAGCAAATAATATTTATAGATAAATATTAAACCTAAATAAAAACATATGAGTAATATGATATATACGGTTCACGAGGAAGAGGTTGATTAGGCTCAATAAATGCCCACTTGCCAATGCTTTGAGACTTCGTGAGAAGTAGCTTGCCTTTCGGACTAAGTAATTCATCAAACCTGTGAAGGCCCACCAAAAGAACTTCTACAAGCTCCTTCGGTTGTAGAGTCATTTCTCGCTGTAAATCCTTGGGCAGAAACAACGTACCGTTTACGCCTATTCTGGAGATCAAATAAGCTTGTTTTAGTACATAGATTTTTTGATTTGCATGATCAACCTCGATTTTTCTGACTATTACTTCCACATAATCATTCTGGTTGAGCCCTAATAGTTCTCTCGTAGGAGATGGTATTGTAATCCTCCCCTCTACGTTTAGTTTTGCATGAAACTTCGCTAGCGGCTCGATTGTCTCTGTCATGCTGTTTCCTCCTTTCATTCTAGTACTCCTTTACTTATCAGATAGTGGATATAATCGTTTTTGCCCATTGGGCAATCTACAAAGTCCTTGAATTTGTTTTTATCATTGTCGAAGTGAAGTTGTTTCATGATTCTTCTAATTAGTTCTTCTCCGAGCTCTTGTTTACTTCGGCCTCTGCTAAAAACAACAGATACTCTGGTCTTTTTGCCATTCCGGTAGAGAGTGTATTTGGTGTGTCGTTTCCCTTCTTTTTTGGTAAACCCTTTTTTCTCGAGAGCTTTTTTAATGTCCCTGGCTTTCATGGAGTCACCTCCACGTGTTCCAAAAGAGCCTTTTTCAGTTTCTTGGCGTCTTCAGTGAGGTTTTCATCTTTTTCAAAGACGTATGTTTCGATTAATGCTTGGAAAACTTCTTCTGCATCTTTTATTGCTTCCTCAAAAGTTTTCCCACATCCATAAAGTTCAAGCGCAGGGTTTTCGACACACCATATGTCGGTGTTGTGATCATATTCAATTCTAAGTGGGATGGGAGCCTTAATCTTATATCCTCCAAATGTGCCCGTAATCTCATACTTAAAGGGCTTGATCTCCAACGTTCTCTCCATCCTCTTAATCTTTCCTTTTTGTTTGATGATTCCAATGATTTCTACTGGTTTCCAGAAATGTTTGTAGGCATCAATTTCTATTTCGGGGTTTTCTTTGGGGTCATAATAGCAAATTATCTTTTCACCAGTCGTTGTTATTATCTCAAAGTGTCTCTTTTTCCCATGGGCCTTTAACTCCACGATTGCTCCTTGGATCTTGTCGGATATTTCTTTTATGTACTCCTCAATAAGTTTTTGGACAACTTGCTTTTTCTCGGGAGGTATGTAAACGTAGTCTTCTTCCCGTGGCTTTGAAAACTTTCTTGCGATACCAACTTCTAAGTCTTTTTCTGACCAGAGGATTTCGAGTCTTTTTAGATGTGATAAGATTGTTTCGGGGGATTTCAGTTCTTGTTCTAAATACTGCTTAATTTTTTGATAGTCATCAACATAGTTAAGAAGGTTTGTTATGAAATCAAGGGCCGAATTTATGGGTTCAGTATAATGATAAGAGTAGGACTTGGCAGGTTCCAATACAATTGTTATTGAACCTGGTTCAACGTCGGTTAAATATAGCTTTAAGTGTTCTTGTGGCTTTCTTATATTTTTTGCCTTTCCATATTCGATTAGAAGGCGTTGGAAGTTGGATAAGAAATCTCCTAAGCGGAGCACTTCTATTTTATGTGCCTTTACAGCTTTTCCCCTGAACTTTACCCAAATTTTGGTTCCTTGTTCTGTGTCCATTTTGGAGCCTCCTTTAGGAGGTCTGCGAATGCATTTAGTTAGTATATGGGATATACTATACAGTGTATAGTATATAGTGTATATATCTTTTGCGAAAAATTCACATGGCGGGAAAATTCTCAATAATGATCAAATCTTAGAAGGTTTAAATTTATTAAATAAATTTAATTCCTCGATAAAAAGGGAGATAAGAGGAGCTATTTTTGCTTTTTCTAGATGGTAAAAGCTTTAATTTTGCGAATTTAATTTTATAAAATTAAATTCATTGGTATTATTTAGGCATGACGTAAACTTACCAAGATTCTTCAAAGACTTTTATTAATATGGCAAGTGCAACCCCAAGCAATATTATGCCCACTATAAACAGCCCAAGGTTGGACATGAAAGGACTGAAGGGATTGGGGACTTTATAAGCCATGATTATCAGCAATACTCCAAATGCAAAGAGGAAAGCTAAGGTTATAATTGATTCTATTTGTTCATTATTCATTGTCTTCCACCTCCTGTTATCACAACTTGGTTCTCCAAAATAATAAAAATCCAAAAACATAATTAAAATTTGCTGAGTTAATCAACAATCATCCCTAAGACTTTCTCTTCGTCGATTGGCACTTCTTCCACGTCATCGATTTCGATGTAGCCTTTCATTAGGTTCTCTTTCTTGATGTATTCCTTGACTAATAATTCGGCTCGTCCTTCGTCTTTTGCCATTACGATGAATGTGGCGTTGGCTTCAAAGTCTTCGAGGACGTCGACATCACTTTCCAGGTATACGTGGACCTTGAAGACCTTCATGATGATCACCGAGAAGAAAGGCACGACAAAACTTTAATATTTTTTCAAGTAAAAGATGTTAATTGAAATTAAGGAATATGGAGGGAAGGAGATTGGAGGGTTCAAGGGATAGTGGGGATATTCCTCCTTATAAGGATTTGGGTGTGCCAAAAGCTTCAGACAGGGTTCCCAAAATTTACCCTGAGGGCGTCAGGTTTTCCAAGAGATGGGTGTTCTTCAAGACTGCATGGGTTGGCATTATACTGATAATCCTCGCATCCATTGTGTTCATATTTGCGGCTACTCTCACTCCCGAGTATTATTGGGCTCCTGTAACACATTGGTCCGATTCTTGGACAATCAAACCTGCTCAAGAATGGTATCATTCATGGACTGTTAATGATCCAAAAAATCACGTTCTTGAGATCAATGTCTCTGTATCAGGTGGTAATAACGATCTTAGGATATACATAGACACTCCAAAAGGCAGGGTCGATTATGGGAAGCTTACATCCCCAATTCATCTCAAACTTAATCTTACAAAGTATGGAACGGGCAAGTACACAATACACTATGATAATAGTTTTAGCTTGATAACGTCAAAAGTTGTGAGTGTTGTTGAAACTATGTATGTCTTCAAGGAAGATACTAGTGATAAGGACGCCTTATATTTTGTGGCAATATTCCTTATTTTAGTGCCTGGAGTGATTTTGATTGGAGCAGGGGCTAGGAAAGTGGCAACTTTGGTTGTTGATGACGATGTGATCGAGGCAAAGTTGGTGGCTAGTGGTAAGCTTGAATTGAAGGTAAATAATTACAAGTTGGATGAGCGTATAGATCATGCGGTTAAGTTTAGAGCAGGAAAAAATGAAAGTAGGGTCGTGGAGATTAAGCCTGTTAGGACTGGTTGGAACAATGTTGGTTGGATGTTTAGTGTGGATGATCAAGAAGTCGGCCGGTTGCCGTGAGGTGATGTAAAATGGAGGTAGGGAAAGTTGGTTGGACTTTAATCGCACTTACGGTGTTATACGCAGTGACTGTATTAGTAATTCAAGATGAAACCTCTATAATGAAGCTCAATAGTGTTCTCCAAGTTCTAATTGTTGCATTTATTGCTTTACAAACACTAGCAACTGCAAGAAATGTTGATGAAAGTATAAAAAGTCGCTTGAATATAGATGAACTAAAATATGCATTAATTGGTTATCTTGAAGAGGAAGTGCTCCCAAAGATGCAGATGAATGCACGGCGAGATTCTAATTTTGAAAAAATACAACCTGTCAAGAACTTCCTGAAACAAGATTACACAAGAGCACGATCTCAGTATGTGGATCCAGTTACTAGAAGTACGATAGGTTATAAGCTTTCGGTTACTGACCTTGGATATATCTTAAGAATGGCTCGGAAGGTAGATATGTTTCTCAAAAATAAAAAGATTGATTTAGAATCCTATAATAAACTCATTGAAAGTAAGAGACCATCAGATGAAGTTAAGAAGGAAAATGAAAGGATTTTAGAGAAGATTAGGGAAGTCTTGGAGATGGATGATACAAAGATGGAGGAGGAACTCTTAAAACTCCACTAATCCTTTCTTTTATATTTGTAATGTTTGAAAAAATAATGGGTAAAAAGCGACTCAAGGCAAATTAGGGGATTATGATGGGAGATCGAGTGCCAACTGTAATAATTGAGGAATATGATCTTCCTGGAGAGAAAGAGGAAAAGGAAATTGAAAGATATATTGAGATTGAGTTTTTATAGTGTCCTTATTCTTTTTTCTCGTTTTTTGTGAGCAGTTCTGTCGCAATGTTGTTAATCAGCATCAGTTGAGTGAGGTCTTCAAGGGTTTCTTCGATCAGGATTCTGTCCTCGCTTTTTGGAACGCTGAAGTAGAGTCTCTTTAATCTGCGCACGATCGATGTTATGAGCATTTTGTTGAGCTCTTTTTTTGGGAGCTTTCCCGGCCTACTATCTCCAGTATTTTTCTTTGCTCTACCTTCATCTGTTGTTTCAGATATGCCTTTAAGGAAGTCCTCATCCACAACTTCATAGGCGCTCATCATTTAAATCCCCCTAAACCTCTTGAAGGGATCACTGAAGTCTACTTCAACACCGCCAAATCTCTCTTCTTTCTTTCCTTCAACTTGGTCTTGGGCTTTGGTGCTCATGTAAGTCTTTATTCTTGGGTTCATTTTCATGGCGTCTTCAACAACCTCTGGAACTCTATGCCTTAATATTGAGATTAAATCCCAAAGCATATCGTTTTCTTCCTTCAAAGCTAAATACAACTTAGCATCGACGATGTTTTCTGTGAGAGGAACAGCTTCATATTCCTGGTATTCGTTGATAATGAATGCGTGTGAGAGGATTGTAATGCTTTCATCTCCAAATTTCACTATTTGCTTTGGAGCTCTAATTATCGCTAGAGGGGGATGTTTCCCAAAGACTCTTAGCAGAGACTGGATTATGCTGTCGAGCCATGTTGGTGGCCTTACTTGGTAGAGGATTATGTAGTCATCAAGATCTACTCGCAGTCCTTGGGGATAACCTATTATTTTGCTTTCTTTTCCATTAAACCAGATTAAAAGCCTCTGTTTGGGTTCAAATACTTGAGCATATTTGTAGTTGAGCTCTTTCAATTTTCTTGCTCTTTCGATGACCCGATCTTCAACGAATGGAATCATATCCTCATCTTCCAGAGTTTTAGGCAGGTATTTAGCTGTTTCTTCCGCTTCTTTCTTCTTTTTTCTCCTAAATTTATCCAAAATTCCCATATTAACTACCTCACAAGCTTTGTGGTGGGCGGAAGTAAATCCGCTCCGTGTACATTTTATCAAAAGAAAACCAACCACGACCCTTTAATTGGGGTTTAAGATTCTTGTAATCTTTAAATGTCTTAGCTCTAGGCTCTTTTATCCTTTTGAAGTCTTTGATGACCTTACTCAAAAGTAGTTCATCATCTGCACTCGCTATCCTCCCGACTATTCCAATATGAGCGGCTCCATAGACTAAGAATGCTGGTAAACCGTACATGTATTGAGTGCCTGCAATGATGTTTACCCAATTGCTTCTGCCTTCTCTGTGTAGTTTCTCAACGGCTAATTTGCCATCATAGTATTGGAGTATGTTTTGAATTTCATCAAAAATGACAAAAACTGGAGTATTCCTGAAGCGAACATATTTCTTGACAACAAAGTTCACAAGATGTTTAACTATCCATGCCTCTTCCTCAGGATATAATTCACTATTTGCTGAGAAATCAATGACGTTAATAACATCTGTTGAGAGCTCTGAGGTGAAATCTTTATGTTTGGTGAAAATAACATCTTGTTTGAGAAGGTTTGCCACTTCCAAGATTGAGAGATATGTGGTACTTGGACCATTTGAGTTTGGCCTGTATTTTGTTTGCCACTCCTCCGCAAACTGTTCCAAGAGTTTTGGATCCCTTCTCTTTTCCAGATCCCATGCTTGCTTGATAATTCTTCCATAGAGTGTGTTTCTGTTTATTTGGGCCAGTTTTTCAATGAATGAGAAATCAACATCTTTGTATCTTATTTTCCCATCTACAACCTTGCAGTTATTGTCTTTTTCTATTGCTTCAATGTCTCTAACTGGTCTGAACACTATTCTTTTAACAGGAAATCTTTTTGGTTTCAACCCGTGCCAGCTCAGAATGCTGTGGCGATCACGTTCTGAGACCGATATTATTGAGAATGGATAGTTGGGCCATCCAAAGGCAAAATCGCCCATTTTTCCATATTTAATCCCATCGTTAGCTACCATTGAAAGATATTGGATTATTTCATAGAAGTTCTCTTTTACAAATTCTTTTCCTTTGATTTTTGCTAATGCTTTTATGAAATCGTTTAGATCTTTTACCTTGTTCTTATCGTATTTTTGCTCAATTACTATTACCAATGCTCCAGGTACTTTTTCATAAATCTCCTCTGCAAGGGCCCTCTCGACTGTTGTTTTTCCTGAACCACTAGGTCCAAGGAAAGTAATATGATTTGCCTCTGTTTCCTTAAGGTCGATGTATCGTTTCTCTCTTTCTGTGTTTTTACCTATATAGATTTCTACTCCCAAATAACCCACCTCTCTACTTGCTTTTTGTGATATGGGACATATGCACGGAATTATATTGTTTTATGAAATTCAGCCTTATCCTCCCTTATTTTCTAAATTCAGGAATTGTCCTAGTGTGCGAGTCATGCAACGTAATTTTAAAACAAAATTATCCCTTTTTTCGCACAATACGTTTTTAGAGGCCTCCATACTCCCAACTCCTTTTTCCACGATACAATAAGAATCCGATCAGGCCGACAATTCCTCCTGCGGCGATTAAAGTCTTGATGATCACAGAACCGATCAGTTTTTCCTTCTTCGCTTTCTCAATATAACTCTGCTCGCTCTTTTGGGATGCTTCTTGAAGAAGCGTTTGAATCATCTTTCTGTATTCTTCGTTCTGCTGTTCGAGAAAGTCGGCTTTGGCTTGCAGAGCGTTGTACTTGTTCGTGATGTTTGCGAGCTGTGCTTTGAGTTCTCTGTTCTCTTTTGTCAGGTTCACGATCTGCACGTTTAAGGCTGCTGCATTTGGGAGATCTTTGAGCTTGTTTTGAAGCTCGGAAACCTGCTGCTTGAGCTTCTCGTTCTCCTTTTGGAGGCTTTTGACCTGCTTCGTGAGGCTCACATTCTCGGCTTTGAGCCTCTTGTTCTCTTCCTTCAGCGCCTGGATATCCCCATTCGTGTTCACGCTGAACGGTTCAGCGCTTTCCACCGTCACAACGCCGTAGTTTCCGAATACGGTAAAGCTGATATTCAGGTTCTCGACTTGCATCTTTTGCCCGTCAAAAAGCAGTTTGCCCTCACCCTCGACTACGAGCGCGAGTGCGCCTGTCCGGATGTCTTTGTCGACTGTGAGAATGATGTCATTAACTTGGACTTTCTCGCCAACGTGGATGCTGCTCGTCCAGATGTAAAATGATGCTGCCGAAGCCGGCCCGAAGCCTACTATCATATATATTATAATAGGAAGTATGAGCTTCATACCTCTGAAGTTCATTCTTCATCACCTCACCGCGTCTCATTATCCGGGCCCGGCTCATAGGGGGGAGTCGCGTCTGTTTCGTTTATTGGTGAGGTTGTGTCGTTGAAAGTTGCATTTTCAAGGCTGCCCGTACTGTTAGTTTCGCTCGTGCTTGAGTTGTCTTCTGGAAGGAAAACCACCCCATCTTTTCCTACGCATCCGAGCGTGGAGGTGATTAGTATCAAAACAAGGATAACTCCGAGTTTTTTCATGCGCATCACCCCAAAAGGCCCTTCACCGAGACGGCTCCAGTCTTCCGGTTCACCCAAATGAAGCCCGCGAAGAGCTTTGAGCCGCCCGTGTCGAGCTTCAGCTCGAAAACCCAATACCTCTGCCCGTTCTTTTCTTTCTCTGTGAGCGTTTTTTTGTCAGGATAGATCTTGTAGTCGTATTCTTTCAGCTTCTCGTTGTAGCTTGCGAGGTAGTTCCTCGCTATCTCGTACGCTTGCTCCGCGGTGATCGAATAGTCCTCGACATAAGCTCCCTGAACTATTGTGAGGTGTCCGTCAGCCCACCGTATTGTGCCGTTTGTGAAAATGAACCCCTCAGTTGGATAACCAAGCTCGTAAAGGCGCTCTTTTATCTCATCATGCTCGGCAAACGTCGAATAACTAAAATAAGCCAAAAAAATTAAGCTAACCACCGCGAAGAGTCTCAGAACGACTTTTGAAAAAGATGGGGAAGAGCGGTGGGCGTACATTTCAGCCCACCTCAGCTCGAACTCTGCTCAGTCACAACAACCGGCCAGGTCGTGGTCGCGTTGGCCTGGATGATGTACGGGCTTGTCTCGTTGTAGAGCTCAATAATATTGCCGCTCAGGTCTTCAACCTTGAAGTAGAACGCGTAATAGTGGCCCTCCGTGATGTTGCTGATGGTGAGTGGCAGGGTAGTCGCGTTGACTGCTGTGAATGTTGTGGTGTTGCTGACGGTGTTGCTGGTGCCAAGGTCGGCGTAATAGACGTAATAGGTTGCTATGGCGTCGTTGTCAGTCGCGTTGAAGTCAATGCTGAAGGTTCCAGCAGTGCTGTTGTAATCGATAGTAACTGAATTCAGAGTTGGAGCAGTCGTGTCGGTGACGGTAATGCTCTTCACATCGCTTTCAAGAGTCTTTCCAGCGTCGTAAACCACCTTAACCTTGTAATAAACCACGTCGCCGAACTTGCTCGGAATCTCGGCCTTGTAAGTGCCGTTCTCGACTGTGGCGTTCAGGGCAATGTAGGTCGCGTTGTTCGGGTCGGCAACGTTCAGAGCATAGAGGACTTCAACGTTGCTGATGTTGAAGTGCTCCTCGTTCGTCAGGCTGAATGAAATCGTCACGTGCCCGGTCGCCTGGTCAACGGTTGCCAGGAGGTCGCTGATGGTGAGCTGATAGGTTGTCTTCTCAGTCGTGTTGTTCAGGCTGTCAGTCAAGTCAATTAGCCCGCCGCCATCGTTGTTGTAAGCCCACCAGCTGATGGCGGCGAAGAGCAACACCAATCCGATTGTTACGATCTGCCTTTCCTTTTTCTTCATTTCTCAAACACCTCCTAAACTGCCCATGAGGGCGCTTATTTTGTCGGGGAGAGTCTTTAGGAAGTCGACAAACACATCAAACAACGAAAACTCTTGCAGGAGCGCGATGAACCCGAGCAGGTAGAATACCAGCGACGCTTTGCCCCTGACGAGGGCACCGATCAGGAAGAGCAGTATTGCTAGCCCGAGGTACGGGTGAGCTGTTGCAGTGTTCCTGAACCCGTCGAGGATGCTGTTCACATCCATCAGCGCCCACCTCCCCTCAAGGCGAGTGCACCGAGGATCGCGGCAACGCTGAAGCTCACGACGCCCTTGACGAGCTCGTAGGCGGTCGCTTCGGGGTCGTTGGTCATTGCGAGGAGTGCAATGCTGCCGATGATGAGGAATGATGCTGCGTCCCAAAGGCCCCACCTGTCTAGGTCGCTGATTCTGTACACTGCAAGACCAACCAAGGTGCTCGGAATGAACAAGGCCCAAAAGCCGCTTAATCCAAAGAGCTGACCTACTGTCGTCATTGAGTCGCTGAAGTGGAAAATGCAAAGGAGGTAAGCGATGAGAGCTGCTGCAATCCTGCCGAGCATTGTTTTTCCCTCCTCAGAGCGCAGGAATAAGTGTCCTCACGAGCATGCTAAGGCCGGTTGAGAAGTTCCAGCCTGGCAGGAGGGCAAGATACTGGCCCTTCGTTGCTATCGTGGCTGCAATCCAAGCCCACAAGAGGAGCTCGTCATCTCCCGTCTCTGGAGCGAAGATGTATAGGCTGATTAGTCCAGCGACGACTATGTTGGCTGGCCCGTAGGTGCCGAGGTTCATCGTGATTGTTCCAGTCAATGCCCACAGGATAACTGCCATTCCAAGTGCCGCAAAGAGCAGGCTAATCAGTATTCCACTCCCACGGCTTTTGTTCGCTCCAAACTGCTTGTATAGACTGTTGTAGAAGTCGTTTTTGTCGACAATCTTGTCGAAGATCTCTATCAGCACCACAAAAGCCAGTGGTATGCTTGCTAGTGCCGTGTTGATCTGTCCCATTGTTACGCTCTTTTCGGCCCCATACCAGAGAACGAGGCCGAGGAAGCCGGAGGCCAGGGCCGTCTTCAAGGCCCACTGGCCCCACTTCAGGCTTTTTTCGCTAACCACCTTTCACCACCTCAAAGCAGTTTTCTCAAAACAATCAAACCGATAATCACCACAAGCCAGAACCAGAGCGGTATTCCGAGGAGTTTCTTTGAGAGGAACGCTTTTGCGGCAGATAGACTGAAGTGTGGCTCGTACTCCTTTGCAAGGTCGGAGTACTCCTGTCCCTTTTGAGCGTCAATCTTCGCCTGCTCTTCATCGCCATTCAAAGCCTTCCTCGCCGCGTTACGGTAGTAATCTCCAGCCTGCTCGTGTTTCTTCGCCGCGTTCAGCATATTCAAGAACTGTTGGTAATCATCGGCCTGCCCTGCCTTCTTCAGATCTTCGATTGCAGTGTTATACTCATCTATTGCTGCCTGCGCCCACTTCTCGGCCTGCTCATTCCCCATACCTTTGGCTTTCTGAAGGAGATCCTCGGCATCTTGGATCTTCTGCTGGAGTCCTTGTATTAGGCTCTGGATGGTTCCCTCAACCGCAGTCCTATCGTTGTTCTTGAAAGAAGCAATTAACTTCTGAACCTCTGTGTCGGCGACGGCGACTATGACGTTCTGCTGTACTGAAATCTGAGGCTCAGCAACGAGCCAAACAGGTATTTTAGTTCCATCATCTCTAACAACGTTCACGTAAGCCAGCCCGAGTGCATGATACGTCAGAACTCCTGGAGCGTCTGTGTAATGGGCAGTCAAAGGCATTTCTTTTGTAGTTGTGAGGTCGCCAAGTTGCCCGGTCACCTGGTCTGCAGGTTCAATTCCACCACCATTGAGCACTCTGAGGATTACGAAGCGGAAGTCGTCGGTGATCGTTGGATTAGCAGGATTGAAGTAGTCAGGGTTCGGTGCGATTATGAACTTGTAGTTGGCGGTAGCATTGAGAACGTGAACCGGAGACGCTGCAGTCACCACCACGAAGTTGCTTAGAGCACCAGCATAGCGGCTCTGATAGATCACCCATTTGGAAGCGGCATCTGTCTGAAGGAACTTAATTGGAAGAGTGCCGTACATTCCATCGGAAATCGTCGCAACGTCCGCTGAACCAGTAACATGCTTCCAAGCTGACGTTGATTCAGCATCGAGGGAAATGTCAATGTACTTGTCAAAAACATAGCATTCGCCGTTGTACCACTTCCCGTTCACGGCTTGGCAGTCGCTTTCAGTAGTCGCGTTAGGATAGCCTTTCCAGGCCTCCCTCTTTGCAGTGACGTGCACATGAATCTCAAACTCACTTGTACTGGTGTTCCAGATTTTATCGTAAAGATCTCTGCTGATTTGTCCCGTGTCCACAGCGTTCTTTATCTGATATAAGAGAGGATCGGGCCCTTTGAGGACAGTAGTATATACTGCGCTCTGACCGGGATTGAGCACGGCTTCTCCAAGATTATAACTCCATGTCCTTGTCCAGTACTTGTTTCCGTCTTTGTCAATAACATAAATTGTGATATCAAGCAGGTGAACGACGTTGAAGGGTATCGGTGATTCGGAGGCAGTCAACCTCACCTGTGCTGGAAATGCTGAAAATCCATAGATGCTCGACGGGCCCCATATCTCTGCCGAAAGGTCGCCGCCGTAACTGCTTGATCCGTACTGAATAAAATCAGAGCGGAGCTTCGCGGTAAGCTCAGCAACGGCCTTATAACCTGCCTGGTTTGCGTCATCGGTAAGCTTGCTCGCGTCAGGATTATCATCATCGTTCTCAGCATTGCTCTCAGTTGCATTTTTTGAGCTTGTCATTGTTGCTGTGTCAGAAGAGCCAAACCATTTGTCAGCCTTATGGCCGAGGTAGTCAATACCTATCAAACTCGCTCCAGCAATGATTGCGTAACCTCCAACTACAGCGCCCACACCTGTCGCAGTGGCCACAACACCCACGCCTATTAGCGCCGCTCCAACAATTGCTGTGGCATGATCATCGACCTTTTCCTTTATACTGTTGAAGAGGCCTTCTCCTGGCCAGGCGGCGACAGGCTCAGCGTAGATGCTGACTAAGAGCATGAGCATTATGGCCGTGCTTGCTAGGGCTTTTCCAATCTTGTTCCTCTTCCGTGGCTTCTTCTCCAGTCTTTCCTCCTCGCCTTTCTGCTTCTCAAAATGAGAAAAGAAGAGCCTCATTACCTCACCTCCTCCTGGCAAGTCCAACTAAAGCGAGAAGCCCAAGCCCGCCAACACCGAGCCAGAGCCAGGTGTTCCCACTTGAGCTGCCGCCGAAGAGTGTGAATCCTCCGCTGTCAGAGATGCTGACTGCAACCTTGTCGGAGAATACGGTAGTGTTGCCCTGGAGAACCTGAACTTGTAGCTCGTAGGCGTCATAGGTCAGCTCCTCGGGCACGGCGAAGGATATTGAGACATCTTTTTCAGTGAGAGGGCCGACGCTGATGCTCTGGTTGATCTCAGAAGGCAGGAAGCCGCCCGAGACCTTGATAGTGTAGTACTGAACATCGCTCGATGGGTTCTTGAAGTGGAGGACAATCGTGCCCTCTCCGCCCTTCTGCACAGTCAAAGTCTTCGTGGTGAGCGTGATGGCAGGATTCACGATAACGTCATAGGTCGCGACCTGGCCGTTCCATTGCAGCTCTAAGGTGTATGAACCCTCGGAGGGCACATTGACGCTGAAGGAGTACGCCTCGTAGGGGCTGAAGGCGTGTGAATCGCTCCAGACCTCGTTTCCGCTTGAGTCTTTCAGAACCGCAGTGATGAGGTAGCTCTGGCCGGAGCTTTCGGAAATCCTCAGAGTGTTCGTGCCGACCTGCCACTCACTCGGCACCTGAACCGAAAACGGGAGCGGCTCGACGGTGTATGTGACGCTCTTTGTGGTCGTGTAGGTCTTTGACATGATGGCGTCGTGGCTCTCAACGCTCAGAGTGAACCCGTGCTGGCCGACCGCGCCCGCCTTGAACTTGATGCTGACCTGGACAGGCGAAGAGATGTCGCCGAGGTAGTATTTACCCGATTCTGGAGAAATAGCTTGGCCAGCTTTTTTAACTTCAAGGAGATTGTTTAATCCTGAAATGCTCAAATAAGTGTTATAAGTTGCGTCTGTGGTGATTGGGCTTATTGTGAAGGTTAGCTCGTAGATAGTGTTCTCATAAACTTGGATGTCGCTTGGGAAGTTTAAGAACTTAAACGCTGTGTCGGATGGATACATTTCAATGCTAACGCTCATATCACTTTGAACATCTATCGTTTTTGTAACACTCCAATAACCGCTTTTTTCAAAAGTTAAGTTGTGTGTTCCTCTGCTAAGTGTTAAGCTCTCACCGTCACTTATAGTGCCTAAAGTTGTGTTACCTTCTTTAACCGTTACGCCCGTTAGTCCTTGACCCGTTAATGCATCTTTTAAGTTAAACAACACATTATAGTCATTTACAGCAATTTTAACATAATCCACCTCTATATGCCACGCCGCACCCGAAGTATACGTTAATATTGAGTTACTCACCGAATAAGCGGGGTTTAAATCTTTGTTATTTCCACCAATACCCCACCCTATTGCGCTTAATTTTGTCGTTAATGATGTCTGCGCTTGGTCGAATAGTGTAAATGATCCATTCTCTTCTACGTATATTGACGCAATATAAGCACCTACATTATTATCCCACTCCAACCTGAACAATACCTTTGACCCCTCAGCGGGTGCTGTAAGCGTTGCAAGTGTTGAGTAAGATTTAAGATCTGAAGTCCTGTTCTGTATTTCTATTGTATTACTACTACCTGCCCAAGTGCGTATACCGTATTTGTAACCGTCCTCACCCACAATATAGATATATTGCCAGCCTTCCGATGGAACATCAAATTGCACTAAATAGAACTCTATTAGCTCAGCTCGTATTGGTGAGGGAAAGGATATTTGATCATAATAAAGATATGCATCTACGCTTGTTCTTGAAAATGAAAAACTTCCATCAAAATGTTCTAAATAAATATTCTCCGCCTTTACTGTATTACTGAACACCGTTAAAAGCACCAACAAACCCAAAACTAAGCTTAACGCCTTTCTCATCCTCATCCCTCCACGCCGTAGTCAATGAAAATCCCACCCACGAGGGCCATCAGCAAGGCAGTTTTTTCACTCAAAGCCATCAAACTGTCAAGAAAAGCATCAAAGTTCCCTGCACTTTGGTAAAGCGCAATGATCCAAGTTGCCAGGAGGATGTCGTATATAAGCACCCTCCAGCCAGCTGTCAAGGGTTTAATATAAATAACGTTCTTGTTGCCCTTGTTAGTCAAAGCCCAATGCAATGTGGGCCCTGCTAAAGCACCGAAAAACGCTGCTTCTTTAGTTATTGAATCCCAAGCCACATAACTGAAAAAGCCTAATATCAGCACAAAAATCAAAATTTGAACCCAACTTTTCATTTTCAAGCCGAAGCACCTCCCTCAGCCTGTTTTAACAACCTCAAAATCCGGCATTCTCAAGCTCTTGAGTGATGTTCTCAAGCGTTGAATTGCCCAAATCAGTCGCTGTCGAGCTTGTTCTTGTTAAATAACGTACTGCAAGAAAGATTATGATGAGCGCTGCTGCAATCATAAACAAGTATTCCAAAGCGCCTTGAGCCCTTCTTTTCATTACCCAAACCTCCCAAACTTTTCAGCTGATTCAAAGAACAGCTTATTTTACCCGAAAGACAACTTATTTTACTTGAAATTTGGAAAGAAGGATTTATAAGCAAATAAGAACAAATTAAGCTTAAAGTATAAGCAAAAATTAAAAATAATCACTCCTCAAGGATTTCTTCAGGCTTAACATTTCCAAGCTCCATCCTGTAGAGTTTCAGAACCGCCTCTCTAAACACTTGATTAACACTTGTTCCCTTTACCTTCGCAAGGGCTTTCGCCCGTTTCTCAATTTCAGAATCGATGTATACTCCTCTTACGAACTTCACAGATTGAGCCATTCTTAAGCCACCTCCTAAAACTTGTAATTGAGAGCTTGACCAAGCCCCAAACTCCATAATAAAACATCCCGAACAAAACAAAAACCTCAAGAGAGCCTAAAATAATGCCCAAAGTCGTTATCAAGGCCCTCCCTCCAGCACCTTCTTTAAATCCTCAACAACTTTCGAGTAAGCCTCATCCGCAAGATTTTCCAATTCAGCATAATAGGCATCAAGAACCTTTTGCGGAACCCTGCCTTGAATATAGTTAATGACTGATGGAGGAACATTCCGCTTGATTAGGAACGTTGCGAACCACTTACGAATGCTCTTCGCCGTAACTCTGCCATACCTCAAATACTTCTTAGCCATGTCATAGCTGTAATCTGACTTGAAGAGCTCCTCAGCAAGCTCTTTAGGCATGTACGCATAGTAAGCAAGCTTAGTTCCTTCATGAGTAAAAAGCTCATACTTCGCTATGTTTCCGAGAACTGTCAGCTTTTTCCCATCAAACTCATTGAGAACCTTAATCACATGAGTCAACCTTAACCCGCTGAAAACCAAGAGCTTGAAAAGAATCAACTCCTCTCTTCTTCCGTGTTTCTTGAAATAGCCATATGCTTCCCTCAGTTCCTCATCAGTTATGAACGTTCTTGAAGCTCCCGCTTTCTTTATCTTGATGATTGCCTTAAACTTCTCATAAAGCTCAAAGCTGATTACGTCATGCAGATATAGATACCTAACGAAATTCCTGAGCGCTTTCGCAAGGTTACTCTTGTAGTTTTCAGCATTTAATGCCTTTCTGAGATCCTCAAATGAGCTAATCTTATAGCGACCAAAGAAACGATTGAGCACGCTTAAGTAGTCTTTCGCTGTTGAGTTGCTCACTTGACCAGAGAGCCATTCTGAGAAAGGCTTTTGATGAAGATTCCACAGTTCATTGAGATTTAACGCTCTTCCAAGCCGGTGACCCGGGTTCAAATCCCGGCCACCGCACCAAACTTTTGTATGCTTTTCTCAAAAATTTCCACTATCCAAAATCTTCTGCTATTTCCCAATGACTTGCTAACCAACTTTGCAAAAGTGGGACTCTATGAGCTTTTAAAAGAGAAATTGGGGAGAATATAAAAGGATGCTCCCAATAATTCGGCAGATATTTAATCTATGTGCCTTTTCGGAGTTTTTCTGCCAGCTCCACCAGCTTTCTCGCCCTTTCTAGGTCGATGTTCTTCTTTGTGTCTCCGTTTTCTTTGATCCATGTCCCGACAATAAACCCATCTGCATAGCTCCACAGCTTTGGTAAATTCTTATAAGTTGTCCCAGAGCCAACCAAAACAGGAACACTTGAAAGTTCTTTGGCAAGTTTTAGCTTCTCCACTTCTACTTCCTTGCCCGTTCTTTTTCCGCTGATTATCACGGCATCTGCCAATCCTCTTTCAACAGTATCCCTCAAAGCCTCCTCAAAATCTCCGAAATGGTAAGCATGCTTAACGTGAACGTCTGCAAAAATCTTGATCTCTGAAGGGAGGAGTTTTCTGAGTCTTGCGAGTTTATGAGCTTCTCCCTCGATTATTCCCTGGTCGGTATATGCAACTCCGCTTAGGACATTCACTCTAATAAAATCCGCCTTTGTGGCATATGCTATAGAATAAGCCGCTATGGCATCATTTCTTAGGACATTTATGCCAAGTGGGAGGGAGATTTCATCTCTTATTGCTTTTGCGATGACGCTCATAGAGGCAACAGTTATAGGCTCAACAGTTTTCGGAAAAGGTACATCGTTAAAGTTCTCAATCATTACTGCATCAAATCCCGCTCTTTCTAATTTTTTTGCTTCTCTTAGTGCATGGTTAATGACTTCGTCAAGATCATTTTGGTAGAGATATGATCCGGGCAAAGGCTTGAGATGAACCATCCCGATGAGTGGTTTTTCTTTAAAGTTCATAGGATCACCAGAGGAAAAATGGTGACACGAATAATAAGTTTTTCTAACTTGCCATAGATTTAAATGTGGTTTAATTGTTCTTGTGATACTTTTGGTATTACTTTTATGATGTTAACTAAAAACAACAAAGTGACCATAATTGAAATGTGTTGTTTGGATAAATATCAAAATAATGTTAGAATATTGCTGAATAATGACAACAAAATATTGAAAAAAGATAAATACGATGAAAGATATTTCAACTTTAGACTTATCGTGGTTTGCGATTCTGCAAACCCTGGTAAGTCTAGGAGTGTGAAAACATGCGTTTCCACAAAGGGGGCACTCTTGTTTTGTTGGCTTTAGTTTTATTTTCTACCTGGTTACTCACCCCAACTGTTCCCAAAGTCTATGCAGGAGACGCAGACCTCATAAGTGGACTCGGCGGGAGGGTCATAAAGGACGAGGAGATCATCATTGGAGATAGGGGAGACAAGATATTGAGCTATGAAAACGAAACAGGAAATCTTCTCTACAGTTTTAAAAAGGATTACGAGATGTGGGATGAGATAGCGGCTGGAGACGTTAACGGAGACGGGAAGGACGAGATAATACATGCGGACAGAAGCTCGGACAAGATCTATATATTCGACCGCAATGGGAACGAACTTGCCAGGCGTGGGGGAGAAGTTGAAGCCGGTGATGATATTGCATGCGGAGACGTTAACGGAGACGGGAAGGAGGAGATAGTGTTCGCAGACAGGGACGACTGGATAAAGATATATGACCAGCATTTCAACGAGCTCAGCAAATTTAGAATAGACTTCTCCGATGAAGACAACATAGCGGTGGGGGACATAGACGGCGATGGAGTGGCGGAGATATTCTGGGCGGATCACGACAAAAACATGATCACCATCTACGATATGTATGGAAATTCACTTGGAGGATTCTCCACAAAGGAGGACTATAGCTTTGACTTCAGCAATAGGGATGAAATGGCAGTTGGGGACGTAAACCTCGACGGCATGGGCGAACTCGTGATCGCGAGCAGAGACTCCGACAACTACGGACAGAGAGCGGGCATATACGTATTCAAGTTCGAAAAGGAAGGAGGACAGTACAAACAGAGGGAAATCTCCTACTTCCGCATTGGTTTCTCCAAGGGCGACAGATTGGCCGTTGGAGACGTCAACAGGGACGGCGTTGATGAGATAGTGTGGGCCTCCCAATCCGGCAGGATAAAAGTGTACGATATGGGGGGCAGTTTACTCAACGGTCCGGACGGATTCAAGGCCCACTTCGAGCATGGTGCCGGCCTGGCAGTGGGAGATGTGGATGGAAACTCCATCACGGTGGGAGAACCAATCCACAGCACGATGAGCGTAACAAACAAGGTAATAGCCGTCATCAACTCGCCGCCCGTGGATTTTGACGTAATAAACAAAACAGGCATCTTCTACGCCACGTACATGACAAAGAATACACAGACTATGGAGGTGTCTGTGAAGGCCGTCACCGACATGGCACTGTCCGTTGGTCTTTCGGGAAAAATAAGCTCCGGGGTGGCAAGTGCTGAGTTCAACCTGGGAGTCAAGGTCTCTCAGAAGTTTGAGGCCACCAGAGGAAAGGGTCACATTATAAGTGACACGCACACAATAACCGCAGACATGGCGGATGCCATTTTAACAGTCAGCACAGACTACGATATTTACGAGTTCCCGATCATAAGCCCGCCTGAGCTCGCAGTGATAGATGGTGAACACCAGTACATACTCGTCACGGTTCCAAAGGGAAAGCCCCACATTCATTTGAGTAACTACAACTCGAGCGTTCACACCATAGGGGACATAAATTCGTATCCAACCAGGGCAGAGGAGCTGCCCAACTATGAACTCTCTAACGAGCTCTTCAAATACACAATTGAGGTAGGAAAGGTAACCGGTGGCAAAAAGTTCTCTATGAGTGACTTCAACTGGCGCGAGACGAAGAATACCTTTAGCCTCTCGGTTTCTGCTGGGTTTAAGCAATCTACTAATGCCTTATTTGGCTCCTATACACTTAGTGTCCAGGGGAATTACGGAAGGAGCAAGATAACCACCCACAAAGTCTCGATAAGCAACGAGACTGAATTGCAGATAGAGTACAAGGGAAGGATCACCGACAAAAACAAATGGTATAATGCAACCGCTGTTGCATACCTCGACAGTGAGGATGGACACTTAGTCCTCGACTTCTACGTGCCAAGCAAGGGGAATTATTACGCAATAAGAGAACTAAGTCCCCTTGGATTTCAGTACGCCGTGCTTCAGAATTCCATCACATCGGGACTGCCGCCCAGCAGTCTCTTCAACTTAAACCCAAGCATTGCGTTATTGGTCTCAGCACTCTCCTCCATTGGATGTAGCGTCCAGGTAGAACCTGAGGAAGGCAAAGTGCCATTCGATGCCCTCGTCCAGACTTCCGCTTCGGGAGGCGGGGGTGTTAAACAGTGGCGCCTTGATTTTGGTGACGGCACGGTACTCGAGAACACCGGGGAGATGCAAAGCAACTATACCCACAGGTATTCTGAGCCCGGGGATTATGTGGTCAGTCTCTATGTAGAAGGCGTATGGGGAGCCAATAATACATGCACCCAAAGCGTAACTGTTCTCCCGAACAAAGAACCAACGGCCATGTTTACCAACTCCCCAGAACTTCCAAAAGCCGGAGAAGATGTGAGCTTTAGCGACTCTTCAAGTGACGAAGATGGAAGCATTGTGAGCTGGAGCTGGGACTTTGGAGATGGCTCGACTTCAACGGAAAGAAATCCCAAGCACACTTACTCCGATCCGGGCACATATACGGTAATACTCACAATCGAAGATGACGGGGGTATGAAAGCAAGCTACTCCAAGCAGATAACGGTTTCTCCGGCGAACGTCCTTCCCACAGCCGACTTCACGTTCCTCCCCAAGGAACCGAAGGCCGGGGAGGAAATAAACTTTGTTGACAAATCCTATGATAGTGATGGAAGTATTGTAAGCTGGAGCTGGGATTTTGGTGATGGCTCGACATCGGAGGATGCAGAACCAGTTCATGTTTTCACAGAAGCCGGCAACTACACGGTAACGCTGACTGTAAGAGACGATAAAGGCGGAGAGGATGTGAAGAGGTTCACAATTACGGTGAAAGAGGCTCAAGCTCCCACACCCACGGAAACGACGACAACCTCTACTCCGAGTGAGACCACGACTTCGAGCTCTCCTTCTCCAGCCTCATCTACTTCTGAGACCACATCAAGCTCACCATCTCCATCTACAACTTCTTCCTCAACTACCCAAGAAACTTCAAGCACTCCATCAACACAAACCCAAACGTCAAGTGCAGCCGGGGGAACATGTGGTGTAGGATTACTTGCAATATTATCTCTTGTTCCCCTGCTTTTGAGGAGAAGAAGGTAACTGCCTTTTTATTTTATTTTTGAAATGAACGAAGTTATATAGTTTCTAAGCGAAAAGTGAAGGAGGTGAGCTGCATGGAAGAAAAGCTTCCAAAGGGAATCTTGGAAAATCTTTCTCCCGATGAGAAAAGTCTTGTATACTATAAAAAAGAAGTTCAGCCTGGAGGCCAAACCAAAATGGCTTGTTATCACAGACAGGAGAATAATGTATATCGATGAGAAAATCTTGGGGAGATATGAACTAACGGCCATCCCATATGAAAAGTTAGAGCAAGTGTACGTTAAAGTGGGCAAGCTGTATTCCGAGTTTCTGATTAAAAAGGAAGATGGTAATGAGATTAGATTGCAGAGGATGGATAAGGAAGAAGCGAGAAAAGCTATAGAATCGATAAGGGATGCATTAAACGAAATTGCAGTTGAACCAGTCTCAATCGAAAGGAAAAAGCATTTGATGAGCGAAGAGTAGACTATTCACAAGCCAAAGGAAGTTGTGAGTAGAGGCATACGGATGGAAAGGGGAATTAGAATCCCTAAATCTCAAGAAGATCCTCTAGAAAAACTTAAAAGGCTTAAAGAGCTTTACGATATGGGAGTTCTTTCCCAAGAGGAATATGAAGAGAAATGTAAAAAGCTTCTTGATCAGATTTGAGCTTTTCTTTTTCAATCCAAATCCATTTCTAATAGGATTCCAACCTCTTCGAAGCCCATGCTTTTGTAGAATTCCCTCGCCTTGAGGTTGCTAATCTCCGTGCTCACTTCAATCTCGGTGTGTCTCAGCTCTTTGCAAAGTTCCATAGCGGCTCTTATCAATTTTCTCCCTATTCCTTGGTTCCTAAGTTCTTTAGATGCAACGAGTTCATCAATTAGTGCAGAAGGTGCAGAGTGGAGAATTGTTCTACGGATGTTTAAATGGAGAGCTCCTACCACCTTTCCGTTCAACTCTGCAACTAGCAAATATGCATTTGGAGTCGTTAGAAGTTTTTTGCAGTTCTCAAATACAGCATTTTCATCTATACCTTCTTGGCTTTCTAGAGTTTCAATGAGTTCTATTATGAGGCTTTTGATTTCATTCAAATCTGACTCTTGGGCTTTTCTAATAATGAGATCGCTCATTTTTTCACCTGGAGAGTTTTTTGCAATCCTTATAAAAACCTTCATATATCTAAAGACCTAATCTAAACTCATGAACGAAAAACAAAAGAAGATTCTGGTCTTTATCATGCTCCTCATTCTAACCGGCCCGTTTGCATTCTTATGGCTTGCTTTAATGAGTCATAAGGAAGAACCTAAGGTAGAGATTGATGAGATCCAAGAGGAAAAAGATGAATTTGAGTGGAAGAGCATCTGGGAGGAGTGAGTATTTAGGGTTCTCTGGATTATTCACCCTATCTTTTCTACGAGTTCATCCAGAACCTCCTTAAACCTTGCCGCATCTATCCACTTAATCCCCATCTTTTGAGCCCATGTTAAGATTCCAATATCTGCAGAAACAATTGTTGCATCGAGTTCTTTAGCCAGAAGAATAAGCTCAAAATCTTCTTTACTATCCACAATTCCCTCTCGTAGAGCCCTTCTGTAGTTTCTCCTAAGTCTCTGGATTATTGCGTCCACATTTTGCGTGTCTATTACACTCTCTCTCACAGCCTTTTCAGCAACCCTGAGGCCTTTGTCTATCCTCCTTCTAATATCGTCAATGAGTTCATAAACGACAAAAGCAGGTATTTTAATGTCATGTACGTTGGGAGGCTTTTTGATTATATAAAGCTCAATATCGGGAGAAACTTCTTCGAGTTCAACAAAATGAGTTACCTCCTTATAGATACCCGGAGGCATGTAGAATTCAACCCTACCAAAAAGCCTCTCTGCGTACTCTAAAAATTTTTTCATGGCATCAGTGGGATTTTCCCCAAACTTATTTCTAATATCTGGATTAACAAAGATGCTCGTGTCAAGCACAAAGCGGATCATTTTCACCACAATTTATTATTGTTCATTGACTTTAAAACGGTAACCTTAAATTTAAGTACTCTCAACCTTTATTGGAGGTTGTAAAATGAAAGTGGGAGTAGCCTTTGGAATTAGCGAACTGGCAAATCCAAAAGCCTTTGAAAAGAAAGCTTCCGAATTTCTAATGAATCTTGCAAATGAGTTTGAAATTGAGGGAGGAGCGTTTGTATCCTCAAAGTCAGAAACAAAGGAGGTCGACTTCAAGGACGTTGATGTTATAGTTTTGTATCCCCTAACTGGAGGTACTGAAAATGCTCTCAAGGAGTTTGCATACTATAGAAAACCAGTAATCCTCTTTGGAGATTCATTTAATAACTCAATTGCTGCGGCAATAGAGCTTAGGGAGTATTTTAGGGACAGGTTAATCCCAGCAACATTAGTGAAAAGCTTTGATGAGCTTAAAGCCGCTATTCTTGGTTATGATGACATGAAAGAGATGTTGAGTAAGTTCCTAAACCTTAGGTTAGGATTGATTGGAAGAACCTCCGTATGGCTCATAAACGAAAAGTTTGAGCTTCCTTACGTGCATATAAGCCTGAAGAAGTTCTACGAGTACTACGAATCGACAACGGAAGCTGAAGGATGGAAAGCCATTGAAGAAATAATCGCAAAAGCCAAGGAAATCAAGGAACCTCAGAGAGAAGACCTCGTGAAAGCAGGTAGGATGTATGTAGCCCTCAGAAAGATAATTGACGACTATAACTTGGATGGATTTGCAATAGGATGCTTTGAGATGCTGAACAAGCTTAAAGCTACCCCATGTTTAGCTCTGGCAATGTTTAACGCTGAAGGAATTCCTGCTGCATGTGAGGGAGAACTAAACTCATTGTTGGGGATGGTGTTAATAAGGAAATTCTTTGATAAGCCTGCGTTTATGGGCAATATAGCAGACTATGGAGAAAATCATATAATATTGGCTCACTGCACAGCACCCTTGATAAGCGATTACATTCTTAGGTCTCACTTTGAGAGCGGAAAGGGGGTTGGAGTAGCAGTAAGCCTTCCCAGAGGAAAAGCATCTCTCCTGAAAATTAGAGGTAGAAAAGTTGTAGTGGCAGGTGTTGAAGTTGTGGAACAGGAAAAGAGCGAGCACAGGTGCAGAACTCAAATGAAACTCAAAATCATGGAAGCAAAAGATTTCATCGATGGAACCCTTGGGAATCATCATCTCCTTGCGTATGTAGACAGTGAAGAGCTTGCTGATTTGCTAAGTGAGCTCGGCTTTGAAGTCATGCTTTATTAACCTTCCCTTCTTTCTTTAGCTTTAGCTAAAGATTTATTAGTTCTTTATACATATTTTAAAAGCGGTGGTCATATGGAACTCAGTGAAAAAGAGAAGAAGGTGCTCGTGTATATTTTGGATAAGATAATTGAGTTTGTGATAATAACCTCTGCAGTCGCAGTTGGCTTTATAATAGCCTCAGGCTTTGTTGCTAAGCAGATAGCCCAAGCTCTCGGAGGATGAAAGGATGAAGAGGAAGGCCCAGGCAGCTATAGAGTACCTAATGATGATAGCCATTGTCATGATTATAATCTTTGTCGTAGTTCAACTCATTAGAAGAACCGTCTTAAATGCTGCCCAAAACATTCAAAACCTCACCCAATCAATAATTGAAGAACTGCAAAAAACAAAAGAAGAAGTCAGCCCATGAGCTTTTTCCCAAAAAGCCTAAGCCCTACGACAGTTATTACCCCAATTGCAACCGGAACTATATGAAGACTTGCTGCGGCAAATCCTATTGCTCCAATAACTACTCTTATCCCCTTTCTGAGGTTTTTCTGGAACCAGCCGGTAAGTGCTATCGCCAAGAGATACATGACTAAAAGTGTAGCTCCGAAATCGTAAAGTACTTGAAGGGCCGTTGTTGCTGTCCACTTCTCCACAGTTATTAAGAACATTTCTGGATGGTTGAAATAAATGTATGGGCCAATGTATCCGGCTAAGGCATATTTCACTGCATTTATTGCTGTCTTCCAGAAATCTCCTCCCGCTAAAGCTGAACCTGCATAAGATGCCAAAGCCACTGGTGGAGTAACATCGGCAAGTATTCCAAAGTAGAATACAAAGAAATGTGCCGCTAGCAAGGCTATTGGAGTTGTAAATCCAGGGACGGGAGAGCTATAGGGCTGTAATCCTAAGACTGCATTATATATTGCTGGAGCAGCTACAAGAGATGTTATTATATAGTTTGCCGTTGTTGGCACTCCCATTCCCAAGATTAGGCTGAATATCATAGTTAATACAAGTAAAAGCCAAAGATTTCCTGCCGTTAAGTCGATTAATCTGTACCCCAAGCTTGTTACAAGTCCCGTCATTGTAAGTACCCCTTGGATAAGTCCAGCACTTGCTGCTGCCAGCATTACACTTGTGCTTGTTTTTCCGGCATCGATCATGGATTCGTAGGTGGCTGAGTACATTTTCTTGCCATCCTCGCTTTTTGAGATATATCCAACTATTAACGAGAAAACTATCCCCATTACGCCACTCATCAGCAGTATTTGCTCTTTTCTCATTCCCAGGTACTTGGTTAGAGCTATAAACAGAATGAAGAGCAAGCTTATGTACAGCTTTTCGTTAAATTCCAGCAGTTTGGTTGAAAAAGACAATACTATTAAGGATAATGCAAGCAAAATAAGGACTATTGTCACCGGCAATGCTATTTCTCTGCCGGTAAACATAAGGATCGTGGTTATTATTACTGAAGCTACGTAAATTCCCTCATGCCCTTTGATGTTGTCCTTTGATATCCAGGCAACCCAGATTGCTATGCCCAGGGAAGAAATTGCGGAGATGTGTGGGGGAATTCCCCAAACTAACGCCACTGTAATAACGGCTATTGGGAGTAGTATGTAGAGCTTTCTAATGAAATAGTTAAGAGGTGCGAATTTCTCCCTCGGCATTCCTTTTAGTCCAAGTCTCTTTGTCTCTAGGTCTATGAACAGATAAACGCCCGAATAATAGACCAAAGCGGGGAGCACGGCTGCTATGATTAACTTGTTATAGGGAATTCCAAGAAATTCAGCCATAATAAACGCGGCTGCACCCATTATAGGGGGCATTAACTGTCCACCAGTGGAGGCAACAGGCTCGACGGCTCCGGCAACTTCGGGGGGATAGCCGGCTTTTTTCATTAGGGGGATAGTGAAAGTTCCCGTAGTTAAAACGTTGGCAACACTTGATCCGCTTACGGTTCCCATCAATCCACTTGAGACAACTGCAGATTTTGCTGGTCCTCCTGGACGGGAGCCAAAAAGAGATATCATGAACTCCGTTATGTAATCGCTTATCCCAATTTTTAGCAAAAATGCTCCAAAAAACACAAAAGCAAAGACATAAATTGTCATAACAAAGAATGGGATTCCGAAGATTCCCTCATCAAAATACAGCTGCTGGGTAAATCTGATCCAGTTAAACCCTATATTGTTTATTCCATAAAGCAAAAACACAACTACAACAAGCGGAAGAACCCACCCAAGCACTCTTCTTGTTGCCTCCAGCACCAATATTATTGCCATCACGCCAAAAACAACATCGGTCATGTATACCTCTGCGTATGTGGCGTACCTTTGATACACAAAGAACAAATACATTGAAGAGACAACCCCAAGTGCTGCTAGGATATAGTCATACCATGGAACTTTTTTGAGATATTGCTCCTTCTTCTTTACTGGATAGAGAAGGTATGTTATCAAAAGGATCATTGCTAGGACGAAGGCTTCTCCCTGCTTTGTCTGGAAGGTTATTTTTAATGGAGAAATGCTTATCCCTATTTTTGAGAAGAGATCATAGAGGGTATAGTTGAAGTTAAATATGAAGAGGATCTCGTAGATACCTATTAAGATTGCGGCTATTTTTATCACGTTCTCAAGTTTTGGAGGGAGGGTTCTTGTTTTTTCTAGCACTATCTCCTCTGCTTTTTCAAATTTTTCTTCGATTTCCATATCAGCACCTCCTCATTATTACAAGTATAAGTGGACATTTCTTCACATTAAAATTCACAAGGGTTTCTTTGGTTGGAGACAATATAACTTCTTCGTTCACGCTAATTTTTGCATGATTCAAGGGAATAAACCAAAAGCTGAGACTCTTCCCAAGGAGAATATTGACTTTTTTGACATAGTATCCATCTTCTGAGTATTGGATGTCCTCTGGAAGACCCGCTCCGAAGTCCTTCCACCACATTCCAGTGACGTATAAGCCTGTTTTGTTGGCTTTGAGCTCTTCTATGATTTCACTTCTCTGAACACTGTGGATGTAGGCGATCTTTATGTCCTTCTCACCAAGAAGGCTCACATACGAGTGAGTCCCATCGCTTATTATAAGAACATTTGCGGGAAAAAGAAGTATTATAAGAAAAGGAAGCAAAAAAAGAAACCTCTTCAAAAGATTCACCCTTTAAGCTCTTCTGGAACACTTAGGCCTTTCTCTTCATAGTACTTTATTGCTCCGGGGTGAAGTGGTATGCTCATACCGTCAAGAGCTGTTTCTAGGCTTATAAGTTGGGCTTTCTGGTGAACTGCCCTAAGTTGGTCGACGTTTTCGAACAATATCTTAGTCATCTTGTAAACTGTGTCTTCTGAAAGATCAGCACTCACGGCAAGCATTGCTTTAACGGCTAGGGTTGGAGTGTCCTCTTCAACACCATTGTAGGTTCCCTTTGGAACGACCTGTCTAACGTAGAATATGTACCCCTGTTGTTTGAGCTTGTTAAGAATGTCATCTGGAATTGGAAGGACTCTAACCGGTGTCTGGACGGCTATTTGGTTAACTGACGGGGTTGGAATTCCGGAGACTATAACGGCCGCATCAACTTGGCCGAGCTTAAGGCTTTGTGAAGCCTCGCTGAACTTTTGGTTCACCTTTTCAATGCTGTCCCATACACCAGCTGCTCTAAGTACTTGTTCTGCAGCAACAGCAGTTCCGCTTCCTGGGGCACCTATGGCCACCTTCTTTCCAGCCAAGTCTTGAAGTGTTTTAATATCACTGTCTGCCCTAACAATAAATTGGACTGTTTCTGGATAAAGGGCGGCAACTCCTCTAATGTTCTTTATTGCTTGCCCTTCGAACATGTAGAGACCGTTGTAGGCATAGTAAGCTACGTCGTTCTGGAGAATTGCCGCTTGGGCGGTTCCATCTTCAATTGCCTTTGCGTTTGCCACGCTTGCACCGCTTGTAACGGCCTTAGCGGGGACACCGTTTTTAGTTAAGATCTCTGCATACTTGGAACCAAGGGGGAAGTAAACTCCTCCAGTTCCACCGGTATAGATGGTTATTTCTTGGGCTTGGGTTGTTGTCTGAGTTTGTGTTCCTTGTTGTGTACAGCCCGAAACAATCAAACCAAGGGCCAGAACCAATATCAAACCAATTGCTTTCCACTTCATTTTTCACATCTCCTTTTTTGTACATCCAAATAATTTCATATACATTACAGTATTTGTTTTGTATTTATGTCTCGTTATATACTTTACGGTCGTAAACTTTTACTTATCCGTAAATCATTAGTTTTTGATTATTTTGGGCTATGATTGAAAATTTTCTGGAAATATGTTTATTTAAATCAAGGCAACACATTTGAGAGAGATTATCTTTGAAAGAATCTACATCTTTTTCTATGTCATATGTAGAGCTGAATGATTTTGATGCTAGAACGTTAAGGTTTTTATGCCAAAACTCAATGCCTCATAGGGGATAAGGATGAAGGTTATAATGACAACCAGTGTTGATTTAGCGTCCATGAACATTAAGCATAAGTTGATTGAACATTTTGGATTCAAAGAGACAGAGCAGGAATTCGATAAGAATCGGGTTTATCGTTGGGGAGATGCTCTCCTCCTGACAACAAATAGGGAAATGATATACTATGATAATCTAGACAGAGCGATAACAAAGCAGCTTAACGTAACCCCGGAGATAATAATCTTCGCATCTAGGCATTCAAGTCAGCAAAAGCTCCCAGCTTTAACGACCCATGTAACTGGAAACTGGGGAAAGGCTATGTACGGAGGAAAAGATGAAAGCTTAGCTATTGCAGAACCCAGGGCAATGAAGCTTGCACTTCTAAAGTTGCATGAATTAAATACTCTGGGTTGGACTGTATGCTACGAGGCAACACATCACGGTCCGAGTGAGCTTGAAGTGCCTTCTCTTTTTATAGAGATTGGCTCCAGCGAAGAGGAATGGAAAAACGAGGAAGCGGGAGAGATAGTTGCAGAGACGATTTTATACGTGTTGGAAAATTATCAAAAAAGCAAATTCAAAACTGCAATTGGGATTGGTGGGGGCCATTACGCTCCCAAACAAACAAAAAAAGCATTGACTTCGGATATTGCTTTTTCCCATATAGCCGCAAAGTACGCACATCCCTTATCGAGGGAAATGCTTGTTAAAGCCATAGAAAGAACATCAGGGAACGTTGATGCAATTTACGTTGATTGGAAGGGCAGTAAAGGGGAAACCAAGCAAATTGCAAGGAATTTAGCTGAAGAGCTAGGCTTGGAATTTATCAAAGACTAACAAAAGAAGCGAAATGCTTAAAGCTTTAAAAGTACACATTTAAATATCGGCTGAACTAATTTGGCTAAGGTTTATATATGTAGAGAATGTGAAAAAACATTTAGAACTGTTATCGATATGGGAGGGTGAAAAGATGTTGAAACTAATTGAAAACGCGATAGAAAGAACCTCCGCCGAGACAAATGCTTCAGTTGAAGTACAAGCCCCATCTTCTGACATTGATGAGGAGCTTAAGAAAATACTAGAACAAGTGCAGGCAAAGATATATGTCATCGGTGTCGGTGGTGCGGGCTGTAACACCGTTAATAGAATGATGGAAGTTGGAATTCAAGGTGCCAAAATAATTGCTGTTAACACTGATGCTCAGGATCTTTTAAAGATAAAAGCTCACAAAAAGATACTTATTGGTAAAGAGCTTACAAGGGGGCTTGGTGCTGGAAACAATCCAAAAGTTGGCGAAGAGGCTGCAAAAGAAAGCGAGAGAGATATTAGAGATGCTCTTGAAGGAGCCGACATGGTCTTCATAACATGCGGTCTTGGAGGGGGAACTGGAACTGGTGCCGCTCCAATAGTTGCGGAGCTAGCAAAGAAAATGGGGGCGCTAACGGTTTCTGTAGTAACGCTTCCGTTTACTGTTGAAGGAATAAGAAGAATTAAAAACGCTGAATATGGCCTTGAGAGGCTTAGAAAGAACAGCGACACTGTTATAGTCATTCCGAACGACAAGCTTATGGAAGTTGCGCCCAATTTGCCAATTCATATGGCATTCAAAGTTGCTGATGAAATTCTTGTTCAGGCTGTTAAGGGCATTACAGAACTAATTACAAAGCCAGGTCTAATTAACCTTGACTTTGCGGATGTGAAGGCGGTCATGAAAGACGGCGGCGTTGCAATGATTGGCATTGGTGAGAGCGATAGTGAAAAGAGGGCTTTGGAAGCAGCAACACAGGCATTAAACAGCCCATTGCTCGACGTCGACATAAGCGGTGCTAAAGGGGCTTTAATAAGCATTGCGGGAAGTGATGTTAAACTTGAGGAGGCACAACAGATAATTGAACTCGTGACAAGCAAGCTTGATCCAGAGGCTCAGGTGATATGGGGAATACAGCTTGATCCAGAACTCGAAAAGGCTATCAGAGTAATGGTCGTTGTGACTGGAGTCAGCTCTCCATATGCAGTAGTTGAAGAATCTGAGATCTCATATTCCCCAGAGGAAGAAAAGAAAGTTATTAAGCTCGACTTAACCGAGCTTTAAATTTTGTTTTAATTCCTCTAGCTTTTTGTTCTCCCTTAACTTTATAAATAAACTGAGAGGATATAAGCATAACTTTTAAATAGTCGGGGAATAGTCAAGTCTGAGAGTCGTGAGGGGTGTTAAAAATGGCAGAGAGCTACACAGAAAAGTTTAAAAACTTCATATCTGAGTCGAAGAGAGTTTTCCTCGTGACCAAAAAGCCAAGTTGGAAGGAGTATAAGCTTGCTGCTAAGATAACGGGCGTTGGGATTATTTTAATAGGCCTTATCGGCATGCTTATTCACATTATTGGTGCATTGATAGAAGGTGGGGCATAACTCCCTTGGTGATAGAGATGGAGTCGAAGATATTTGCAGTAAGGGTAACAGTTGGACAGGAAGAGAACACTGCCAAGCTCATTTACAGTAAGGCAAAGACCTACAACCTGCCTATTAGGGCAATTTTAGCTCCTTCCAAGGTTAGAGGATACATCTTTGTTGAAGCTGCAGAGAAAGCAGCGGTGGATGAGGCAATCAGGGGCATCAGGCATGCAAAAGGGACCCTACCTGGTGAGATAGCCTTTAGCGAGATAGAGCACTTCCTTGAAGAGAAACCCGCAGTTAGCGGATTTGAACCTGGAGATATTGTCGAGCTTATTGCCGGTCCGTTTAAGGGAGAAAAGGCTAAGGTTGTCAGAGTTGATGAAGCAAAAGATGAGATTGTTGTTGAGCTCATCGGAGCTATAGTACCAATCCCCGTTACAGTTAGAGGGGAATACGTTAGGCTTATAAGCAAACGCTCAGAGGAGTAGAGGGGTGAAGAGAATGGCAAAAAAGCAAATTGTTGAAGTGTTGGTTGAAGGTGGTAAAGCTACTCCCGGTCCTCCATTGGGTCCAGCAATTGGTCCACTAGGATTGAACGTTAAGCAAGTAGTTGATAGGATAAACGAAGCGACAAAGGATTTTGCGGGAATGCAGGTTCCAGTTAAGATCATTGTAGACCCAGTGACGAGACAATTTGAGATTGAGGTTGGTACTCCTCCAGTAAGCCAGCTTATAAAGAAGGAGCTTGGCCTTGAGAAAGGCTCAAGCGAGCCAACAAGAAACATTGTGGGAGATTTAACAATGGAACAGGTTATCAAGATAGCAAAGGCAAAGAAGCAGCAAATGCTTGCAGCTGATCTAAAAGCTGCTGCCAAAGAAGTCATAGGAACGGCACTGAGCATGGGAGTTACCGTGGAAGGTAAAGATCCAAGAGAAGTGCAGAAGGAAATAGACGAAGGAGTTTATGATGAAGTATTTGCAAAGGCAGAGTGAGGGAAAAGTTTAAAAATCTCTCCTTTTACGAACTTTTGATTTTTCCTTCCGGCTTAAATAAAAAAAGAAGGAGGTCAGAAAAATGGCCTTTGACAGGCAAAAAATCGTGGAAGCGGTGAAGGAGGCTAAAGCCCGGGCTAAGCCGCGTAACTTCACACAGACCGTCGAAGTGGCAGTAAACCTCAAGGATATTGACCTTAAAAAACCTGAAAACAGGTTTAAGCTTGAGGTTGTTCTGCCACACGGTCGCGGGAAGGAGCCAAAAATCGCGGTCATCGCTGATGGTGCCGTTGCCGAGGCGGCTAAAAAGCTCGGGCTTGATGTGATTAGTGGTGAGGAATTGGAGGAATTGGGGAGCAACCCAAGGGCTGCGAGAAAGATAGCTAAGAAGTATGACTTTTTCATAGCAGCTGCTCCGCTAATGCCAAAGATTGGTAGATACCTTGGTAGGTACTTAGGTCCAAGAAACAAGATGCCCGTGGTAGTTCCACCCACAGTAACCGATCTTACACCATTTGTTGAAAGGCTTAAAAAGACTGTAAGGATACAGCTCAAGAACAATCCAGTAGTACATGCTCCAGTTGGCACAGAGGACATGGACGATGAAAAGCTTGCAGAGAACATTGAAACAGTGCTTAATGCAATAATAGGAAAGCTCGAAAGAGGAGAGAACCAAGTTAAGTCAGCATACGTCAAAACAACAATGGGCCCAGCTGTAAAAATAGAGGGGTGATATAAATGGCTCATGTTGCTGAGTGGAAGAAAAAGGAAGTTGAAGAACTTGCCAAGCTTATCAAGAGCTACCCAGTGGTTGCCCTTGTAGACGTGGCAGATGTTCCAGCTTATCCCTTATCAAAGATGAGAGAAAGCCTTAGGGGCAAAGCCGTGCTTAGGGTCTCAAGAAACACCTTAATCGAGCTTGCAATTAAAAAAGCTGCTCAGGAGCTCAATAGTCCAGACCTTGAAAAGCTTGTTGATCACATCCAGGGTGGAGCAGGTATCCTTGTTACAGAAATGAACCCATTTAAGCTTTACAAATTCTTAGAAGAGAGTAAAAAGCCAGCTCCAGCTAAGCCTGGAGTTCTAGCTCCAAGAGACATTGTAGTTCCTGCAGGACCAACACCTCTCTCGCCAGGACCTCTCGTAGGTGAGATGCAGGCTTTAGGAATTCCCGCAAGAATTGAGAAAGGTAAAGTTTCGATTCAAAAAGACACCGTAGTTCTTAAAGCTGGCGAGATTATAACTCCTCAGCTTGCTAACATTCTCAACCAGTTGGGAATTGAACCTCTTGAAGTGGGACTTAAGTTGCTCGCCGCTTACGAAGATGGCATTGTTTACACACCGGAAGTCCTTGCAATTGATGAGGAGCAATACATCAGCATGATTCAACAGGCTTATATGCACGCGTTCAACTTGTCCGTAAACGTAGCATATCCAACAAAGCAAACAATCGAGGCAATCATCCAAAAGGCATTCCTTGGTGCAAAGAACGTTGCTGTGGAAGCGGGATACATTACCAAAGAGACTGCTGGAGACATACTTGGCAAGGCATTCAGAGTTGCATTGCTCATAGCCCAGGAGCTACCAGAGGAGTTGCTTGATGAGAAGACCAAAGAACTTTTAAACCAACAAGCACAAGTTATAGCGGCTCAACCTCAGCCAGCTGAAAAGGCTGAGGAGAAAGTTGAGGAAGAGGAGGAAGAAGAGGAGAAGGAAGAAGAGGAAGCTCTCGCTGGATTGGGAGCTTTGTTTGGTTGATGCGCATCAAATAACAAAAAATAAAGATAACTCGGAGGTGTAAGGAGATGGAGTATGTATATGCTGCTTTATTGTTACACGCCGCTGGTAAGGAAATAACCGAAGAGAACATAAAGGCCGTACTCCAAGCTGCTGGAGTAGAGGTTGATGAGGCAAGAGTAAAGGCTCTCGTTGCAGCCCTTGAGGGAGTCAACATCGATGAGGTTATAGAAAAGGCTGCAATGCCAGTTGCAGTTGCAGCTGCTCCAGCTGCAGCCCCAGCTGCTGAGGCTCCTGCAGAGGAAGCTCCAGCAGAAGAGGAAGAGGAAGAAGAGGAGAAGGAAGAAGAGGCTCTCGCTGGACTTGGAGCTCTCTTCGGCTGAACTCCCTTCATTTCTTTATATTTGTTTTATAACCGGCTTTTGTTGTGGAAGATAAAAGAAAAGAAGCTATTTTTTGGACTTTCTCTTGGATAAAACTAAATGCTGGCTTCCTTGATAGCTACCCCTATAGGGGTTGCTTGATGGCTCTTCAAGTCTTATGAATGCTATCTGCACAAACCTTTCTCCGTAGTGGAGGACTACTTCTTCTTCGGAACTGTTGAACAATGCTAACGTAAGGTTCCCATCCCACCCAGGGTCAACCCATGCAAAACTCCCCAAGAGGCCTTCTCTTGCAAAAGTGCTCCTTAATCTCATGTCTCCCATAACATCATCTGGAAGCTTTACTCTTTCTAGAGTCAGTATCAAGGCGTGCCCTTTGGGGGGTATGACCACTTTTCCTTCTTTTTCAACGTCGATAAAGTTTCCATTGACCATGGCCTCTTTTCCGACCCTTAAATCATAGCCCGCTGGTTGGAGAGATTTTTCGTTAAATGGTTCTATTAATATTTCCTTTCTAATTTTATGGTCTGGCAGTATCATTTTATCACCGCAACTTTTATGTATGCATGCATTATAACTCTTTTGAGGGCCCGTGGCCTAGGGGATTGGGCGTCGGCCTTCGGAGCCGAAGGTCCCGGGTTCAAATCCCGGCGGGCCCGCCAAATAATGTTTCTAATTGTTCCTTGAGTGAGAATAACTGCATATACTCCTGAAAACTTGATAATACAAGGAAATCATTCATGAAACTTTCGTTTCACCGAGTTCCTAAAATTATTGACTTCTAACATATTTTTGGTGATCTTTCATGGCATCAGAGTTAAAATCTCTTCCTGCTGAGGAATTTAGTAGGGTTGGGTACTACGAAGTGATAGATATTGACGGTTATTTATTCAAGAACCATCGTTTGATAGGAATCTATGTCGAGAATACCTTTGTCCCAATAGAACCAAATATCCTCCCCGAGTGGGTTCATAAAAAGCTGTTAATCAAGCGAAAGTGCATACTAAAGATGGAACTTAGAGGAAATATCCTTCGTGGATTTCTGCTGGATTTGGAGTCCAAAGAAGAATGGCTTATTATTGAGAGAGAAGTGGTGGGCCCGGGGGGCTTTGAACCCCCGACCACGCGGTTATGAGCCGCGCGCTCTGACCAGGCTGAGCTACGGGCCCACGAAGACTGGCGCCGCCGGCCCGACTTGAACGGGCGACCACCGGATTAACAGTCCGGCGCTCTACCGACTAAGCTACGGCGGCACAAACCCAATCATAGGGAGTATGAGTGAATTTATAAAGCTTACGGTGGTTCTAGGCGGGGCGTGTTTAGTTTCACCTCCTGTTATTTAAACAGTACTTGACTCTGAGGAGGATTTTCAGACCATAACACATTACCCCAAGCAAAATTCGGGTTACAGTAGTCTTTTTCAGAAAACAGGGGATCCTACTGCCAAACCAAGTTGTAAACGCACCCCAGAACCCCTCATGAGGATTCCTATGCCCGTACTCTTCTTCAGAAAACACTCTATCTCTCTTCTTACTACCAAAACCACCTGGAGGGTTCTTAGTCTTCTTAACAATCGGCCGATAACCCTTTTCCACCACAGTGTTCAGAACTTTCTTTGAATCATAAGCCCCATCAGCATAAAAATTCCCAGAACCCTCCGGCAGGAGTTCAATCAGCTCGTTCTCAGAAGTTGTGATCTTCACAGCAACCGGATACAGTAAACCCGGCAGGATTCTCGTTATTGCCTGAACTTCTATTCTGTCCTTTTTTATTTGTGATAATGGTTGAGTCTGCTTGAGTGCTGGCGTAGGGTAATTTCTGGAGTTTTTTCAGGAGGTGGTTTGTCAGTTCTTCGAGGTTCAGCTTTTTCTCCCAGTTGTGGAGGGTTGAGTAGTGAATGTTTGCTCCGAAGAATTTTCTGCCGTAGTGCTGGGCGTCTCTGAGGGGTAGGTTGTAGTATTGTTTAAAGAGGAGTATTGCCAGTATTGTTTTTACTGGAAATTTTTTGGATTTTGGCAGGTTCTTCAGCTTTCCTTCTGATTCAAAGTCTGCTAAAACGTCGAGGATTATGAATGCCACGCTTTCAGGGTCTTTGAGTCTGTGATCCCATCTGGGGATCACGACAACCACCTGAAAGAATTCAGCAAAAACCCTAATAAAGGTTACTATAAACACGCCCGTTCTAGGCGAAAAGTTTATATACTAACTTAAGCCTTTCTTCATTCGGTGCCCCGGTAGCCTAGCCTGGTGGGGCGGCGGACTTGTAATCCGCAGGCCGCGGGTTCAAATCCCGCCCGGGGCTCCATTGCAATGGGGCCGTGGGGTAGCTTGGTCTATCCTGCGGGCTTTGGGAGCCCGTGACCCGAGTTCAAATCTCGGCGGCCCCACCATAATAATGATCACGTAAGTACATCGATGGAATGTTAAGGCGTTCAGAAGAGTTCTTAAACTTTACGCAAACAATATAAACCCTCTTTCAGACTAAACTCACGAAAAGCTTATATACTCCAATTGAAAGCTGGAGGTAGTGAGAGGGTGTACCTTCTAAAAATTTTAAAGGGGGCAATTCTCTGTGACGGCGAAAAAAACCTTTACAATATTTGATCACGTGTTAGTTCCTGAGCATAGAATCCTCAGCGAAGAAGAAAAAGAAGAGCTGCTTAAGAAGTACAGGATTAAGCTTTCTCAGCTACCCCAAATCAAAGCAAGCGATCCAGCGGTTCAGGCTCTTGGAGCTAAGCCTGGGGATGTTATAGAAATAAAGAGGAAAAGCCCTACTGCGGGGGTTTATTACTATTATAGGATTGTTGTGGAAGACTGAAGTTTTTGAGGTGAGAAAATGAGAGGTCCTACTGTTGTTGAGGTTACTCCGGACGATCTTTGGGAAGTTATGAAAAGCTACTGGGACGAAAAGGGACTTGTAAGACAGCATCTCGATTCTTACAACGCTTTCATTGATCATGGAATGCAAGAAGTAGTTAACGAATTCGGTGGAGTCAAGCCAGACATCCCAGACTTCGAGGTCAAATTCGGAAGGATAAGGCTTGGTGAGCCAGAGTTTCAAGAAGCCCACGGGCAGAGGAAGCCACTCTACCCAATGGATGCAAGAATTAGGAACCTTACTTACTCGGCACCGATTTTCTTGGAAATGATACCCGTTGTCAAGGGGATTGAGCAAGAGCCTGTTGAGGTCAGAATTGGAGAACTGCCGGTAATGCTTAAGTCAAAAATATGCAGACTTTATGGATTAAGTGATGAAGAGTTAATTGCCCATGGAGAAGATCCCAAGGATCCAGGAGGATATTTCATAATCAATGGTTCTGAAAGGGTTATCGTCTCTATCGAGGATTTAGCACCGAACAGAACACTTGTAGAGATTGATGAAAGACAGAACAGATATATAGCGAAGTGTTTCTCCTACAGACACGGATATAGAGCTTTGATAACAGTGGAAAGAAGAAAAGATGGTTTGCTTTACGTTTCTATTCCAAACGTACCTGGTGTCATAAAGTTCGTTTACGTCATGAGGGCCCTTGGACTTGAGAGTGATAAAGAGATCGTAGATGCTGTGAGCAACAACCCTGAGATCCAACAAGTCCTCTTTGACAATTTAGAGGATGCAAGTGATATACAGACTCAAGAAGAAGCGTTGGATTACATAGGAAAGAAAGCTATGCCAGGACAGCCAAAGGAGTATAGGTTGAGAAGAGCTCAATCGATAATTGACAACAACCTTCTCCCTCATATGGGTGTTTCTCCAGAAGACAGAATAAGAAAAGCCTATTACCTTGGAATGATGGCTCTTAAGGTTATCGAACTTTCCCTTGGGCTTAGAGGGGAAGATGACAAAGACCACTATGCAAACAAGAGGCTCAAACTTGCTGGAGATCTCTTAAGAGATCTCTTTAGAGTTGCCTTTGGTCAGCTTGTTAAGGATATGCAGTATCAGCTCACCAAAACCTACCAGAGAAAGGGTGAGAAATACACCTTCCAAGATATTCAGAGGTTTGTGAGAAATTCCGTGAGACCGGATGTACTAACGGAGAGAATTGAACACGCTTTGGCAACTGGAGCTTGGCCTGGAGGAAGAACCGGTGTCAGTCAGCTCTTGGATAGAACTAACTTTATGTCGACTCTTTCTCATTTGAGAAGGGTTACTTCTCCATTAAGCAGAGAGCAGCCCCACTTTGAAGCGAGAGACCTTCACGGTACCCACTGGGGAAGAATCTGTCCAACGGAAACCCCTGAAGGTCCCAACTGTGGTCTGGTTAAGAATCTTGCATTAATGTCTCAAATAACAACCGCGATCCCAGAGGAGGAAGTTTTGGAGTATCTGGAAAGCCTTGGCATAGTGCACATTGAGGAGAAGAGACCGGAGCCAGAGGACTGGAGGATATATCTAAATGGGGTTCTCATTGGGACGTACAAAGATGGTATTTCTTTGGTAAACAAGATAAAAAGCGACAGAAGGGCTGGAAGAATTAGCGATGTGATAAACGTTGCTTATTATGAAGACGTTAGGGAAGTATACATTAACAGCGATGATGGTAGAGTCAGGAGACCTCTCATCATTGTTGAAGACGGCATTCCAAAGCTTACAAGAGAGCATGTTGAAGCAATAAAGAAAGGAACTCTCAAATGGAGCGATCTTGTGAGGATGGGGGTTATTGAGTATCTTGATGCTGAGGAAGAGGAAAATGCCTACGTGGCAACTTGGCCATGGGAAGTTACTAAAGAACACACCCACCTTGAGATAATGCCAGCTGCAATACTTGGATTGCCAGCATCGCTCGTTCCCTATCCAGAGCACAACGCCGCTCCAAGAAACACCTATGGGGCAGGTATGGCCAAGCAGAGCCTTGGTTTGGGCTGGGCAAACTTTAGAATAAGGGTGGACACAAGGGGTCACTTAATGCACTATCCGCAAATTCCTCTCGTCAATTCGAGGATTATGGAGGCAGTAGGTTTTGAGCAGAGACCAGCAGGTCAAAACTTTGTAGTTGCAGTTCTCAGTTATGGTGGATATAACATGGAAGACGCAGTTATCATGAACAAAGCCTCCATTGAGAGGGGATTAGCAAGATCAACGTTCTTTAGAACTTATGAGGCTGAAGAAAAGAAATACATGGGTGGGCAGACCGATAAGTTCGAAATTCCAGATCCAACTGTTAGAGGATTCCTTGGTGAAAAATACTATAGACACCTTGACGAAGATGGTATAATATTCCCAGAATCAAAGGTGGAAGGGAAGGACGTTCTGGTTGCGAGAACTTCTCCACCGAGGTTCCTTGAAGAGCAGGCTGGCTTAGGTGCTGGCATACTCCAGGGAAGGAGAGAAACTAGCATAACTATGAGACCTGGGGAGAAAGGAATAGTCGATAAGGTCATATTAACCGAAACAGGAGATGGAACAAAACTTGTTAAAGTAACGGTTAGAGACCTCAGAATTCCAGAATTTGGTGACAAATTTGCTTCAAGGCACGGACAGAAGGGTGTTATCGGGCTTATAGTGCCTCAAGAGGACATGCCATGGACAGAGAGCGGAATAGTTCCAGATTTAATAGTTAACCCACACGGTATCCCAAGCCGTATGACTGTCGGACAGCTTATCGAGGCAATAGGCGGAAAAGTTGCTTCACTAAAAGGAAGAAGAATAGACGGAACAGCTTTCATTGGAGAGCCGGAAGAGAAGCTTAGAAAAGAACTTGAGGAGCTTGGCTTTAGGCACAATGGAAGAGAAGTCATGTACGATGGAATCACCGGAAGAAAGCTTGAGGCGGATATATTTGTTGGTGTTATATACTACCAGAGACTCCACCACATGGTAGCAGATAAGCTGCACGCACGTTCAAGAGGTCCGGTGCAGGTTCTCACCAAGCAGCCAACAGAGGGTAGAGCAAGAGAGGGTGGTCTCAGATTCGGTGAAATGGAGCGTGACGTTCTCATTGGACACGGTGCATCGATGCTCCTAGTGGAGAGATTACTGGAGGAGAGCGATAAAACAGAGGTCTGGGTATGTGAGAGCTGTGGACATTTGGCAGTCGAGGACAAGCGTAGGGATAAGGTTTACTGTCCAGTCTGTGGAGAAGAGGAGAAGATAAGCAAGGTAGAGATAAGCTATGCCTTCAAGTTGTTGTTGGATGAGATAAAGGCAATGGTTATTAGACCATCATTAAAACTCAAGGAGAGGGTGTAGAGCTATGCACTCAATGAAAAAGGTTATCGGAAGCATTGAATTTGGTATATTGTCTCCTCAAGAGATTAGGAAGATGAGCGCTGCTGAGATAACTGTGCCAGATACATACTCAGAGGACGGTTATCCAATTGACGGTGGACTAATGGATAGAAGGCTTGGTGTTATAGACCCAAACCTCAGATGTGAGACCTGTGGAGCAAATTACAAAGAATGTCCTGGACATTTTGGACATATAGAACTCGCGAGGCCCGTCATTCACGTAGGGTTTGCAAAGACGATATACAGAATCCTTGAAAGTACTTGTAGGGAATGCGGAAGAATTAGGCTAACCGATGAAGAAATAGAGGAATATATGACAAAGTTCAGTGTAAATGAAGCTAGGAAGAGCGAGATAGATGCCCTGGTGACTGAGATATACAAGAAGGCAAGGGAAAGAATGGTCTGCCCACACTGTGGTGCTCCCCAATACCAGATAAAGTTCGAAAGACCCACAATATACTGGGAGATAAGAAGAGACGAGGAAGGAAATGAGTATAAGCATAGAATGATGCCAAGTGAAATTAGAGACAGACTGGAAAAGATTCCGGATAAGGATTTACCTCTTCTTGGTCTTGATCCCGAGAAATCAAGACCGGAATGGATGGTTTTGACAGTTTTGCCAGTTCCCCCGGTTACGGTAAGGCCCTCAATTACGCTTGAAAGCGGTATAAGGGCTGAAGACGACTTAACTCACAAGCTTGTTGACATAATAAGAATTAACGCTCGTTTGAAACAAAACATAGAAGCTGGAGCTCCGCAGCTCATTATCGAAGACCTATGGGATCTCCTTCAATATCACGTGACCACATACTTTGACAATGAAACTTCCGGAATTCCACCTGCAAAGCACAAGAGCGGAAGACCACTCAAGACGCTCGCTCAAAGACTTAAGGGTAAAGAGGGAAGATTCAGGAAGAACCTTAGCGGTAAGCGTGTTAACTTCTCTGCAAGAACTGTTATCAGCCCAGACCCAATGATAAGTATAAACGAAGTTGGTGTTCCGCTGGTCGTTGCGATGGAGCTCACAGTCCCAGAAAAGGTAACCGAGTTCAACATTGAAAAGCTTAGAAAGATGATCCTCAATGGTCCGGAGAAGTATCCGGGAGCCAACTATGTAATAGACCCACAGGGAAGAAGAATCCGCCTTATGGAAAGCAATAGGGGAACAATAGCCAACATGCTTGATATTGGATGGACAGTTGAGAGACACCTTCTCGATGGAGACATAGTTCTCTTCAACAGACAGCCATCCCTTCACAGAATGAGCATTATGGCCCACAGGGTTAGGGTTATGCCCTACAAGACATTTAGGCTTAACTTGGCAGTCTGTCCTCCATATAACGCTGATTTCGATGGAGACGAGATGAACCTCCACGTCCCACAAACTGAAGAGGCACAGGCTGAGGCTAAGATCCTTATGGAAGTACAAAATCACATTCTCTCCCCAAGATACGGAGGGCCAATAATAGGTGGAATTCAAGATCACATATCCGGTGGCTATCTGCTGACTAGGGAAGGAGCGTATTTCACAAAATACGAAGTTGAGCAGATGTTGATGTTTGCAGGTGTTGATGTGAAGGAGCTTCCAAAACCAGATAAGGTAGAAAACGGCGTTGAGTACTGGAGTGGAAAGACTATATTCTCCCTCTTATTGCCGGATGACCTAACAATCTGGTACCGCAACAAGCTTTGTGATGATCCATCTCAATGTGAGCCCATTGAAAAGCTCATTGAAGAGAAGCTGGTGCCCAGTGAAGAAGAGATTAGAGAGGTTGCCACAGATGGCTTTGTCTACATCCGCAACGGAAAACTGTTGAGCGGTGCAATAGACAAAAAGGCCTACGGTAGGGAGGATGGAAAGATCCTCGACATCATAGTTAGAGAGTACGGTGTCGAGAGGGCTAGGCAGTTCTTGGATCAGGTTACAAAGCTTGCGATATGGGTCATCACTCACAAAGGGTTCACAACCGGAATAGATGACGAAGACCTTCCCGATGAGGCGAAGGCAAGAATTAGAGAGATAATAATGGAGGCAGAGGACAAGGTTCAAAGGCTAATAGAGGCATACAAGAACGGTGAACTTGAACCATTGCCCGGTAAAACCCTCGAAGAGACCCTTGAGAGCAAGATAATGGCCGTACTTTCTGAAGCGAGAGATAACGCAGGTAAGGTGGCCGAAAAGTATCTGGGTATGAACAACCATACAGTTATAATGGCCAAAACTGGAGCAAGAGGTAAAATTCTTAACATCACTCAGATGGCCGCTATGCTTGGACAGCAGTCGATTAGAGGTAAGAGACTTTATAGAGGCTACAGAAACAGGGTGTTAAGCCACTTCAAGCCTGGAGATCTTGGAGCGAGGGCAAAGGGCTTCATTGTGAACTCCTACAAGAGTGGATTGACTCCACAAGAGTACTTCTTCCACGCAATGGGTGGTAGGGAAGGTCTCGTTGATACAGCTGTTAGAACAGCCCAGAGCGGTTACATGCAACGTAGATTGATCAACGCACTCCAAGACCTCAAGGTAGACTACGATGGAACGGTAAGGGATCCAACTGGAATTATAGTGCAGTTCCGCTACGGTGAAGATGGAGTAGATCCAATGAAGAGCTGGGGCGGAAAAACAGTAGACGTTGATAGAGTGATAATGAGGACTTTAATAAAGCTCAGGGAAAAGGGGTGAGATGTTATGGTATCAAGCTCAACTATTAAAAAGCTTGTAGAGAGTAAAGCCTCCAATCTGCCGGAGAGACTTAAAGAAGAGCTCTTGGAGAAGCTCCTCACTTATAACGAGAAGTACAAGCTGAAGAAGGCAGAAATTGAGGCAATAATTGATGAAGTTGTGGGCGAATACGAAAAAGCTCTAATAGAGCCTGGAGAGGCTGTAGGAACTGTTACCGCCCAGTCGATTGGAGAGCCCTCCACACAGATGACACTTAACACATTCCACTATGCAGGTGTTGCTGAGATTAACGTTACCCTTGGTCTTCCAAGAATCATTGAAATTGTTGATGCAAGAAAGAACCCATCAACTCCAATTATGACAGTTTATCTCGACGAGGAGCATAGATACGACTCAGAAAAGGCTCGTGAGGTTGCGAGGAGAATTGAGGGAACAACTCTCGAAAGCCTTGCCAGAAGCATGACGCTTGATATACTCAACATGGAATTCGTGGTTGATGTTGACCCAGAACGCCTTGAGAAAAGCGGTTTAACAATGGAGAAGATTCAAGCAAAGCTCGAACGCTCATTCAAGTCGGCGGAAATAGAGGTTGATGGAAACACATTGATAATCAGAATGAAAAAGGTTAAGGGTGTTTCAACATTAAGAAGACTCGCCGATAAAGTTAAAAAGCATCGTCTAAAAGGACTGTCAGGCGTGGGAAAAACAATTATCAGAAAAGAGGGAGACGAGTACGTCATCTACACAGAGGGATCAAACTTCAAACAGGTGCTCAAGGTTCCGGGCGTTGATCCAACAAGAACAAGGACGAACAATATCCATGAAATAGCTGAAGTACTTGGCATTGAGGCGGCAAGAAATGCTATTATTGAAGAAATAACAAGAACGATGCAGGAGCAGGGTCTTGAAGTAGATGTCAGGCATATCATGCTCGTCGCTGATATGATGACCCTTGATGGTATTGTGAGACCTATTGGAAGGCACGGTGTGGTTGGTACAAAAGCAAGTGTGCTCGCTAGAGCTGCATTCGAGATTACCGTTCAACACTTACTCCAAGCTGCCGAAAGGGGAGAGGTTGATCCCCTCAACGGTGTGGTCGAAAACGTATTAATCGGTCAGCCCGTTCCAGTTGGAACGGGAATCGTTAGGCTGGCAATGAAGTTACCGATTAAAAAATCCATAGAAGAGTAGGGAGGTGTAGGTAATGGATTTAGCATTTGAGCTTAGAAAAGCCCTTGAAACAGGAAAAGTTATCATTGGTTCAAACGAAACAGTTAGGCTTGCCAAGGTCGGGGGTGCAAAGCTCATTATCATAGCCAAAAACGCACCAAAAGAGCTTAAGGATGACATCAACTATTATGCAAAGCTCAGCAATATTCCGGTTTATGAGTTCGAGGGGACAAGCGTTGAGTTAGGCACAATGCTCGGTAAGCCCTTTGTAATCGCATCACTGGCAATAGTAGAGCCTGGAGAGAGCAAAATACTTGCACTGGCCGGAGGTAAGTGAGCATGCCACTCAAGCTAAACACTGACCAGATAAAGTATATAGCACTCTTTGAGAGCTTTACAGGAGCAACAGTGCTCGATTGCTTAATCGACTCACCAAGGAATCGCCTAATATTCGTCATCAAGAAGGGAGAAATGGGTCTGGCATTAGGCAAAAGAGGCAGCAACGTTAAAAGGATACAAGGGATGTTAGGAAAGGACATTGAGCTCATAGAACATTCAGAAAATCCGGAAGAATTCCTCAAGAACATTTATAAAACAATGGGCGTAAGGATTAAAAAAGTTCACATAACTGAAAAGAAAGATGGAAAAAAAGTTGCCCTCCTTGATGTGAATCAAAGGGATAAGCCTAGGGCAATAGGTAAAGGGGGGCAAAATATAAACCTCGTCAAAGAATTAATGGAGAGGCATCACGGGATTGAGGAAGTTGTGGTAATTTGAGGTGATGATCATGGCTGGAAAGAAGGCTCCTTACGGTGAATTTGCTGGAAGAAAGCTCAAGCTTAAGAGAAAGAAGTTTAGGTGGAGTGACATAACCTACAAGAGAAGGGTACTTAGGCTCAAGGAGAAGAGCGATCCACTTGAAGGTGCACCACAGGCGAGAGGAATCGTTCTTGAAAAGATTGCAGTTGAAGCTAAGCAGCCAAACTCAGGTATGAGAAAAGCGGTTAGGGTTCAGCTCATCAAGAACGGTAAGGTAGTTACCGCTTTCACCCCCGGTGACGGTGCTATCAAGCACATTGACGAACACGATGAGGTCATCATAGAGGGAATTGGCGGTCCAAAAGGTGGATCTATGGGTGACATTCCAGGAATTAGATACAAGGTTGTCATCGTTAACAGAACTTCCCTTAAAGAGATAGTTAAGGGTAGAAAAGAAAAGCCAAGAAGGTGATGCTCATGGCCAAACCACTAGAAGAGAGATTTTTTATCCCAAAGGATCTCAAGGTTTTCGGGAGATGGAGTGTTGAGGAAGTAGTCGTTGAAGACCCATCCCTCAGACCTTACATTAATCTTGAACCAAGAATTCTTCCCCACAGCCACGGAAGGCATGCTAAGAAGCAGTTCGGTAAGGCAAATGTACATATTGTTGAGAGGCTAATAAACAAGGTAATGAGAAGCGGTGCTTCAAGCTACAAGATCGGTGGACACTTCATGAGAAGAGAGCACCGCTCATTGATGAGCAAGAAGATGAAGGCTTATGAGGTCGTAAAAGAGGCTTTCAAGATCATTGAACAGAGAACAAAGCAGAACCCAATCCAGGTTCTCGTTAAGGCAATCGAAAACTCCGCCCCGAGGGAGGACACCACAAACATCATGTTCGGTGGAGTTAGATACCACCTCGCAGTTGATATCTCTCCAATGAGAAGGCTTGATGTTGCCTTGAGAAACATCGCCCTCGGTGCATCAGCAAAGTGCTACCGCAACAAGATCAGCTATGCCGAGGCATTGGCTGAAGAGATTATTGCAGCAGCAAACAAGGATACAAAGAGCTTCGCATACAGCAAGAAGGAAGAAATCGAGAGGATTGCACAGTCCTCAAGGTGAGCTCTTTTATTTCTTTTTCAATTGTGTGTTAAGCACGGTCTCTCCTTTGTATCTTTTAATTCCTTCAGAGAGCTCAAATTCAGCTTTTACAGTAATTGAAATTGCATCAGCTCTTTTTAAGGGGATCACAACAAAATCTAATCTGGTACTCCCCACTCCTTGAAAGCCAAGATCAGGGATTTCTAATACGACAGAATTTAGATCTTCTTTACTTCTCTGCAATTTTATAGGATTCCAAGGGTAGCCGTCTGGAGTCTTTAAATAAACTTCTGCACTGACATTTGGAGTTATTACGAGTCTTAAGCTTTTGGTCTTTCCACCTTCCCTATGCCATACATGAATACGAAAAGAGAATACATCCTCTGCGTAATAGCCTTGTTCCATAAGAGAAAAAGTTGCAACTCTCTTGCCTTTTGAATTATAAAAGTTGGAATGAACTTCATCAGTCTCTGCTATCTTTTCACCTCTAAGATTCTCGACTGAAAAGGCTTTAACACCTAATGTGCAAATTGCGAACAATAATATTAGAAGTGCCAGCAGTTTAAGTATTCTTTTCATACCTATTCCCTGAGAGTATTATGTTTTTGAGTTATTTATGCTTTTCTCTATAAAGTTTAAAAGAAAAGTCAGTGGGATAGAGCTTTTCCAAGCCACTTAGCAAGCGCGACTATTGTTAAAATGGGCGGCAATCCAGGAGCTTTTGGTAAGACAAACCTCCACGTATATACGCTTTTGGGTTTATACTAGAAGGAGCTTGGTTTTAATCTACAAGGTTCGTGCTATCATAGTAAACTCTTTCCCGCCATATTTCCAAGTTTTTCAACACCGAAGAATTTCAGGATAGTAGGTGCAATATCGTAAAGGCTGGCATTTTCAGTGTCCACATCCTCAAAACCCCAGAGGACAAGAGGTACCTTCATCACTGGCTCATTCATCGAGCCGTGCATACCTTTTACCCAGTAGCTTGACCCCTTTATTCCATCACAGAATCTGTGAGAGCAGAACCAGTAGCCTTCCTTGGCTGAGACTATAATTTCTCCGCTGTTTGGAATATTTAGGTGCGGCAAGTCTTCTCTAAAAAAGACGTACTTTACACCAGGAGCCCTCCTTAATAGTGAATAAGCCTCCTCTGCTTCTTTTGGGTCTTTTAGATAAATGTGCACTCCCCCTCCAGATGAGACCCTTAGTGTTTCAATGCCGTGTTTTTTGAGATAAGCCTTGAGGTTTACCCACGTGTGGACTTTTTCCTGTCCATGGTCTGCAAAGATTATAAATGCGTATTCATCCCTGAGCCTCTCCCACAAAACGTTTAATGCTGTATCCACAGTTTCAACAGCTTTCATGGCTTCATCGCTCAGGGGCCCATAATCGTGTTGCATACCATCAATCGAGCAGAAGTGAACTAGAAGCAAATCCGGTTTGCACTCTTCATATAGATACAGAGCCGAATTCAAGACCCAGCGATCTTTTCTCCAGTCTCTTCCGTGTTCTCTATAGAGGTTATCGTCGCTGAAAAACGGGGGAAATATTCTAACATGGGTACCGCTGAAGGGAGGCATTGTATAGCCGCTAACGGAAGCACTCCTTATTCCTTTTTCCCTTAGGATGTCAACTACCGTTCTTGCCTTTATAACTTTGTGCGGATTAAAAGCAACTTCGTAGTCGTAGAAGTTTACCTTTCTGTCGGCTATTCTATCATAATAGCCGTTTTCCACGACTCCATGAATTCTCGGAGGAACTCCAGTAACTACACTCGTGTGAACCAAATCCGTGAGTGTAGGAAATATTGAATCCACAACTTCAAAGAATCCTTCATCCACTAGCTCACTTAAGAACGGCATGTGTTTTAAATTGTAAACTCCATTGCCGTCGATGCTTATGAGTATGAGTTTTTTTCTCATAGAATGAGCTACGGAAGGTTGGTTAAAAAGTTTAGGGCGATGAGCTGAGATAGTAATCAAGTGTCCTCTGTTTTCTCATCCTCAGAATCCAGCTTTTTTCTAGGTATTTCTCAAGCTTCAGCTCAAGGAATTTTCTGAGTTCATTGAAGGCTTCCTGAAGTGTGTTAAATCTCCCTATTGGGTTCTCCATGGCTTTCTTTACTCCCACCCTTATCTGCCACACACCTACGGGAGCATAGTACTTTGGGGTTACTTCTCTGAACACTATTATTCTTGCCTGCCTTCTTCTTTTCCTAAGGCTTTCAAGAACACTCAAACGGGCGGCATAATACGCTCCTGTGGTCTCTTCAGCGTACCCCTTAATTCCGCGAAAGTCCTCATAGTCATGGATTACTTCGGGTTCGTCGCTTCCAAACAAAGAGCCTTTGAGCCAGACCTCCAAAAGTTCAAAGGCGTAAGTTTCGGGCATCAAAAGCACAGCATATCTGTTCCCCAAGAATTCGTAAAAGTAGAGCTCAAATTCGTTTATGGGCTCATAATGCAGGATTTCTTTCCTTAGTTTTTTACCTATAGTATCCTGCACAGCTGTGATGCTCCACCTTGTCGGAACGAGCTTTCTGTTAATGCCCAAAAGCCCTGCAGAGAGGAGTCTTATTATGTAGTACTCATCAAAGCCCCAGTTGTAGAGTCGCATTATTGCCTGTTCGGCTTTTAGTTCATCACTAACTACGTAATCCGTTTTCCTCGGTATTTTTGGGTTTTCCGTGAGCTCAAAGTCTAGGAGCTCTGCCTTTGGTCCTATTGGGGGAGCAAATTCACTTGGAAGAACCTTTAGAACTGGTCTCTTCTTAAGAAGAATCTCGCTGTCCACGGGCTTTACTGACATTGCCAGCTCTTGAACTTCTTCAAGAATTCTTTCGCTTTTTCTCACGTTAACGTCTGCTTTCATCTCCCCCATGACGAGAAGAGAGCGATAGTAGAGGATATCCCTTATTGTTTTGTTCTCCCATTTTAGAGGACTGTCGAGATGGGAAGTGTTTCCCTCTATTGGAGGAACTAGAGGCCCGATACGGACTTTGGGATAGCCGTATTCGCCAACAAATATGCTTGGGGGGGATGAGCCAAAAATCTCTCTGCGGTTTATCTTATGTTCTACACTCTTGACTACCCTAAAGCGTTCGAGAATTGGACACGTAGGCCTTCCACACAGGAGTTTCCTCCCTTTGCATAAAGCACACAGCTTTGAGTTAAAGAGCTCCATCAGTTTTAAATAGAGAGCAGAGGTATTTATATCTATCCTCGGCGTTGCCTTTTGCGAAAGATTTAAATACCCTCCCAAACTCCTTAATGTTGGACGTGCCGCGGTAGCCTAGCCTGGTAGGGCGCCGGCCTGCTAAGCCGGTGGGCGTGGTCCCTCCGGGGTTCAAATCCCCGCCGCGGCGCCAAAATATCTTCTTCGGGTAAAATGCCGGGATAGCCTAGAGGTGAGGCGGCGGACTGCAGATCCGCTTTACGGGGGTTCGAATCCCCCTCCCGGCTCCATTAAACGCTTTTCAGCCCAGAACCGGTAAGGGGAATGAGCACTTTTGTGCCTTTTTCAAAATAACCCTCTTCTAATAGGAACTTAAATGCAGCATAGGCTGTTGCTGACGTTGGTTCGACTAAAAGGCCCATAGAAATAAGCTCTTTTATAGCCTCTGCTATCTCTTCATCTCCCACAGAAACACATGCTCCATTGCTCTCTTTTAGGGCTTTGAGCATCTGTTCCCTTCTGGGGGGTTCTGGAATAGCTATCCCTTCTGCAAGTCTGCTTTTTTCTTTACTTCTCTTGCATAGGCTTTCATATCCTCTTCCTTGGACGGCGATCATTCTTGGAATTCTTGCTCCTTCAAGTGCCTCCAAATCTTTAAATCCCTTATAGAGACCCAAAAATAGAGTCCCACTTCCGGTGGGTACTAACGCGTAGTCCACATTTCCTATCTGCTCATAAACCTCATAAGCTGTTGTTTTTGTACCTTCGATGAAATAGGGGTTGTACCAGTGCGATATGTAAATTCCCTCCCGAAAGCTTCTTGCCCTTTCATGCACTTCCATTCGTGATCCCTCAACCTCATGAACCTCTGCCTCTAATAGTTTTAGAAGTCTCTTTTTTCCTTCACTTGTGTGTTTTGGAATGAAGATATGGGCATGTATCCCTTCACTTTTTGCGAAGAGCGCCAAGCTTAACGCTGCATTTCCTGAAGAGTCAAGTGTTACCTCTCTTATACCTTCTTCCTTCAGCTTTGCGAGGGTTACGTAAGTGCCCCTGTCCTTGAAGGAGCCGCTGGGCATTAGGTATTCAAGCTTGAAGAAAACGTTGACCCCTTCGATTTTTCTCCCAAGTATTGGAGTTATTGGGAGCGTCAACTTTGGCAAAAACTCCTCTTTTAGAGGTAAGAAACTGAGGTACCTCCTTACGTCTAGGAATTCTTCTCTCAGCAACCCCTTAAAACTACCTTCTCTTTCCCCGATGTATTCAAGAACCCCTCCACATTCGCACATAATTTTAAATCCTTCGTAAGTCCTTCCGCATCTTAGACACTTTAGCATCTTCTCACCTTTTGCAGTAGGGATTTCATTTATATATCCCTTTTCCAAAATTCATGTAGGGGTGAGGGAAATGAAAAAGTTTATGCCCGCTGATAGGCCTCAAACGGAAGAGGGGTACCAATACCACATAGCCTGTAAGCCCGGTGATGTTGCTCGCTACGTTCTCCTCCCAGGTGATCCTGAGAGGGTGCCCAAGATAAGCTCTCTGTGGGATGAAGCAAAGGAAATAGCATTCCACAGGGAGTACAGAACCCACACGGGTAAGTATAAAGGTGTTCCCATAAGCGTAACCTCAACGGGAATAGGAGGGCCTTCAACGGCAATAGCAATAGAGGAATTAGCAGCAATAGGTGCTGACACTTTCATTAGGGTAGGCTCGACGGGAGCAATCCAGCCCGGGATAGAGATTGGTGATTTGATAATAGCGAAAGCAGCTGTTAGACTTGAAGGGACGTCGAAGCAGTATGTTAGAGTTGAATACCCAGCAAGCGCTGATATTGAGGTTACCTTAGCCTTAATCGAAGCTGCGGAAACATTGGGAGTTAGGTACCACGTTGGAATTACAGCCTCTACTGACAGCTTTTATGTGGGCCAAGCAAGGCCTGGATTGAACGGCTACTTCCCGAGCTTTGCAAAGCACCTCATAGATGACCTGAGACAAGCCAAAGTCACGAACTTTGAGATGGAAGCGGCTACACTCTACACCCTTGCAAACATTTATGGTCTTAGGGCAGGCTGTGTTTGTGCGGTTTTTGCGAACAGAATAACCAATGAGTTTGGAAAAGCCGGTGAAAAAGAAGCAGCATTGGTTGCTAGTGAAGCTGTCAAAATCTTACACGAATGGGACGAAGAGAAAGAGAAGAAGGGTAAAAAATACTGGTTTCCAAGTTTGAGGAAGCTTTGATTTCTTATTTAATTTTTGTTGGAAGAATCTATTTTTCAAGACAAGTTTCTCAGAAGGGAGTATGATTTTACAAAAGTGGTGCGGGGGACGGGATTCGAACCCGCGTAGCCCTACGGCACCGGATCTTAAGTCCGGCCCCTTTGGCCAGGCTCGGGCACCCCCGCTCATAAGTGAAAGAGCAAAGTTCGAATAAAAAGCTTTCGGTAATTCAAAAAAGGTAAAGCTTAAAAAGAAATGCTTGTAAGTGAACACAGTCAAGATCATGGAGGGATTAAAATGGCGAGGTTTCCTGAAGCTGAGGCAAGAATATTTAGGAAGTACATATGTATGAGATGCGGTGCTACTAACCCATGGAAAGCAGAGAAGTGCAGGAAGTGCGGATACAAGGGACTAAGGCCAAAAGCTAAAGAACCAAGAGGAGGAGCAGGACGTTAGAGCTACTTAAGCTTGTTTAATGTTTCTTCTATAAATTTTATTCCATCTTCAAGGAGTTTCTCTCCTTTTTCTGTAAGCTTGTAGTATTTCCTTGAGGGTTTTCCGGTTTCGCTTTCGTGCCATTCTGAAGTGACGTAGCCTTCGTGTTCGAGCTTGTAAAGCACTACATAACTGCTCACGGTGGCGGGTTCAAATCCAAATCTCTCCCTTATCTCATTTTTGAGCTCATATGCGTACATAGGCCTTTCTTTTAGCAGTCTCAGTATGTAGATCCACATAACTTCTTTTGTCATCTTCTCTTTGAGTCTTTCCATAGGTGTTGCCATATGTATCACCCTCAATGACACATATTATTTGCTCTTAAAACATTTATGCTTATATAAGATAGTTTTTATACAATTTAAACATTTTGCCACTGTAAAATCCAAAAGCAAAAGGGTTTTAATTGCAGAAACCTAAAGACAAATGGTGAGTCACTATGAACTTCGACTTTGGCGGAATAATGGGTGATATGGGTATAGGGGCTGCTGTTGGGTTTATCACAGGTTATGCGCTTAAAAAGTTCATAAAAATAGTACTCACTTTGATAGGTGCATACATTTTAAGCCTTTTCTGGCTCCAGCAAAAAGGAGTTATAACAATAAACACCGATGCCCTCTTTAACTTTGCGGAAAGTGCAACTACATCAACCTTAAGCTTGGCTGATAAAGTAGTGGGGATTTTACCCGGAACAGGGGCATTTGTTGCGGGCTTTTATTTGGGCTTCCGCAAAGGTTAAATTCTGCTTTATTTATTTTCTCTTATGAGTTATGAGAGAAAAGTTATGCTTCGGCATTCAATAGCGAGTATAGTTGCCCTTGCTCTCTTTGGCCTCAGCAGGCTTATTTACAGCATAGTTATCTCAAGAAGATTCGGTGTCGAAGTTTTGGGAAAAGTAAATTCACTTATATCACAGGCATTTTTACTGGCAGTTCCCCTAAGCTTTTTTGCAGTTGCTCTGGGGAAGTATGCCTCCGAGTTTCTAGGGAGGGGAGAAATGGAAAAAATAAAGTCCATAGCAACTTTGGGATTTTCTTTCCCTTTAGCTGGCTTGGTTTTAGTTCCTTTTAACTTTTATCTGGCCATCCTGGCAGTCTTGAGGGCTCTCCAGCTGACGTTTCGCAGCTTTATCTATGGCCTTCACAAAGGTGAGGTTTACGCTTATACAATGATTGGAGCGTTTGTGCTATTTATTGGAGGATTTTTGTCGGAAAATTACTACCTCCCCTACATTGGCCTTCTTTCTGGCGTGGCCATTTTTGGATTTTTGTACCTTTTTAGGGAGAGGCTGTTTGGAAAACCCTCCTTGGAGACCCTTAAACCTCTTTTGAGGTATTCCAGCTTTGCATTTCTTGGGACAGTTTCGGGGGTTTTTCTTATTCAAGCCCCATACTTCCTAACCGAGAAGCTTGCTTCTCCCGAAGCTGCAGGCATTGTTTCGGCTTCTCTTTCGGCGGCATTTTTGTTGACTTACCTGCCTCAGGTGCTTCAATCTGCGATAATGCCCTTATACTCTTACAAATATGGGAAAAATGAGATGGAATACGTGAAGAGACTTGCTGAAGACTCCACGAAGCTGCTGTCCTTTATAGTGGCTTTGGCGGTTTTTATCCTTATGCTTGTCGGAAGAGAAATTTTATCGCTACTCTTTGGGTTTAATCTGGGTAGAGAGTTCTACCTAACTCTCATGGCGGTAGAAACGTATATAGCGTACAACCCCCAGCATAGTGGCGCTGAACTCGACAAAATATGTAAAAGAAGGGACCATAATTTCACTCCTGGGCGCTGTGGTTTCTCTCGCTGCTTGGATATTCTCGATAAGCCCTTTTGGAGAATATGGGGCTGTTTTCGGGCTCTTTCTGGGATATCTAACGATACTAACTGGCACATTAGTTGTGGCAAACAAGAAGCTGGGAGTTTCGCTCACTTCTTATACTCAATTTGCTGTAGCTCTTTTACTGCAGTTCACTGTATTTCTCTCAAAAACTCTCCTGTTATTAGCTTTTGTGGCATACGTTGGAATATTCAGAAAAGAAATAAAAAGGGTGTTCGAGCTGTTTAAACCTTTCCGTGATAGAGGATTTTAATGAGCTCCTCTGGTAATCCTTCTGCTCTTATTTTGTCCTCTATGATCTTCTTGTCATATTCAACTTCTACGAATTTTGTGTGCAGGTTATCAGCGTTTATGATGGCAAAAGTTGCTTTGTGCTCTTTTCCCGGTGGGAATCCAATGCTGCCGGGACATACTACCCTTCCGTACCTTGTCATGGCATTGACCGGGAGTTTTGGTGATGCTACTAATAGAAGTTCGTAGTCCTTTACCGGTCTCATGACGGCTTCATAGTATGAGGTAGGCTGCTCTGGAAGAACCTTGCCCTCGAAGGGGTTTAATGGGCTTCCGTAGACCCCGAAAATGTCGTTCTTGCCTATTTTATCAACTAGGTATATAGGCAAATCTCTTATGAACTCCCTTCCTTCATGGCCAAGCTTTTCCCAGGTGTATTTTAATGCCTTCTTTACATACGGCTCGATTGCAAGTTCATCGATATAATCCGGCCCTTCGGCATGGGGATCACTCATGGCTATTATCTGGTCAAATTCTCCCCTGATTATCTTTACATTGTTGGTCTTTATCAGGTCATCAAGAGCATCAAGAACTTCCTTTGGATAGGGGAACAATCCAATTATGTTTCCGAGGATGTAATATTTTTCAATCTCGTAGCCTTCTTCTTTGAGTTCCTCAATTTTTCCGAGGGCTTTCATGAGGGCTGGGAAGTTTCCGTTGATGTTCGCCAGTACTGCCACGTATGCCATTCCTACCACCCCCCCAATTTTTCTAACTTTATTTTACTAAAAAGGAGTATTTAAGCTTTTCGAAATTCGGAAGGATCAAAGAACCAGGAGCTTTCTTTTCTTTTTCTTCTTTTGGTTGGTTCCTGCATTGCTGAGCAGATAGAGCATCAACGCGTCCTCTATCATCTCTACCACCTCCAGAATACTACTTTGTTTCGGAGTGGGGAAATGCGGCGTATGAGAAACGCTCTGTATTTTAATTACTAGGCGTTATTTAAAAATTTTTGGTCGTTTTTATTATTGTGGAATATGAGAATAAGATGTGGCGCCCCGGCGGGGATTTGAACCCCGGACCTCGAGGTCCGCAGCCTCGCGCCCTATCCAGACTAGGCCACCGGGGCAACCCAAGAAAACTTTGGGAGAGGCCTTATAAATTTTGCCCGCGAGTTTCTTCATGGTGGTATATGTGGACAGGATGAAGAAATTCTTGGAGTTTCTTCGGGAAGATGATTATGATGGTGCATTAATAACTCCCAGTAGCAACCTCTATTACCTGACTGGAATGGCTCCTCAAGCAACTGAAGAAAGGCTTTTTCTCCTTGTAGTCAATAAAGAAGGAGAAAGCGTTCTAATAGCGCCCAAGCTCTACGAAAACGAGGTTGAATGGGAAAATTCAGTATTCTGGAGCGATGAAGAGAACCCCTATGAAATCCTTGAAAGGGTGTTAGCTTCTCTGAATTTGAAGGGCGGTAAGATCCTGGTGGAAGATACAATGAGGGCGAGCTTTCTAATCCACATTGAGCGACTTTTGGAGGACTGCACTCTCTATCCGCTGAGTGGTATTACAAGAGAACTAAGAATGCGCAAAGACGAAAAGGAACTAAGCCTGATGAAGAAAGCCGCTGAAATTGCAGATAAAGTTTTCTACGAAATAATAAGCAGGGAATTGATCGGGAAGGGTGAAAAGCAGGTTGCACTGGAAATTGAGTTTCTCATTAGAGAACTGGCAGACGGTGTCTCTTTCTCTCCTATAGTGGCATCTGGCGAAAACGCTGCAAATCCTCACCATACGCCAGGTAACAGAAAAATAAGACCCGGAGACTTCGTGATACTTGACTTTCTCTTTAACTCAAGCCTGTCCCTTTAGGGCGGGGTAAAGAGTTCTAAAACTTAGCTCTAAATCAGGAAAGCAAAAACTATTTTAAAGCCTAAAAATCATACCATATCTTAAGATGAAGCGGACAATAACAGTAAAACTACAACCCTCGAAAGAGCAAGAGAAAGCACTCTTCGAATTGGCCCAAGCTACCGCTATCGTATGGAATAAAATAAACTATGAAAGGCTAAAGCAATTTAGAGCTTTCGGAAAAATAGACTTCGCTGGAACAGAAAAAGAAGCCTATCACAATTTCAAAGACTGGATAGGTGGCTCAACAGTCCAGCAGATTTCCAGAAAGAACTCTGAAAGCTGGAGGAGTTTCTTCACCCTTTCGAAGAAGAAAAAGTCTGGCGAATTACCCAGTTGGTTAAAACCAAAACCACCAGCGTTCATAAGGGAAAGGAATGGCAAAAAGCTCTTCGTAATCCTCCTAAGGAACGACCAGTATAAGATTGATGGAAACGTTTTGGAGCTTAGAAGACTTGGGAAGTTTGGAAAGCTTAGAATCCAGTTCAAGGGGAGAATCTACCTCAAAGGCAAGCAAGGAAGATTGGAAATAACCTATGATGAGACTCGGAAGATTGTTTAAGTGCCATAGGGAGGGCGTTGTAATGAATGCTGACCTCGTTGGAGCGTTTAATATTTTAAAGAAGGTTGCCAAAACGATAACCCCGAGCCTCTCGGGTTTGTCGGGAGGTAGGGGTAATTGGGGTGTGGCCACCCCAGAGGGGTTGAAAGCCCGCTTTAGTTGGGGCTTTAATGAAGCCCCTCAAACCTCTCTGCCTTTAGGGTAGGGGTTTCTTTGACGGAAACCCCGTCCTTTAGGGCGGGGAGGAGGTCATGTTTACCATTGAGCCGGGCATTTACATCCCCGATATCGGAGGCGTGAGAATAGAAGACGATGTGGTTGTGAAGAAAAAAGGAAAGAGGCTTACAAACGCCGAAAGGGAGTTAATAATACTTTGAACCTCCTACGTAGACCCCGAGAACCTTTATGTTCTCCAACCCTTTCTCTTCAACTTCAAACGGATCTCTGTCTACTACAATGAAGTCTCCGAATTTGCCCTCTTCGAGGCTTCCAAGCTCATTTTCGGCATGCATTATGTAAGCTGAGCCATATGTGTAGCTGTGGAGGCTTCCCTCTAGGGATAGGCGCTCATCTTTTGTATAGTGATAGGCTTCAACATTCTCAAATTTTCCTCTGGTGACTGCAGCGTAGATTGTTTCCCATGGATTTACGGGCTCTATTGGTGCATCAGTTCCAAAGCCTATCACGATTTGCTCAAGCATGCTCTTGAAGGGGTAAATCCACTTTGCCCTCTCTTTTCCGACCCTTTTCACTGCCCACCAGTCGCTTATTACGAACCTCGGCTGAACCGAGGCAACAACCCCAAGCTCTTTCATCCTCTTTATTTGATCTTCCCTCAAAATTGATGCGTGTTCTATACGGTTTCTCTCTCCTCTGAACTTTTCATAAACGTCTAAGACCATATCAGTGGTTTTATCGCCTATTGCATGGACTGCCATCTGGAGATTCAGCTGGTGGGCTTCTCTCACTATCTCTTCAAGCTCTTCCTTGCTTATGTTAGGGTGTCCAGTTGTTGAAGCGTCTGCATAGGGCTTAGAAAGCCATGCCGTTCTAGCTCCGAGGCTCCCATCTGCAAGAACTTTTATTCCCATGATCTTTACCTTATTACTTCCAACCTTTTTAGTAAGCCCCAAGCCCTTTAACTCCTTGAGAAGGGAGGGGTTCAGATACACAAAAACTCTAATGGGAAGCCTTCCTTCGCTGTCTAACTCTACGAGAGCCCTGAGGCTTTTCTCATTTACACTCACAAAGCCAACAGCCGTGACGCCTTGAGAAAGAACGAACTTGGCCCCTTCTTCGATAAAGTGTTTGTAGTCGTCGAGGGTTAAAGTTTTGTTGATAACCTCTCTCACCTTTTCTAGGGCGTTTTCTCTTATTATCCCGGTTTCAGGGTCTGCGTCTTCATCCTTTTCCAAACCTACAATTTCTATAGCTTTTGTGTTCAGTACAGCCGCATGGAAGCAGGTTCTATACAAAAGCACCGGTTTGTCATTAACAACTTCATCTAAATCTTCTCTCGTAGGATATCTTCCGAGTTCTTCCTGATCCCATCCAAAGCCAAGAATCCAGCTTGTGCTTGTTTTTTCTGCGTATCCTTTGAGCTTCGTCTTTAGTTCCTCTATGCTTTTTGTTCCCTTTAAATTAAGCATTTTCAAAGACTGCCCAAGGGAGTTTAGATGCATGTGTGAATCAATAAAGCCCGGCAGAACAGTTTTTCCGCCCAAATCTACTACTTCTCCTCCAAGCTCTTTGGCAATTTTTGGGCTTTCTCGCTCTCTCCTGCGTAAATAATCTTTTCGTTGGCTACCACAATCGCTTCTACAATTTTTATTGGCTTAAAAGAGACGTATATTTTTCCGTTTACAAAAGCCCTGATCAATTTACCTCCCCTCTCTTAGTTTGTCGATACTCTTTTATATTTCCTTTGGTTGTCTTGCTTAACAGTTCTTTTTAATCGAAAGCTTTAAATATTTTCGTGAATAAATGTGAGTGTATGGTAGTGAAAGAGAAGCTCTACACGGTGAAGCAAGCGAGTGAAATACTCGGCGTCCACCCAAAGACAATCCAAAAATGGGACAGAGAAGGGAAAATCAAAACCATTAGAACACCCGGCGGAAGGAGGAGAATACCAGAAAGCGAAATAAAAAGACTTCTCGGAATAACCGAGGAGAAAGGCTTAATCATTGGCTACGCAAGGGTATCAAGCCACACACAAAAAGACGACTTAGAAAGACAAGTCAAAGCAATAGACCAATACGCAAAAGAACGAGGCTGGCAAGTCCAAATACTCAAAGACATTGGCTCAGGATTGAACGAGAACAGGAAGAACTACTGCAAACTCCTCGAACTCGTGACAAATGGAGAAGTCTCAAAAGTCATCATCACTTATCCAGACAGGCTCACTCGTTTCGGTTTCAAAACTCTCGAATTCTTCTTCAAGGAGAACGGTGCAGAGATAATAGTAATCAACGAGAAAGAAAAATCTCCACGAGAAGAACTCATTGAAGATTTGATAACAATAATCTCGCACTTCGCTGGGAAACTCTACGGAATGCGCTCCCACAAATACAAAAAGCTCAAGGAAAGCGTGAAAAAACTAATCGAGGAGGTCGAGAATGACTAAAGTCGTTCTAACATACAGAATGCAACACGACTGGAACGTTAATCCCTTCCTCAAGGAATACCAGAAACTACTCCAGAGGGCAATTGATGAAATATGGGAAAATACAACTTGGAGAGAGAAGAGAGTTAAGCATAGATATTCTCTCGGAAGAAAAAATTATCGCTACTACACGACAACCCGCCTAATCCCTTATTTTCCGCAGTCTAATGAGTTCAAGCGAGAACTGAGGGACGAACTCCTCCGAGAGTGGCCTTTCGCCAAGCACTACGTTGATTCTGCAATAAAGACCGCTTATTCAATCCTCAAAAGCTGGAGGAAGAACTACCTCAAGGGGAAGCGAAGAAGAGCAAAGCCAGTCGTTAAGAGAAAGTTTATCCGAGTTAAAACAACACTAATGAAGGTTAAAGGCTCGAAGATAAGGGTAACCATCAAGCCGAGGGAAGAATACCTTGAGCTGGACTTCTCGAAGGAGTGGTTCTATGAGAGGGTTAAGGACTGGAATGTTGGTGAGCTGATAATCAGGGAGGACGATGTCCTACTAACCTTCTCAAAGGAAGTCGAGTTCTCTGGAAGAATCAAAATCAGCATTGACAGCAACCTTACGAGCCTCGACATCTTTCACCCTGAAAAGGGCTGGATTAGAGTAGACTTGAGCGAGCTACACAGGATTGCCGAGACTTACGACAGAATTATTGATATGCTAAAAAGCGTTCAGCGGAAAGCTCCAAAGAGGATTGGAGTTCTCCTTAAAAAATACTGGACTAGGAGGAGAAACAGGATTGAGGATTACCTGAACAAGCTTGCAGTCCAGCTTTCGAGGGAGTTTCCCGATGCTGTTTTCGTCTTCGAGGATTTGGACAAGTTCAAAATGCTCCAGAATGGTTCGAGGAAGTTCAACAGGAAGCTTTCCCGTGCCACTTGGAAGAAAATCGTTGGAAAGCTTTCTTACCGTGTTCCGATTGAGTTTGTTAATCCTGCTTATACTTCATCCACCTGCCCGGTGTGTGGGAGTAAGTTGGAGTCCCGAAACGGGCTGGTGGAGTGTTTTAATTGTGGTTTTGGGGCTGATAGGCAGTTTGTTGGTGCTTTCAACGTTTTCATGCGGGGACTTGGGGTCGCCCTGAGCGGGGCTGAGCGTGATGAAGCCCAAGTCCGTCGTGAGGGTTGATTTGAATGGGCGGAGGTTTACTCACGCTCACTCATAAAAGCTCACGACGGACAGACCCCTATCAAAAAGTCCTTAAGTGGCAAAGCGTAATGCTCAATAGCCGATGAAGAACGGTTTCGGAGCTGAAGGGTGATGTAACCAGCTATCGCTGAGGCTCATATTTATAAATTCGTTTAGTGATCATAACCCCGGTGAGGGCAAATGTTTGGGAAACTCAAGGAAAAATTAAGCTCATTTGTTGATAAGGTTGCTCAGACTGAAATAAGTGAAAAAGACGTTGAGAATGCACTCTGGGATCTTGAGTTGGAGCTTTTAGAGGCGGATGTGGCTTTAGAAGTTGTAGATGAGCTTAAGGAAAAAATAAAACAGAAGCTTGTTGGACAAAAGGTTAAAATAGGCACAAACAAGAGGGAGATTGTAGAAAAAGCTGTTAAAGAGGCTGTTCTTGAAGTTTTAACACATGAAAGACATATAGACCTCTTAGAGATGATCAAATCAAAAAAAGAAAAGCCGTTCGTGATAGTTTTTGTTGGCTTTAACGGAAGTGGAAAAACCACTACAATAGCTAAGCTTGCCAACTGGCTTAAGAAAAATGGCTTAAGCGTTGTTATAGCCGCTAGCGATACCTTTAGGGCAGGAGCAATAGAGCAGGTAGAGGAACATGCGAAGAGAGTGGGGGTTAAGCTCATTAAACACGGTTACAAATCTGATCCAGCTGCTGTGGCTTACGATGCCATAGAGCATGCAAAAGCGAGAGGAATCGACGTGGTTTTAGTTGATACAGCCGGAAGAAACGAGCTTAACAGAAATCTCATGGATGAAATGAAAAAAATAGTCAGGGTTACAAAGCCGGATCTGGTTATATTTGTAGGGGATGCACTTGCCGGAAATGCAATAATAGAGCAGGCGAGGCAGTTTAATGAGGCGGTTAGGATTGACGGAGTTATTCTAACAAAGCTTGACGCAGATGCAAGGGGAGGTGCCGCATTAAGCATAGCCCATGCCATTGGCGCGCCAATACTTTTTGTTGGAGTTGGTCAAGGATATGACGATTTAATGCCCTTTGATGAAAAATGGATGCTGGAGAAAATTTTTGGTGAGTGAAAATGTTCTTGTTTTTTAAGACATTTTTTTATGTATTTGGAACGCTTTTTGCAGTGATGAATCCAATTGGAGCTGTCCCGGTGTTTCTTTCTATTGCCCAGCACTGCAGATCTTATGAAGGAAGGATCACTCTGGCAAAGAGAACATCAGTGGCCGTTTTTATGACCTTGATAACCTTTGCACTCTTAGGGGAGTGGATATTCAAATTTTTTGGCTCCACAATAGATGCATTCGCAATCGCAGGAGGAATTTTGCTCTTCAGAATGGCATTGGAAATGCTAAGTGGTAGTCTCTCTACTATAAAAATAACCCATGAAGAGGAGGAAGAGGCTCTAAGTTTAAGCGAGATTGCCGTAATCCCCTTGGCAATTCCTTTAATCTCTGGTCCGGGTTCAATAACAACTGTAATGATACACATGGCAAAAAGCACCGACTATTTGGGAAAAATAGCCGTGATTCTTGCGATTTTTGTGGCAAGTTTTTCAGTTTACTTGGTGCTCATGTCCGCAGAAAAAGTGCAGCAGAGGTTTGGTAGGGTTGGCATAAGGCTTATTACGAGAATGATGGGGCTTATACTGGCTTCAATGGCCGTTCAGCTTGTAATCAACGGAATTAAAGGGGCTTTTGGACTTTAATAGTAACATTTTTAAATTTTTTAGGGAACCCTAATTGTGGGTGAGAAATTGATACTAGCTGAAAACCTAACGATTTACTACGACAACTATAAAGCAGTTGAAGATATCACTTTTAAGCTGGATAGTGGAGAGACTCTTCTTTTGCTGGGTCCAAATGGTGCGGGAAAAACAAGTCTTCTTAGAACGATTGCAGGGCTTCATAAATCCTATGAAGGCAAGCTTCTTGTTTTTGGAAAGCCCCCTGTTGAAGTGAAGGATTTAATCTCATATGTTCCCCAGAGTCATTCTTTAAACGAACGTGTGCCTTTGAAGGCTATTGAAGTAGTTGCAATGGGGGCCCTTTACAAAAAGGGTCTCATTCACTTCAATATTCCAAAATCAATCCTAAAAGAAGCTGAAGAAGCTTTGGACTTTGTGGGGCTTGGGGAGATAAAAAACAAAAGGTTTGCAGAGCTTAGCGGCGGACAAAAGCAGAGGGTTCTATTGGCCAGGGCACTCGTTTCAAAACCCCAGCTTCTCCTTTTGGACGAGCCGTTGTCTGCCCTAGACCCCAGTGCCAGAGTTGAGGTAGTTTCCGTCCTTGCAAAAATAAAGCGTGAGATGGGGTTAACGATGATAATAACAACTCATGATCCTAATCCATTAACGGAAATAGGGGACAAGATAATGCTTATCAATAAAAGACTTATAGCCTTTGGAGCTCCAGAAGAAGTTCTTAGGGATGAAATTATAACCAAAGTCTACGGACCTCTATCCAAAGCGGTTAGAGTGGGGAAGAGAATGTACTGCTTTATAGGAGACGTTCACCTTCACGGGAGGGGAGAAGTTTGATCCCCGAGTACTTGCTCAGGGCTCTCTTAGGTGGGGTAATGGTCAGCGTTTTACTGGGTATGCTGAGTCCCCTGATAAACATGAAGGGCTTAGCTTTTCTTACCCATGCTACTTTCCACTCCTTGCTCTTTGGAGCTGTTTTGGGAATGATACTCGGGCTGATATTTTCAAACTTTTCTCTGGTTCTGTGGGTGGCTCTAATAATCACGATTTTTGTTGTTATCCTAATAGCTCTTCTCGAAAATAGAGGATTCAGCAGTGACACCGCAATAGGGGTAATAGCGAGCTTTATAGCTGGCTCTACTGTACTGGCTTTTGGAGTTCTGTATAAGGTTATGGCGAGCAAGCCATATTTTGCCCTCTCCCAAAGCATAGTATCCTATTTAACGGGGGAGCTTTTCCTGATAACGCTCAACGACTTGATTTTTTTGGTCTTAGGAGGTGCCTTGATATTCTTTGTGATGCTTGCATTTTACCGTGATTTCCTATACGTTAGCTTCGATGCTGAGGGACTTGAGACCTATTCAGGTAATGCGAGGTTTTATCTCACTTTGCTCTACGTTCTCGTGGGCGCTACTGGTGCGTTAATAGTTAGAACCGTTGGATTGATAACCCTCCAGGTTGTGGCGGTTTTGCCAGGTACAATAGCCATGATGCTCAGCAATGACTTGAGAAAGATTCTTGGAATAAGCTTAGGTTTAACTCTCTTAGTGCAGGTACTCTCAATAGTGCTGGCTTACTTAACAGACATCCCTCCAAGCGGAATAGCTACGATAATGCTGGGGCTTGTCTATGGGTTCTTAGTCTTGAGGAGGTAGGGATATGAAGCTGGGAGGAATAGATGAAGCCGGCAGGGGACCAGTTATAGGCCCTCTTGTAATTGCAGCGGTTGTTGTCGATGAATCCCGTATGCAGGAGCTTGAAGCTTTGGGAGTCAAAGATTCAAAAAAGCTAACACCAAAAAGAAGAGAAGAGCTATTTGAGGAGATTGTGCAAATAGTTGATGACCACGTTATCATTCAGCTTTCCCCAGAGGAGATAGACGGCAGAGATGGTACAATGAACGAGCTTGAAATTGAAAACTTTGCCAAAGCGTTGAACTCCCTTAAAGTTAAGCCGGATGTGCTCTACATAGATGCGGCCGATGTCAAGGAAAAGCGCTTTGGCGACATTATAGGTGAAAGACTTTCCTTCTCTCCAAAGATAATCGCCGAACATAAGGCAGATTCAAAGTACATTCCAGTGGCTGCTGCATCAATACTAGCTAAAGTTACCCGTGACAGGGCAATAGAGAAGCTCAAGGAGCTTTATGGGGAGATAGGCTCAGGATATCCAAGTGATCCAATTACAAGGAGGTTTCTGGAGGAGTATTACAAGGCTCATGGGGAATTCCCCCCAATAGTGAGGAAAAGCTGGAAGACCCTTAGAAAGATAGAAGAAAAACTAAAAGCTAAAAAGACTCAGCCCACTATCTTGGACTTCTTAAAAAAGCCTTAATCCTTTCGAAGGTTTCCTTTATCCATGTTGAGATGCCTCTCATCCATTCCCAGTACATTCTGATAGACCTTTCGAAGTACTCCCACTTTATTATGTCGTATGCCATTACTCCAAGTGCCACCGCTCCCGGAGGAACTAACGGAGTGGCATAAAAGCTGAACTGGGTTTTTCCACCTAAAATCCACTGGAGAGCATAAAAAGCTATTGTGCTCCAGAATATCCCAAAAGGCACCAAAAGCTTTCTTCTTCTTGTTGCAGCATAGGGGATTGTGAATATAAACACAACCATGGAGAGCATCAAAATTGGGTCTGTTGCCGCGAAGATATCTGGGTTGTAGTGAAAGGGAAATGGCTTAAGGCTTAGGAACCACTCCCAGAAAGGTGAATTCGCCGGATGATCTCCTTTGTAACTGAGATGCCATCCAAAGCTTCCAATGAACTCAGAAAGCCATGGGAAGAATCCTATTGCCTTTATTATCGTGATCTGTGGTAGTAAAAATCCGAGGGCAGGTAAAATAAGTGCCGAGAGCAGAATCTCCCTAATCCTAATTTTATCCCTTAAGCTTTTTATGAGCAAAACTGGATAAGGAAAGGCACCGTTTAGTTTTGTGGCTGCAGCGAGACCTATGGAAAGACCGCTTGAATTGTATTTCTCAGAGATCAGGAAGTACATGAAAACCGCAGTGAAGAACGCCACGTGTATATCAAGCATTGCAGCAAGGGACGTTGCGTAAAGAAGGGGATCAAAGGCAGAAAATATCAACGCTATGAAAGCTGCAAGATAACTCTTTGAGATTTTATATGCAGCTAAGAAGACGAGAATGTTTATTATAGCGTGTTCTATCAGCCCTGGCAAACGCCAGAAGATAGGCTTGTCCTCTATCAGCATTCCAAGCATTATTATATCCTTCCCCAAAAATGGATGCTCCGTGTTCAGATAGTTTTGGATGTTCTCCTTATCAGGATAGCGGAAGCCTTTTACGACTTCAACCCCTTCTATGCTTTTGACTTCTTCTATGAAGGCTTTGAGGTTTTCGCGGGGGATTTCATAGTAAACGCCGTCAAAATTAGAATATGGTTTGTAATAAGTGTAGTTGTATTTTCTCGCTATTGTTTCGATTTTAAACTTGATCTCATCAAAATCAGGAGATGGGGTTTTGTTTAAGGGTATAAATTCTACTCTTATTCCCAACTTTGAGAGAATTGCTGGCGTTTGAAGGTTTACGTTTCTCGTATAAGGTCTCGTGAATTCAAATCCAAAAGCAGAGACTTTTACATGCCCCTTAATAATTTCTCCGCTTGCAATTATATTCACCCCTTCTGAATTTGTTGTATCGTTTACGTAATGAAGTTCAGCTCCAAGCTTGTGGAGGACGTTCCTAGCTGCTGGGATATACCATACCTCATCTCCAATGTAGTCATAGAGTTCTGAACTGGAAGCTTTCTCATATGAGTACCAGAAGGTTCCAACTATTATTGCAGCTACTGCTACAAAATAAAGCTTCTTTCTAAGGTTCATGCTCTCCCCCACTAAGTTTCACTTGATATCTTTAAATTATTTCCCATAAACCTTTAAAAATTGAATAAAAATGGAAAACAGGTGAGAGAATGGAAGAAATGGAAGCGCTTATTGAGCAAACTGTTGAGATGATAAAGCGAGGTCTAGACGAGAGAAAAATACGGGCGAGACTTCCTAAAGAAAAAGCTGACGAGATAATCGAGATAGCGAGGGCAAGGATAAGGGCAAAGGATAAGTTCTCAAGAACTGATCTGTGGATGGACTTGGAAGGCCTTAGGTACGCCACTCACGAGGTTGTGGCTGAATATAGGGCAAAGAGAGTCAAACCAAAAAGCATAGCAGATGTGAGCTGTGGAGTTGGAATCCAGCTGATATTCTTCGCAAAATATGCAGAAAAAGCCTATGCTATAGACATCGATGAGAAAAAGCTCTTCTACGCAATGAAAAATGCCGAGAAATATGGGGTTAAAGATAAGATAACCTTCATTCATGGGGACAGCCTAAGTAAGGAAGTTGTTGATCAGATAGATGCTGATGTAGTATTCTCCGATCCCGCAAGACCTCCGGAGATGCCTGAAAGGAGACTTGAGGATCTCCTCCCGAGTCCTCTTGAAGTTTATGAGGCTTATAAGCACAAGACCGATGCTTTTATCTTTGATCTCCCACCTCAGATAAGGAGAGAAAAAGTCCCGTGGAGAGGTGAATTTGAGTACATTGATTTATATGGAGCACTCAACAGGCTGACTTTCTATTTTGAGCCCTTAGCTAAGGCAGAGCGCTCTGCAGTTATGCTTCCTAAGGGAGTTAGACTTGAAAGCAACCCCAATCTTGAAAACATCATCGAGTGGAGTGGAGAAGTTAAAGATTATTTGTATGAAATTCCGCGGAGCATTGACTATGCTGACCTAATAAACGAGCTCTTTCACGCAGTAGGAGGCAACCTATGGATGCTCATTCGGGAAAAACGCAGAGCAGTTGCAACGAGTGATGAAGAAGTTAACAGCGAATACTTCAAGAGACGCTACATCGTAAGAAGTGTTCTCGACTTCCATCCAGTGAGGATAAACGACTTTTTAAAGAGGGAAGGATATGGCAGGGTTACCCTAAAGATTTCAATTCCTGACAAAGAATACTGGCAGTTCAGGAGAAGAGTTGAACAAGGTCTGAAAGGAGAGAAGAGGGCTTACCTATTCAAATTCAAAGACAAAGCAATAATAGCTGAGCCCCTCGATTAATCTTCCTGAATTTCGACTATTTTTGCCCTTTGTATCCTTTTTGAGCCGATGCGAAGGGCTTTAAAATAGTTTATGTGCTCATCGGGTAAAAAATTATCCAGTTTAGTTGATTTAAGTCTCTTTTTCTTGGAGGTTTTGGCTTTATTTTCGCTCCTTATTTTAATGGAACCGTTTATGAATTCATCCAGCTTCTTCTCCATTAACCCACCCAAGATACTAAGGTTGTTTGGAATATATAGGTTTTTTGGAAATCTCTCTTGTGCTATTCCACTTCTTCTGATATTTAGTCATAACTGCAGGGCTTAAAAACCAAAAGAAAGTGTTTTGAACAATATCTCAAAAGAAACACCGAAACGGAGTAAAGAACACAACGGTTGCGGTAACAGTTTTATGGAAATCCTTTTAATTAGTTTGAACCATTACGATTTACAGTACAAAGAGCGGAGGCAGCACAATGTGCGGTATAATCGGGTATATTGGAGACAGGGAAGCTGCTGAAATTTTAGTGGAAGGGCTTAAAAGACTGGAATACAGGGGATACGACTCAGCTGGAATTGTAACTGAACAGGGAGAGCTTTTTATAAAAAAAGGGGCTGGGAAAATAGATGAGCTTAAAGAAAAGCTTAGACTTCACGAAATGCCTGGCAACAGGGGAATTGGGCACACGAGATGGGCAACACATGGAATTCCTAACGATATCAACGCCCATCCCCATACCGATTGTACTGGAAAAATAGCGGTTGTTCACAATGGAATAATTGAAAACTACCTTGAACTTAGAAGCGAGCTTGAGAAAAAAGGCCACACGTTCAAGAGCGACACTGATACAGAAGTGATAGCGCATCTAATTGAAGAAGCTTTAAAGGACTCATCTACCTTTGAAGATGCCCTCCGCAAGGCGTTGTTGAAACTCAGGGGTTCGTTTGCCCTTGGCATAATGTATGCTGAGGACAAAGAGCATCTATACTTTGTCAGAAATGAAAGTCCGCTCGTCCTTGGGATTGGAAACGGGGAGATGTTTGCTGCCTCCGATATTCCTGCATTTTTACCTTACACGAATAAAGTTGTGTTCCTGGATGATGGAGAGTATGCAGTGGTTAGCAAAGATGCATTTACAGTGAAAGACCTTGGGACAGGAAAAGAAAAGAAAAAAGAAATCCATGAAATTAATTGGACCCTTGAAATGGCTGAAAAACAAGGCTACCCACACTTCATGCTTAAGGAAATTCATGAACAGCCAAAGGCTGTGAAGGAAGCAATTTACGGCAACTTGGAAACAATAGATCAAGTTGCTAAGGAGATAGCCAAATACGAGAAGATATTTGTTGTGGCTATGGGGACCTCTTATCATGCAGGAATTGCCGCCAAATACCTCTTTCAAAGACTGGCAAACAAACCTGTCCTTGTTGAGGAGGCAAGCGAGTTTAGGTATGAGTTTGAGAACATAGTTGACGAAAATTCCCTTGTAATCGCCATTACTCAAAGTGGAGAAACTGCAGACACTCTGGCGGCAATAAGATTGGCTAAAAAGAAGGGTGCAAAAGTTCTAAGCATTGTTAACGTTGTTGGGAGCATGGCTACTAGGCTGAGCGACCTTGTAATATACACCCATGCAGGTCCGGAAATAGGAGTAGCGGCAACAAAGACGTACACAACCCAGCTTACCGTTTTGACAATGCTTGCAATAGCACTAGCCAAGATACTCAACACAGTGGATGAGGATTATCTTAAGAAACTCGAAGCTGAGCTTTTGGAACTTCCGAGGTACATTGAGGCTGTGCTTGGATATGAGAACAAGATAAAATCCCTTGCTGATGAGCTGGTAGACAGAAGAGATTTCTTCTACATAGGACGGGGGATAAGCGTTGCAACAGCTCTTGAGGGTGCTCTAAAGCTTAAGGAAATCAGCTATATCCATGCGGAGGGTCTTTCTGCTGGAGAACTTAAGCACGGCCCCCTAGCTCTGATCGAAGAAGGTGTTCCGGTTGTTGCCATTGCCCCAAGCGGAAAGACATTTGATAAGATGGTCTCCAATATACAGGAAGTCAACGCAAGAAAAGGGCTTGTAATCAGCTTGGGAGACAATGAAGAGCTGGAAAAAGTTAGCGAAGTCTTTTTGAAGATGCCAAAAATAGATGAGCTTTTAAGTCCTGTTGTGTATATAGTACCACTTCAATTGCTTGCTTATCACCTGGCTGTGTTGAGGGGTAACGATCCCGATAAGCCGAGAAATCTGGCAAAATCTGTAACCGTAGAGTGAGGTGATATAAATGGTTGAAACAAAAGTTAAGGAAAAACCAAAAACTAAGAGTGAGAAGCCTTCCTCTCTAGATTTTTCAAAAATCAGGCTTTACCTTTTCCCTATCGTGGTTGTTATCGTTGCTTTTATTGGTTATAAGATTAGAGCAGCAACTGGGCAAACAAAGTACTTCATAGACCCGGATACCTTTTATCATTTTGAGATATACAAGCTCGCGATAAAGGAGTGGATTCCCAAGTATTACTCTCTGGCTAACGCACCATTTGGTTCTCTCATTGGGGAACCCCTTGGTTTGTACATAATTCCAGCTTTACTCTACAAGCTCCTCTCTGCATTTGGGTTTGAAGTGATAAAGGTCTTCAAGATGTGGCCTCCGCTTGTTGGATTTTTCAGCATAATTGGAGTTTACCTCCTAGGGAGAAAACTCCATTCAGAATGGGCAGGACTTTGGGGGGCTTTGGTTATGATGTTTTCAGTTGCCCACTGGACAAGAACCTTCTCGGGAAACGCCAGAGGAGATGGACCGTTTTTGATGTTCTTCATCTACGCAGTTCTGTTCATGTTCTACTATCTTGAAGCCAAAGAGGTCAAGAGAAAATCACTTTTTGGTGCTCTATTTGTGCTCTTTGGAGTTTTGATGCTCTCAGTATGGAACGGCTCCCCATTTGGTCTTATGGTTCTCTTGGGCTTTGCAAGCCTGTACGTGATTGTATCATTTGTTTTCGGGAAAGTTGAAGACGTCAAGAAGTTTGCCATAGAATTTTATCCAGCTTATGTTGGAATATTGCTCATTGGCTATGCATTGACTCCGAGTGGGATTGTGAAGGTTGGAGGACACATAAAGTTCGCCTTTGAAGTTTTCCTTGGACTGGCACTACTTACGACGATAATGCTCTACGGTGGCAGATATCTAAATTATTCCGACAAAACACATAGGTTTGGAGTTGTTGCAGCGATAGTACTCCTAGGCTTTGCTGGAGCTTATCTTTACGTTGGGCCTAAGCTTTTCTCCCTTATGAGTGGAGCATACCAATCAACTCAAGTTTATGAAACTGTCCAAGAGCTTGCAAAGACGGAATGGGAGGATATACAGAGGTATTACTCGGTCAAGGGAACCGATGGGATAATTTTTCTCCTCTCACTTGTCGGAATTGCAATAGTTGCGTTTAGATTTTTGAAAGCCTTAAGCCAAAACAAAGTCGATGCAAAGAATTTGTTCCTCTTGGTGTTTTACGGACTTTCAGTATATCTCATGTGGACAGCGGTGAGGTTTTTATTCCTTGCCTCGGGCGCAGTTTTGCTAACCTTTGGAATTCTCGTGGGGGAGCTCTTTAAAATAGTGGAAAACATGCAGGAAAAAGTTTCAACAAAAGCCCTCTATGCTTTCTTGTTGGTCCTCCTCTTTATTCCGATTCCAATAGTGGGAGCAAACACAACTTACAACTCGGCAAAGGTTAGCGGTGAAGCTGTAAGCCCGAGCTGGGAAGAAACCCTTAAGTGGCTTAGAGAGAACACAAACGAATACGATACGGCAACTTCTTGGTGGGACTACGGTTATTGGATTGAAAGCTCTCTCCTTGGAAACAGGAGGGCAAGTGCGGACGGTGGTCACGCGAGGGACAGGGACTATATAATTGCCCGCTTTTTGGCAAACGATGGCAGCAAAAGTGAAGTTGATTTTGAGAGCTGGCAGCTTAACTATTTTATTGCTTGGATTCAAGATTGGGCCAAATTTAACGCCATAAGCTATCTTGGAGGGGCAATAACAAGAGACGAAAGAGATCATCGTGGTATGATACTTCCATTTACTCAAAAAATAGGTGATAATGCTTTTTACAGTCCATATGGCATTCAGCTTCAGATAGTGGAACAAGAGGAACAGAAAAAGGTGATAATCTTAGCTGGCAACCAACAAGGGGAGCCAGTGCAGACAATAATCATGCAAACTGGGGAGATCATAAACGGAAAGGGAGACTTTCCATATGTGGCTTATGTCTTCCCCAACTATGCAGTGGCAGTTTACTACAAAGTTGCAGCAAGCAACTTCCTAAAGCTTGCGTTTGGTATACCTGTCAGCTCCGAAGCAGATTTTGCACAAAAGTTGCTCTCAAACTTTAGGCTTGTGAAGAATACTGGAGATCTGGCAACTTATGAATTCGTTCCATTTGGAGTGTATAGGATTGAAGTTTACAAGAATGATACATGGACGCCAGTGTCAAAGCTTATTCCTGGGGAATACAAGGCTAAGCTCTACATATCGGCATTTGGAAGAGACGTTAAAGATGCCACCATAAAGCTCAGGGCTTACAATGGAGATAAGCTCATAAGTGAGCAGATTATAGCGCAAAACGTTAACATCGATCATTTAAACGAGACGCCGATAGAAGTTAGTCTCAAAGTCCCAAACGCTACAAAGTATCAGCTTGTCCTTGTTCAGAAAGGCCCCGTTGGAGCTCTTACAGAAGCTCCAAAATTAAATGGCAGGATTGTCAGCCCAATAAGAGTTTTAAACGATGGCCAAAGTGGAGAACTTGAGTTAAGGGCTGGGTTCAGAAAAGACTACTCCAACTTAGAGCTTTACCTTAGGGCTACAGTTATATATCTTATCAGAACCGAGGGAGAGAACAGAGACGATCCAAAAGCCGCATTTGAGCCTCACATGGATATAATCCATTATGAAAAAATTGCCAGTGGCTTAAGCACATCAAACAGGGAACTTTACTTCAAAGGTCAAGCAAGTTTTCCAGAAGTTATCCAGCCTTATATAGAGAAGCTCAAGAATGAATATGGGGATAAGGTTGAAATAAGGGGAATAAGAGTCGAACCGGTGTTTATAACAGACAAAGAATACATAATATACGAGGGGTGATTTTTGCTACTTTTCTCATTTTTGCTATTTTGGAAGGAAAGATTTAAAAAGCAAGCATCCTTCCCTAACTTGATGACTCGATGAACGATGAAGTTTGGAGGGATGTGAAATGGCAAAGCCAAGTTACGTGAAGTTTGAGGTTCCAAAGGAGCTTGCTGAGAAAGCCCTTGAGGCTGTTGAGATTGCAAGAGATACTGGAAGAATTAGAAAGGGTACAAATGAGACAACAAAAGCCGTTGAGAGGGGCCAGGCAAAGCTTGTAATAATTGCTGAAGATGTTGACCCGGAGGAGATCGTTGCTCACTTGCCACCCCTCTGTGAGGAGAAGGAGATTCCCTATATCTATGTTCCAAGCAAAAAAGAACTTGGTGCTGCCGCTGGTATTGAAGTTCCAGCTGCAAGTGTTGCTATAATCGAGCCGGGTAAGGCTCGTGAACTCGTTGAGGAAATTGCTATGAAAGTAAGGGAGCTCGCCAAGTGAGCTCCCTTTTCCTCACTCTCATAACTAGGCGAGCTTTCATGATTATAATTGAATTAGAGGTGTGAGAGATGTCAGATGAGGGATACCCTGCAGAGGTTATCGAAATTGTAGGAAGGACTGGAGTTACCGGTGAGGTTACTCAAGTAAAGGTTCGCGTTCTTGAAGGAATGGACAAGGGTAGGGTAATTAGAAGAAACGTTAAGGGGCCAGTCAGAATTGGTGACATAGTTATCCTCAGAGAGACAGAAAGAGAAGCAAGAGAGATCAAAGCAAGAAGGTGATGTAAATGGCAAGATGGAATGTCTGCTCATATTGCGGAAAAGAGTTCGAGCCAGGAACAGGAAAGATGTACGTCAGAAACGATGGGAGAGTCTATTTCTTCTGCTCAAGAAAATGCGAAAGATACTTCTTTATGGGTAGGAACCCAAGAAAGCTCAAATGGACAAAGGCTTTTGAAGAAGCAAGGCTCCAGAGAGCCAAAAAATGACTCTTTTTATTTTTTAACCTTCGTCAGAAGTTTTAAAAAAGAAAAGAAACTTTCACTCTGCAAAGGTTATTATTTTAAGATCAATGGGCCTTCTAACCACATTGCTTTTTCTTGCCCCGATTAGGTACTTGATTCCCTCCTCACTCACTATGTCTATTAGCCTCTGAGTTATGATTCCGTTAAATATTATTGTGTGTACATTTTCTTTGTCGTTTAGAGAGGTAAGTAGATCTCTCACTGGTATCTCTGCGATTACGTTCTTGTTTTCATCTAGGAGAATTGCTGTGGAGTCCTTTTTCACTTTTTCAATCCACTCTTTAAATTCATCAAGCTCAGGGGCCTTAGGCGGCTGTATTGGCTTTACAAACTTTTCTTCTCTTGCTGGAGGTCTTGCTTCAACTTTTGTTTCTCTTATGGTTTCTTTTTGAGGTTCAACGGCTTTTTCTATCTTTGGCTCTACATGTTGGGGCTGGCTAGCTTTTTGCTGTTCTCTCTCCTTAACAAGTTCGTAGAAACTCTTTCCTTTAGCAAAGAGCTCGTTTATAACCTGTTCTGCTGGAACTTTACTCCTTAGGGACTTAATTATTTCTTTCTTTGTCAGCTCCTCGACCTCTTTTCCTTCTGGAGCTCTGGCAACATAATCAATGTCTGCAACTTGAAGGAGTTCCTTAAGTATGAGCTCTCCTCCCCTATCTCCATCGGTAAATGCGGTTACGATTCTCTCTTTGCTGAGTTTTATTATCGTCTCCGGCACTGAAGTTCCTTCAACGGCTATGGCGTTTTTGATTCCATGTTTTAGAAGGTTAAGCACATCCGCCCTTCCTTCAACAACGATTATCGAATCTGAAAACGGCACGTGTGGGCCAGCCGGAAGTTTCTCTGGACCATATTCAATAAGCTCCTTAGCCCTAACTTCCTTTTTAACTTCTTCAGTAATCTCTTGTGTTTCTGGAATTTCTTCCTCCATAAGGGTCTCAAGTATCTCTTTAGCTCTTTCTATGATGTATTTTCTCTTCGTTGCCCTGACGTCCTCGATTCTTATTACCCTAATTCTGGCCTCGGAAGGTCCTATCCTGTCTATTGTTTCTAGGGCAGCTGCTAGTATTGCCGTTTCTACCCTATCCAAGCTAGAGGGTATTGTTATTGTTCCATAACTTTTTCCAGCTCTTGTGTGAACGTCAACCTTGATCCTTCCTATCCTTCCAGTTTTTTGAAGCTCCCTTAAGTCCAGATCATCTCCAAGTAAACCTTCAGTCTGCCCAAAAATAGCACCTACGACATCAGGCCTTTCAACAATTCCGTTTGCTTCAAATTCTGCGTGGATTACATATTTTGTTGTTCCAAAATCATCCTTTGCAGCCATGCTATCACCTTCTATTCCTTTCTTTTTTAACATTCTTTGCTTTTCAAGCAAAATCTGCTGGATTGTAGTCTTTTTTCTCTTCAATCCATACCCCTCCCTTCCGGGGGTCAGAAACGGAGATCCCTAACACGGGTGTAAAGGGAGTACAAGTCTTCAATGCCCTTAATGTCTTTTTTTGCTATTTTCTTGAGTTCCCTTCGTGTTTCTGTATCTACTTTGCACTTATACCCTTCCAAATATCGGGTTAGTTTTTTTGCGAGCTCTTCACCCTTTCTGTCGAAATCTGTCAATATCATGACATCATGATAGTGAGAGGCTATTAGAGCAATCTCCGCCAGTGGTAAGCGGGAAAGCCTAATTATCTCCGTTTCGACCCCCAATTTTCGTAATGCCACCTCGTCTCGCATTCCCTCTACGAGGATAACACCTTCAAACTCTCGCAATTTGTCTATAAGTTGTTCGAATCTTTTATAATTTTCGGCGTACATATCGCCGTCATGATGATGAGAGCTCGATAGTATTATAAAGTTTTGGGAAGTGAGGACTCTATAAAGTGTTCACTTTGTTTAAATTCGTTATCCTATGACAAGAGTATGTGTAAATGTATGTTACATGTTTTGTTATGTATTTTTAACCATTTTAATAGTAACAGATTTGCATATTTATACAGTCGATATAACATTACAATTAGAAAAGGGACAACTAAACTCGATAGGAAAAAATTTATATAGGTCTTTGGCTATTTTACAAGATGAATATTATTTACGAAAAAACAGGTGATTAAAAATGGTGAAAGAAAGAATGGTAGAACTTTTGCAAGAACACTTTGAGCTGAATTTATATGAGGCTAGAGCATACGTTGCACTAGTTGGCTTCGGAGTTCTTACACCTGCAGAGCTTGCAAGCGTTTCCGAAGTGCCAGCCCCAAGAACTTACGACGTTTTGAGGAGTTTGGAGAAGAAGGGATTTGCATTAAGCCAGCCCGGAAAGGCCAACAAGTACAGACCAGTGCACCCCAAAAACGTTCTTGAAAAGTTTATTGAAGACTGGCAGGTCAGAGTAAAAGATGAACTTGAAGCTAAGAAGAAGAAGGCCAAGGAGGAACTGTTAGAACTCATGACACCGTTAATAGAAACAGAGGTTCCTAAATACGGAGTAGAAAGAGTCTGGGTGGTCAGAGGTATTAGGAATTCGACCCTCAAGACTCAAGAAATGTTTGAAGAAGTTGAAAAGGAAATACTGCTGGCAGACAATGGTTACATTGCAGCGAACCTCGATGAGGAAATAGCAAAAGCCGTCGATAGAGGAGTTAATGCAAGAATAATAGTATCCAAACACGTGCTTCCAAGAATCGAGACATCAAAGATAATGGACTACTACAAAGAAGGAAAGCTTGAGCTTAAAGTACTTGACAAAATAGAGCTCCCCATGTTAATTTGTGACGAGGAAGTGTTCTTTGCTTTAGAGGACTTGGCTGCTAGATATTTCAACTACGAGACCCAAGTGTGGATAAAGGACTTTAGAGTAGTCGAGCTCTTTAAAGGAAAGTTCAACGAATATTGGGAAAAAGCAGAGAAAGCTTAAATGTATTTAAATTCTTCCTCTTCCTTGCTTTTTTCTTTCAACTTCCAAAAGACTTTTCCGTCTCTTTCGATGCTTTCTATCTTCCCCTGCTCCAGAAGTCTAAGCAAGAATCTTCTGGTCTCAGCTAAGCTCAAACCACTTTCTTTTGCAATTTCTTCTGTTGTCATTTCCCTTGTTAAGGTATTCAAAATCCTCAGGTGTTTCATTTTATCTCCTCCATTTTCTTGTATTTTTCCAGCAGTTCCACTATCATTCCCATAACCTCCAGGTGCTTTTTTAACTCCTCTATATCATCGGGGAGTTGGTTTGCCAATAGTCTTAGTTTTCCTATAAGGCTCTCTTCAATACTCTTTAGTTCGACTCTTTCCTCCCTTTTTCTATGCTCACAAATCGGACAAAAAACCTTTCCGTTCAGTTCAAAGAGAGGAGAACCGCATCTTGGACAGTGCTTGTCAAGCATCTTTGCTCCGGACAAGAGAAGGGGGGTTATTATCTCTCTAATCTCCTTATCACTTAGCGCCATTTTACTCACCCATAAGCGCTGTATAGACTTCAATTAAAGCTTTCTTTCCGAGTTTTGACCTTTTTATCCTATCTGAGATTTCCGCTATGTCGCATGCTATTATTTTGAAGTTTTTCTTGATTTCCTCTATGAGTTCTAACAGCTCCCCTAGGGTAAGCTCTCCGTGCTGAAATCTAGCAATTTTATATTCGGGCTTTAAAACGTCCATATCAACCGTTAGATATACCTCCTCCCCAAGATATTTCCGCATATCGGCAATTATCTCCTCTGTTGGAGAGATTTTTAGGCTTTTGTATGCTTTCCATTTTCCCCTTATTTTTCTGGTTCTTGGAAGTGCAGGAAAGATTTTAACTCTTCTCGTCCATAAACTCGTCCCCTCAGTGGTGGGTATCATTAATACAGACCCAATCACCGCCGCTCTGTTCACCACTTTTTCTTCCAGAGCATAAGCGAGCCACGAACCATGATCAAGGTAGTCATGCATTAAGTCAGTATGAGCGTCGATACTTATTATAGAGGGGGGCTTTATCCTTTTGATTACTCCATAGGTTGCCAAATGCTCCCCAATAATGTAGCATTTATCCAGGGGTACTCTGTCTGCGAGGAGCTCTACATTATTCGATTCAACAATCATAAACTCCTCTATTAGTTTGTTCTTTTTTAGCAAGTCTATAGTGTACATAACCCCCTCTTTATTGGGCTTCTCTCCGAAAGGGATAAATGTAACCATTTCTTTCCCCGGAGCTATTTCCGACTCATCCCTTTTAAATTTATAGCTGATTAGCCTTTGATTGCAGGGGAGTTAAAGTTAAAAGCACCCAATTTGATGTTAATTTGAAGATCATTGGGAGGTAAGTCAAGATGATCCTGCAGGTAGCGCTTGATCTGACTGATATCGAACAGGCAATTTCTATAGCAGAGAAAGCTGCTCGTGGTGGAGCTCATTGGCTTGAAGTAGGGACCCCTTTAATAAAGAAGGAAGGCATGAGGGCTGTAGAGCTGATGAAAAGAAGATTCCCGGATAGAAAAATTGTGGCAGATTTAAAAACAATGGATACTGGGGCTCTTGAAGTTGAAATGGCAGCAAGACACGGTGCCGATGTGGTCTCAATACTTGGAGTTGCAGATGACAAGACGATAAAAGATGCCGTGATGGTTGCAAGAAAATATGGGGTAAAGGTAATGGTTGATTTAATCGGGGTTAAAGATAAGGTAAAAAGAGCTAAAGAGCTTGAAAAAATGGGTGTGCACTACATTTTAGTTCACACTGGGATAGATGAGCAAGCTCAAGGGAAAAACCCTCTGGAAGATTTAGAAAAAGTTGTAAAGGCTGTAAAAGTCCCAGTTGCTGTGGCAGGCGGCTTAAATCTAGAGACAATTCCAAAGGTTATTGAGGCAGGAGCCACTATTATTATCGTTGGTGGGGCAATAACAAAGGCAAAGGATCCCGAAGAAGTCATTCGGAAAATACTTGATCTATTCTGGGGAGAGTACATGGTTACCATAAGAAAAGCGATCAGGGATATTACCGAACACATAAACATGGTTGCTGATTCCTTAAAGCTCGAACAAGTTAGGGGAATGATAGATGCCATGATAGGTGCCAATAAAATCTTCATCTACGGTGCCGGAAGGAGCGGTTTGGTTGGGAAGGCATTTGCAATGCGCTTGATGCACCTTGACTTTAATGTCTACGTGGTTGGTGAAACAATTACTCCTGCTTTTGAGGAGGGTGATTTGTTAATCGCCATCAGCGGAAGTGGTGAAACAAGAACTATAGTGGATGCAGCTGAAATCGCAAAGAAGCAAGGGGGAAAAGTCGTTGCAATAACCTCCTATAAAGACTCAACCCTTGGAAAGCTCGCCGATGTTGTAGTGGAAATCCCAGGTAGGACAAAAACGGACATTCCAACAGATTACATTGCAAGGCAAATGCTCACCGAATACAAGTGGATCGCCCCGATGGGAACGCTGTTTGAAGACTCAACGATGCTGTTTTTGGACGGTATCATAGCACTACTAATGGCGACATTCCAAAAAACCGAAAAAGACATGAAGAGAAAACATGCAACCTTAGAGTGATACACATGGCTTCTTTTCCCCATATTTTTGTTGGGATTGGGAATAATGGAGGCAAAGTTGTTCAAAACATCGATATAGAAGGGACTCCAAAGATCGTGATAAATCCGACATATTATCTACTTGGAAAAGCGTCTTTTCGTCAAAATCTTAAGAATTTGTTCTGGAATGTCCCGGACGATGCAATTTTATGGTTTATACTTGAGAATAAACCAATAAATATCGAAATAATGCAGGTCATTCTTGAATATGTACCACGAAAACCCCCTAAGTTGGCTTATGTCCTTACTCCTCAGAAGGAGCTTGTTAATGAAGAAAAGCCCCAATGGGCAGAGGAGTTTGATACAGTATTTTATGACTCATTGTGGGAATTCCTAGATGAATACACATCCTCTTCGCTTGGATCCGCATTTCAAATGGCAGCAAAAAATATTGGATTGATGTTCACTAGGCTCTACTACTACCTGGAAAATCAAATGCTTGTGAATGTTGACTACGCCGATTTCTTTAATATGATAAAGGGGAACAACGTAGGCATACTCCGTCTTTTAAGGAAGGTTGATTTCGACTGGCATTGGGGAATATGGGATAGAGGCTTGGTAAACATTTTAGTGGGTGAGAAAGTCCCTCTGAGTTATGCTCACAAAATACTCAGCACATTTCAAGGTCTCTTAAAAGAAAAAGACATAATATGGGGGATAAAAATGGAGGAGGGTTTAGAGGAGCAAGTGGAAATCCTCTCACTTCTAGTTAAGAGGTGGTAAAATGGATGCAATATTCTTTGACATAGATGAAACCCTTTTAAGTGAAAGACCACTTGTGATGCTATTTCTCCCCCAAGTTTATGAAAGGCTCTCAAAGAAGTTAGGGATTTCTAGAGGGGATGCTAGGTTAAAATTCCTCAGAGAGCTCTCTGAGAAACGGGATACGTATGAATGGCATGACTGGAACTTCTTTTTCGAAAGTTTTGGCTTGAATTTTAAATACGAGGAGCTCTTGAAGGCATATCCCCACAAGATCCGCGTTTTTCCTGATGTAAAGCCGACTCTGGAATGGCTAAGAGAGGAAGGATATAAGCTCGGTGTAATAACAAGTGGTCCAGAATATCAGAAGCTAAAACTAAGGATAGCAAAGCTTGATAAGTACTTTGATGTAATTGTGACAAGGGAAGATGTAAAAACTGTAAAGCCTGACCCTAAAATATTTTTATATGCCTGCGAAAAATTAAATGTAGAGCCTAAAAATGCCATGATGATTGGAGATAATCTGCATCAAGATGTCTACGGAGCAAAAAATGTTGGAATGCTTGCAATATGGATCAATAGGGAAGGGTTGGAGGATTATAACTTTGCAGACTTTGAAATTAGGAGCCTTCATCAACTGAGAAAAATCTTGGGGGGTTTAGGATGAAGGAGATATTCAATAAAGAGGGAATTTTTGTAAAATATAAAGAAAAGATTGTAGAACTTGAGAATGGTGATAAGCTAACCCATAGGCAGGAATCTCCAACGGAACTTTGGTGGCTCCTCAAAGAGGCAATAAAAGGCAAAAAAGTCAAAATCATAGCGTATGAAATCGAGGAATGAAAGATGATAGGGCATCTAATAAACACCGACATCTATGGGAGGAATGTCTTAAAGCTTTATCTTGAATATCGCAGAGATAACTTTGATTTTTTGAGAAAAGCTACTTCCTTATTTTTAGAAAATCTCGATAGAGTTTTGGTTGTTTCATGTTTCCCAATTCCACCAATGCAGATAGCTGAAACGGATGGTCCACCAGGAGCTTTAGCAATTTACAGAACTGTTGAAAAGTTAGGGGGAAAAGCCGAGATATTGACATGTAAAAAGATTCAAGAAGCTCTTAGAGATTTTAAAGTTAATTTTGCAAAGAATCCTACCATTGAGGATTATTCTCTTTTGATAAGTGTTGAAACCCCGGGAAGAGCCAAGGATGGAAAGTACTACTCAATGAGTGCTTTGGAAATAGATGTGCCTCCTTTTGATGAGCTATTCTTAAAAGCTAAAGAGCTTGGCATTCCCACAATTGGAATCGGTGACGGAGGAAATGAAATAGGGATGGGGAATATAAGGGATTTAGTCTGCAAGCATATAAAATTTGGAGAGAAGATAGGTAGCGTTATTGAAGTTGATTCTTTAGTTCTTTCTGCAGTGTCCAACTGGGGGGCTTATGGGTTAATCGCTCAGGCATCTATTGAGCTTGGGAAAAACATGATAGCTGGTTGGGATAATGAGGAAGAAAAGATTTTGAAGGCTTTGGTTTCTTCGGGGATTATAGATGGAGTTACCAAGAAACCCGAGCTCAGTGTTGACGGCATCCCTCTTGAAGTCCACAAAAGCTTTTTAATTCTGCTTAATTCAATTGTTGAGAATAAAATCGGGTGAAAGACATGAAGCTTGAGGAATACATAAAAGACAAAGGGAGTATAGAACTAATCAAAAAGGCCGAAGGATTAGCTAGGAACTTCTTTGAGCGAGAGGGAACACATGGATTTTCCCACGTGAAAAGGGTCTTCAACCTCTGCTTGCATATTGGTGAAGCAGAGGGGGCAGATCTGGAAGTTTTGGCTTTAGCTGCTCTGCTTCACGATGTTGCCAGACCTCTAGAAGACAAAGGAATTGTTGAAGACCACGCTAAGGAAAGCGCAAAGATTGCTCGCAGGTTTTTAACCTCCCTTAAATACCCGAAAGTTGATGAAGTTGTTCACGCAATTGAGGCACATAGGTTCTCAAGGCCTCCAGAGCCTAAAACGCTTGAAGCAAAAATCCTCAGTGATGCGGATAAGCTTGACGCAATAGGGGCCATAGGGGTTGCGAGGGTTTTCATGTATTCAGGAGAGCACGGAAGGGATATAGAAACTTCCATAAAGCACTTTGAAGAGAAAATACTAAAGCTTAAGGATTTAATGTATACAAAAACCGCAAAGAAATTAGCTGAAGAGAGGCACAAATTTGTGGAAGAGTTTATTGAAAGGCTTCTTAAGGAGATCGAAGGGGAGCTTTAGGGGCTAATATTCGGCTTGGGTTTTCTTAATTTTGACTCTTTTGTTAATGGGATAAGGTTTTTAAATAACATCTGCAAAAGAGTGTTAGCTTATGTTCATTTTTGCAAATGACTGGGAGGTGAGCTGATGAAAGCGCCAATCTGTGAGGTGTGTTTAAAAACGGAGGACATTTTGTGCCCGGCAGATGAAAAGAAACTCCAAGAGGGTCTGATTTCTGAACTTGATGTTAAGATTTCAAGGATGCTCTACAAACTCTTGGGCGACGCTGACGTTGAGTTTAAAAAAGCTGTTGAGGCCGGGGATTTGGTAGTAATAATGGTCGGAGAAGGAAACGTTCCTCTTGTCATAGGGAAAGGCGGTAAAAATATCAAGCTTCTCATGAGGGAACTCGGAAAGAGAGTTAGAGTAATTGAAGGCAGGGAAATTAAAGGCACCGATGACCTCAAGAAACTTGCCACAGACCTTTTATATCCTGCGGGAGTCTTTGGAGTTAACGTCGTCTATGCTCCACAGGGGCAGTATTACAAAGTGCTTGTGATAAGAAGGGACAAGCAAAAGCTTCCCGAAAGGCAGGAGATTTTGGAGAATATCCTTTCAAAGATAGCTGGTACCGATGTTAAGATATCCTTCATCTGATTTCTAATTTTTGGAGGTTTAAGCATGTACCGAACCCATTATTCGAGCCAAATAACCGAGGAATTACACGGGAAGAAAGTGAAAGTTGCGGGATGGGTTTATGAGGTCAAGGATCTCGGTGGAATAAAGTTTCTTTGGTTGAGGGACAGAGAGGGCATAGTTCAAGTTACAGCTCCAAAAAAGAAGGTTAATGAGGACATTTTTACTCTTATTCCAAAGCTTAACAGTGAGGATGTAGTGGCTGTTGAAGGTGTTGTCAACTTTACCCCTAAAGCCAAACTTGGGTTTGAAGTTATTCCAGAGAAGATTGAAATCCTAGCAAAAGCTGAGTCTCCCCTTCCTTTAGACCCTACGGGCAAGGTTAAGGCCGAGCTTGATACAAGGCTCGACAACAGATTTATTGATCTAAGAAAGCCTGAAGTCATGGCAATATTCAAAATACGCTCAAGTGTTTTTAGGGCAGTAAGGGACTTCTTCTATCAAGAAGGGTTCATTGAGATTCACACCCCTAAAATAATAGCCACAGCCACAGAAGGTGGCACGGAGCTCTTTCCCATGAAGTATTTTGAAAGAGATGCATTTTTAGCCCAATCTCCACAGCTTTATAAGCAGATTATGATGGCTTCTGGATTGGACAGAGTGTTTGAGATAGCCCCTATCTTCAGAGCAGAGGAACATAACACAACCAGGCACTTAAATGAAGCTTGGAGCATTGATGCTGAAATGGCCTTCATAGAGAGTGAAAAGGAAGTTATGCAGCTCCTTGAGAGACTCGTTGCCTATGCGATTAATTACGTTAGAGAGCACAACGAAAAGGAGCTCAAGATTCTAAACTTTGAGCTTGAAGAACCAAAGCTTCCCTTTAGAAGGATTACCTATACGCAAGCTCTTGAAATACTTAAAGACCTTGGAAAAGAGATCCCCTGGGGAGAGGACATTGATACAGAGGGAGAGAAGCTGCTAGGGCAATATATCAAAGAGACCTATGATGAAGACCTCTACTTTATCTACCAATACCCGAGTGAAGCAAAGCCCTTCTACATAATGAAGTATGATGATAAGCCCGAAATCTCAAGAGCATTTGACCTGGAGTATCGGGGTGTGGAGATAACCTCTGGAGGTCAGAGAGAACACCGCTATGAAAAATTAAAGGCTCAAATTGCCGAGAAAGGCTTGAATGTGGAAAGCTTTGAGTTCTATCTTAAAGCATTCCGCTACGGTATGCCGCCTCATGGAGGATTTGGTCTCGGGGCAGAGAGGTTGCTCAAGCAGATGCTTAACTTGAGCAATATCCGAGAAGTTATACTATTCCCAAGGGACAGAAGAAGGTTAGAACCATAAGAGCTTTATATCATTTTATCTTTTTATGATTTTAGGAAACAATTTGCTGGAGGAGGAAATGATGAGAAAGTTAACTTTGATATTAATTGCGATATTAATCGGGTCAGTACTTCAGGTTCCTCTGTCTTTAGCTGTAGAAGTGCCGCAATCTTCGATCGATCTAGAGTTGGATGGAAAAGAAGTTGTTTTAGAGTGGGGAAAGTATGAGATAAAAATAAAATATGAAGATGAGTTCTTAGAGTATAAAATAAGTGGTATTAAAGCAATAAAAACAGTGCCATCTGGCACAAAAGTTTGTGTAGTTTATGAGGATCCAGATGATAAAAAGGTTTACACTGACAGACTTAAACATGGAGATGATTGTAAAGGTTCAGATGTCATGTTTTGGATCCAGGCGTATTATTCCACATATACAAAAAAGATGTATGTAACTCTAGGGAGTCCATTAACTGAAAAGCAAGAGGTTTCTATGGAAGAAAAAGATAGTGAAACTCTTCAGCATTCAGTGAAAATTCGAGTTGATGAGATAGATGAGGATGATAAGAAAGTGACCGTAGAGGTTACTATGCCCGATGGACAGAAGGTTAAAAAGACTTTGGAAGATGACGATTATGAGGAATTTGATGTCAAAATAGGCGATTATAAATACAAAGATTTTATGAGACTATTAGTTACAGATGTAGGCTCCAAAGACGTTGATTTTGAAGTGCTTTTCCCATCTTATCCTGTACTTACCCTTAAAGTTGAGTCTGTTGAGGCAGAAACAAGTTCTTCGGAGACGACTCAAGAAGCTACAGAACTTGTCTATAATGATATATTGTATGAAGGGGAAATTCTTACGATAAACAGCAACGGTACAGCAATGTATAAACTGAAGCTCAATTCTGTAGGCTATTATTCAAGCTTCTCCTTATTTGATAAGAACAACAAACCAGTAAAAGCATTCAAAGTAAAAGAGGGAGCAAGTTATCAAGTCTCTGAGGTGCCTCTAAGAGTAGAAATTCCTCCAAATACTGTTGATTTGGAATACAAACGAATACAACTAAGAATATATGCACCCCAAGGATTTGAGATTCCATCCCTTATTAGAGAAGCAGAGATAAAAATAGGACTAAGTGTTAATACGAATAAGGTGCTCTTAGATGGGGATGAGATAATAGTTTTCATTAACGTTGAAAATCAGGGGAGAGGCAAGGCATTTGATGTTAAGGTTGTTGCCCCGATTCCCAGTGGATTTGAACTTAAAAGTAACGTTGGAAGTTGGAATCTTAAAACCCTCTACTCCTTTACTGAAATGCCAGTGTTAGTATATGCATTAAATCCGACACAAATAGGTACCTATAAACTTGAACCAGCAGTTGTAACTTATTACAATGAAGCCGGAGAAAAGAAGGTCGTAAAATCAAATACAATAAATCAGATCATCGTTTATGGCTTGCCAAAACTCTCTTTGAGTGGAGAAGCCTTCAACGGAACGTGGAGCACCTATGTCCACACACAAGAAAAGACTGTCAAGCTTAAGTTTACAGTCTCTGCCGAAGGTAAAGACGCAAAATACGAATTCATAAAAAATGCTACGATTAAATTACTTCTCCCGGATAGCCTCGATGGGGAGACAGAGCTCTTTGTTGGAGACCTTAAAGCCGGGGAAACCAAAACTTTAGAAAGTGAGTATGCAATCTTAAAGCCAGATAATGCCATAATAAGTGCAATGCTAGTTTACCAAGACCCACTTGGCAAGTGGCATGAAGAGAACTTTGGAAATCTTGTGGTAGTTAATTCCCTCCCACCGGCAGTGGAGATTAAGGAAGTCAAAGTTTACCCATCTCCCGAAGAGCTTCCACAATACGTAAACTCAACGTTAGCAAAGTTGGACAACAAAGCAAGGGAAGTGCTTGCGGAGAAGCTCAATAACATAACTATCTCTTATCTGCCACCATCAGAAAAAGGCATCAACTGGTGGCCAATCTTAGCTATCTTGTTCCTTATAGCTTCAGCGGTCTTGGCGTACAACTACATGGACCTGAAATCAAAATATGAGAAAGCCCTTAAAGAGCTTGGGAGGAGGGAGAGGAGACCCGGAGGGCTTCCAAAGAAAGAGGAGACATTAAAAGTCGAAGAAAAGGCTGTTGAAGAGACACAAACTTGAACCTCTTTTTTCTTAAACCTTTATATATCCTTTTTGTTTGTTATTTTTGGGATGAGAGATGTTCAAGTATAAGCAAGTTATGGTAGTTAGGTCAGATTTGAAGCTCAGCAAAGGCAAATTAGCAGTTCAAGTGGCTCATGGAGCAGTTACAGCGGCTTTTAAAGCTTACAAAGAAAAGCCAGAATGGTTTAAAGCCTGGTTCAACGAGGGGCAGAAGAAAGTTGTCGTAAAAGCGGAGAACGAAAGAGAGCTTTTTGAGCTAAAGGCTCAAGCAGAGAATCTAGGGATTCCAACGGCATTAATAAGGGACGCAGGCTTAACGGAAGTTCCGCCGGGAACGATAACGTGTTTGGCAATTGGTCCAGCACCAGAGGAGATAGTTGATAAGGTTACTGGAAACCTAAAACTTGTGTGAGTGATGAAAATGGACTATAAAGAATTTTTTAGTCATTTCAAATATTTAAGCTCGTCTCCTGGAATAGGGGGGAAGATTAAAACCTACCCAGAGGATTTCATAGTGAAGGAAAAAATTCCAAAGAGCATTTTTAAAGGGAATAAGTGCTTGATATACCTCCTCAAAAAACGGAACTGGGAAACAATGGCTGCTATAAAGGAAATAGCCAAGAGAGTTGGTATAGATTACAAGCAGATTGGGTTTGCCGGTACTAAGGATAGGCATGCGGTAACTTATCAGTACATCAGCATCTGCACTGAAAACTCGGAAGAAATAAAAAAGCGTCTTGACTCTTTAGAGATTTCGGACATTTCATTGGAGTTTGCGGGATATGGAAAAAGGCTAAAACTTGGCATGCTTCTCGGGAATTATTTCCAGATAACTGTGAGAGACGTTAATCCTGATACCGCTCTAGAACGTACTAAGGAGATTTTGGCAGAGTTAAAAGTCAAAGGGGGCTTTCCAAATTATTTTGGCTACCAGCGCTTTGGTGAGAAAAGGGTTATCAATCATGAGGTGGGAAAGCTTCTGTTGAAGGGAAATTTTGAAGAAGCAGCGTTTAAGTTTTTGGGAGAATATACAGGTGATATGATGGGCGATGAAGCAAGAAGGAACTTCTTGAAAAGTGGCGATGTTGAAAAGGCATTGGAGGAGTTTCCCAACTTTTTAAGGTATGAAAGGGCTATGCTTTATAAATATAAGGAAACAAAAAGCTGGAAAAAAGCCTTTGCAGTTCTCCCAAGGCCAATAGTGAGAATATTCATTCACTCTTATCAGTCTTATCTCTTTAACAAAGTGCTCTCGAGGAGAATTGAGGAAGGATTACCTCTTAATGAAGCACTACCTGGAGATATTGTTTGTCAGGTAAAAAGGGGACTCCCTATAAGGAGCAAAACGTTCAAAGTTACTGAAAGAACCCTTCGCTTTGTAAATGAAAAGATCAAAAAAGGAGAGGCAATGGTTACGGGCCCTATTTTTGGATTCGCCTCGCGGCTTGCCGATGGAGAAATGGGCAGGATTGAGAGAGAAGTGCTGGAAGAGGAAGGTATAATGCTTGAGGAATTTAAAATGAAGCATCTAAAAATTTTGGCAGAGCCTGGCGGGAGAAGAGAGCTGTTAATAAAGCCTAAGAAGTTTAGATACAGGGCATTTGAAGAGGGGCTTATTTTCCGATTTTTCTTGCCTAAGAGTGTCTATGCCACAAGTGTTTTAAGGGAGATCATGAAAGATCACTAAGGTGGGAAAAATGAAAATTAGAGCGATATCCGTAGACATTGATGGCACAATAACGTATCCCGATAGAAGACTCCATGAAAAAGCCCTTGAAGCAGTTAGAAAAGCCGAAAGCCTTGGACTACCTGTGATGCTTGTTACAGGAAACAGCGCATGCTTTGCTTATGCAGCGAGCATTTTAATAGGGACAAGCGGCCCGTTTATTGCCGAGGACGGGGGCGTTATAGGGGATAAGCGCAACAACAGGATTTTTCTTGGAGATATGGGAGATTCCATGATCTTATGGAGCGAGCTCAAAAAACGCTACCATCAAGCGGAAATGAGCAACACAATGAAATTTGGGGAGAGAAGAGCAGGACTTGTGATAAAAAGAACGGTTCCAGTTGAGGCGGTTAGAGAGATCATAAGGGAGCTCGGCCTGAATCTTGTGGCAGTAGACAGCGGATATGCAATACACGTGAAACAGCCCCATGTGAATAAAGGAGAGGGGATAAGAAAAGCATGCGAGCTCTTGGGCATAAGGCCAGAGGAAGTTGCTCACATTGGAGACGGCGAAAACGATCTTGATGCCTTTAGAGTAGTTGGCTACAGAGTTGCAGTGGCTCAAGCTCCAGAAAGTGTTAAAAAGGAAGCAGATTACGTAACAAGTAAGCCATATGGTGAAGGCACTGCTGAGGGAATTTTGCACATCTTAAAGAAGTTTGGATACATTTAATCAAAATACTGCCTTGCTAGCAACTCTCTGAACTCCTCTGCTTTCTTTCTCACGTTCTCTGCAAATATGATGGCTCTTGAAACATTAACCACAATGTCTTTCCCTTTTAATTCTCTGAGAACTTCTGGGTTTCCCCCTTGTGCTCCAATGCCGGGAATTAACCATGAAAGGCCTCCACTCGCATTAGAAATTTTGCCTATATACTCTTTCCTTGTTGCACCTACCACTATGCCAATCCTTTCTGGATAGCTTTTTTCAAGTTCCTTTGCAAGCTCGAGGACTTTGTGATATACATGAAGCTCAACATCTCCGATCGATTCGTTGCTAGTTAGGAGCAGAACAAACGCATGCCCTTTCTCCAAAAACGGTATTATGGCATCTCTCCCCATGTACGGATTAACGGTTACCGAGTCAACACCAAGTTTATCAAAATATGCCTTGGCATAGGCTCTTGCAGTGTTTCCGATATCTCCCCTCTTGGCGTCGAGTATTATTGGCAAATCTGTCTCATTTTTTATGAGTTCTATTGTTTCTTCAAGTGCTTTATACCCTCTCCAACCGGATTTTTCATAGAATGCAATGTTTATCTTGTAGCCACACACCAAATCCGCCGTTTCTTTTACGATGTGCTCGTTGAACTCCATCACACTTTTGAACCCTTTGATTTTTTCAGGATCGCTGTCAAGACCAACTACTAAAATTGACGTGTTCTTGTCTCTCGCCTTTCTATATTTCTTAATAAACATCAGAACCCACCTCTATGGGCTATTCCAATTATGTCCTCAAATTTCTCGATCCCTTTTTGCCTTAGAAAGCTCTCAATACCATGCAAAATTTCAAGCGGTGTTTGAGGATCTACCATAATGGCTGTTCCTATTCCGATAAGAGATGCTCCGGCCATTGCATATTCCAAAGCGTCCTGCCAGTTCATAACTCCCCCGATGCCTATAATAGGGACTTCTAAAGCTTCCGCCACTCTAAAGACTCTCGCAAGAGTAATCGGCTTTATTGCGGGACCGCTTAAGCCACCAGTTTTGAGTTTAAGGACGGGCAGTCCAGTTTCTATGTTTATCCTCATAGCTTCTATTGTGTTCCCAATGCTCAGGGCATCGGCACCTGCATTTACTGCCTTCTTTGCTACCTTCACTATATCCGTAACATCGGGGGCTAGCTTGGCTATTATTGGCCTATCCGTCGATTCTCTTACGGCCTTTATTGCTTCTTGAGTAAGTTCCTCGTCTTTAGCCCAGATTCTCTTTCCTTCTACGTTAGGGCACGAGAGATCGAGCTCAATCACCTTTATCTCTTTAATTTTGTCCATTTCTTCCCCCAAAATTTTCCATTCCTCTGTGGTGAATCCCGCAATGCTTCCAATTTTGATCGTTTTAAGATCTTTAAGTCTTGGAGCAATGGTTCTCACAAATTCTTTGATGCCCGGATTTTGGAGTCCTATGGAATTTATTATTCCTCCATGAGTGTCAACAAGTCTTGGAGGGGCATTTCCCTCTCTTGGATTCAGTGTAATGGTTTTCAGGGTTATTGCGCCTATCCTTGAGATGTCTAGATATTGCTGGAGCTCAAAACCAAATCCCGCTGGTCCAGAAGCAAGCACAAGGGGATTTTTAAATGTTAGTCCCAGTATTTCGACGCTTAAATCCACTCCCATTGTATCTCCTCCTTTCTAAAGAGTGGCCCGTCCTTGCATACCATCTTAATGCCTTCTTTTGTCTTTACGGCACAGCTTTTGCATGTTCCTATTCCACATCCCATTACACTTTCAAGGGAAACGTATGAACCATGAGGAAGGTTTTTTAGCATTGGGATTGGACCACATGCCAAAATTCCTAGTTCCTCTGAATAGACCTCCCTAAATATGTCCACGACAGTTTTCCCGCTTTCTTCTTCTATTACAAGGATCGACTGCTCCTCCTCCTCGAAGAGCTCTCTTATGTATTTTTCTCTAAATCCATAGAGTTTTTTATAAACAAGCTCGGGATAAAGCTCTGAAAAGAAATTTAAAGGTGCTATCCCGCTTCCTCCCCCGATTAAAATATACTTCCTCCCTTTGTTGATCTTTTCAATGTACGGTGTTCCATAGGGCCCTCTTATGTAGAACACCTCCCCTACAGGACTGGAGAATATCTTTCCTGTCAATCTTCCAACACGTTTTATAAATAGGGTGAGGTTTTTGTTTTTGTAGGAATAAATGGAGAACGGCTTTGCAAGAATCGGCTCATCAAGAGCTTTTAGCATTATAAACTGTCCTGCATCCGGGCTTTCTAATTTTTTATGGAGTTTAAATTTAAAGAATCCGTAATCTTTTGCTATTTTCTTTTCTATAAGTTCTGCTTCAATCAAAGGTGATCCCCCGGTATACAATCCTGCCCCCTTTAATGGTCATTTCAACTACCCCTGGAAGTTTTCTCCCGAGGAATGGAGTGTTCTTACCTTTTGAAAATAAACTTTTCTCTGTGACTTTCCACTCTTTATCTGGATCTAAGATGACCAAATCTGCTCTGTATCCTTCTCTTACGTCTCCTCTTAGAGGAAGATTGAAGAGATTTGCTGGGTTGTAGGTAACCTTTTCTAAAAGGATTTCAAAATTGATCTCGTGTTTTTCTGCTATTAACAACAAAGATGAGAGCAGGGTTTCAATACCACTTATTCCGAAGGGTGCTTTTTCAATGTCTATGTTCTTTTCCTCAAGAGAATACGGAGCATGGTCAGTGACTATTATGTCTATTGTGCCATCAAGGAGTCCTTTTATAAGTTCCTCTTGATCCTCTTCTCTTGGTAGAGGTGGATTAACCTTTTTAAACGAAGAACGATCTTTCAGGTCTTCATCCTTAAAAAGGAGGTGATGATGAGTAACTTCAGCAGATACTGGTGCTCCTTTTTTCTTTCCTTCTCTAACTATATCCACGGAGGATTTTGTTGAGAGGTGCTGTATATGAATATGAGCTCTAGTATATCTTGCCACTTCCACGTCCCTTGCAACGGCTATTGATTCAGCTATGTCGGGGATTCCGCTTATGCCATAACGCCTTGAGAACTTCCCTTCTCTCATGGTACCTCCTGATAATTCCTTTATCTCTGCGTGGTCTAAGATTGGCTTGTTTACTTTTTTTGCGTATTTTGTAGCTTCTAAAAATACTCTGAAGCTTTGAGGAGTTGACCCATCATCACTGAAGCCTACAACGTGTTCTGCTAATTTCTCAAAATCCGTGATTTCTTTTCCATTCCTGCCTTTTGTAATTGCCCCGATTGGGAGAACGTCAACGAGCCCTATTTCTCTTGCTTTCTCTTTTACGTATCCTATTACCTTGATATTGTCCATGGCGGGATTAGTATTTGGCATAAGGGCGACAGTTGTAATGCCTCCATGAACAGCCGCTCTTGACCCACTTTCTATCGTTTCTCTGTGTTCATACCCGGGCTCTCGAAAATGAGCATGCATATCTATTAATCCAGGGATAACAAGTTTGTCCTCTGCATCGATGTCTATCTCTCCCGGCTTTTCTCGCTGAACGCTCTTGATTACTCCATTCCTGATTATTATGTGTCCCCTTCCTTTGAAACTCTTTGAGATTATCTCTCCTTTGATTATCATTTTGACCCTCACAACAGATGTTTTAGCACGATGTCTTCTTCCATTGTCCTTTCACAGTAGTGACACTTTAACTTAAGTGGCTTCTTCGAGAGTACCTTAAACTTTGGGGTTACTTCTTCGTAGTGTGTTATACAATTGGGATTTGCACACTCTATGATTCCGATTATCTCATCCGGTATTTCGACCTTTCTCTTTTCCATGACTTCCCAGTTCTCTATTATGTTCACTGTGGCACTTGGAGCTATGAGGGCTATTTTGTTGACTTCTTCTTCGTTCAGTATTTTTCCTTCAACTTTTATGATGTCTTTTCTTCCAAGTTTTCCGCTTCTTACGTTCATAGCTATGAGTATCGTATTGTCTCCGGATAAATTTAAGATTTCAAGAACTTTCAACCCTCTGCCGGCAGGTATGTGATCTATTACAGTCCCTTTGTTAATTGCTGAGACTTTCAGCTCCTTCATTTTATCACCCCCAGTAAAATGCCGAGAAGAGCCATCCTGACTGGAATCCCGCTCCACACTTGTCTGAAGTATGCGGAGTACTTCGTATTATCCACTTCATACGCTATCTCATCAACCCTTGGCAAAGGATGCATAACCTTTAGCGTATCTTTGGCCTTCTCAAGAACCTTTAAATCCACCTTATATGACCCCTTGATTTTGTTGTACTCTGCAGGATCTGGGAACCTCTCTTTTTGGATTCTTGTTACATAAAGCACGTCCACTTTTGGGATTACAGCTTCCAGGTCACTGGTTTCTACGATTTCGACTTTGTTTGATATCTCTTCAACTATGTGCCTTGGCATCTCTAAACCTTTGGGAGCCACAAAATAAAGCCTGACGTTGTAATAAGAGAGAGCTTTTGCTAAGCTATGCACGGTTCTTCCATACTTAAGATCTCCAAGAAGGGCAATGTCAAGGCCATCTATTTTTCCAAATTCCTTTTTAATTGTATAAAGGTCAAGTAAGGTCTGGGTGGGATGTTGATTTGCCCCATCCCCTGCGTTTATTACTGGAACCCTTGCAACCTCGGCAGCTAATCTTGCAGCTCCCTCTCGCGGATGCCTTATAACTATTACATCTGCATAATTTTCTACGGTTCTTATCGTATCCATTAGACTCTCTCCTTTTTTGACACTTGTGCTTGATGCTTCGGCAAACCCTATAACCGCTCCACCGAGTCTGTGCATTGCACTTTCAAAGCTCAATCTTGTTCTTGTCGATGGTTCGAAGAAAAGAGTCGCCAGAACTTTTCCTTTTGCGTATTTGAGTGTCCCTTCTTTTTTAAGTTCTTCTTCGAGTCTTTCTGCAACCCTCAAAACATAGTCTATATCTTCTTTTCTAAAATCGTTTATACTAATAACGTCTTGGAACCTCATTAAAGCCCGACCGAATTAACTCTGCAAAGATTTATAAATTTTTTGTTAACATATTCGAGTAAAAAAAGAGGTGATTTACATGGAGATGTCAATGAAAAAAGACCAGCTTATCGAAATGATCTTCAAAGAAAAAGCAATCGAGTTCGGTCATTTTATCCTGAGCTCCGGAAAAGAAAGTGACTATTACATAAACATCAAAAAACTGATAACCAATCCAAAAGCCCTAAGGCTTATTGCCTTCCTTATAAAGGCCAAGACAGAGGAGCTAGGCCTTGGGTACGACAAAATAGCTGGGCCAGAGTTGGGGGCGGTTCCTATAGCTGTCTCTTTGGCCTTGGAAACAGAAAAGCCCATTTTAATAGTGCGTAAAAAGAAAAAAAGCTATGGGACCGGAAGGCAGATTGAAGGAGTAATAACACCTGGAGATAGGGTTCTTTTGGTTGAGGATGTTACAACGACAGGAAATAGCGTTTTAAGGGCTGCAAAAGTCTTAGAGGGAGAAGGTGCAAAGGTAGTTGCTATTATGGTAGTCGTAGATAGAGAAGAAGGCGCGAAAGAATTACTCTCGAGAGAAGGCTACACTTTAATTCCTCTTGTGACCGTTGGAGAACTATTTGAATACAAAGAAAAGCAGAGAAAGGATCAAAAGTAATCTTCAATAGTCTTTGCCTTTACCATTATTGTAGCTTTTTCCTCCCCGAAAGATATTTCAACAAGCCCTTCGGATTCTAAATGCCTTAAAGCATTCAAAAGGTGGGGCATGGGGGTTTCGAGCTCTTCACTCAACTTCTGAAGAGAAGTAGCTTTTTTCTTGGTCGCTAAGAGTTTATATATGATTTCCCTTCTAGCAACCATCACGAAAACACCATTAATACTACTCCTCTATCACTAATAAGGTTTTTCATGTAGTAAGTTGGCATTGTGACAATATAATGCCAAAGCTTTTCTAAACTTGAGCGGCATCTTTTTATATGCCTCCCAAAAACATTGAAACATGAGAGCAAGTGTAGAAAGACTAAGTGAGGAAGGATTCGGAGAAGCAAATGTCGGGAAAAAGACCATATTGGTTCCGTTTACTTCTCCAGGTGACGTTGTTGAAATCAAGAGATGGCACAGAGAGAAGAAAAGGCTCGTTGCTCATGATTATGAGATAGTGGAATTTTCTCCTAACAGGGTAGAGCCAGCTTGCCGGTATTTTGGACGATGTGGGGGATGCTTGCTTCAGCATATCCCTTACAAGGAGCAGATAAAGTTTAAAGAGGAAAAGCTTGCCCATCTTCTCAATGTTGAAGTAGAAGTACTCCCATCCCCAAAAATCTACGGGCATAGAAACAGAATTGACGTTGCAACAACAACGAGTGGGATAGGATTTAGGAGAAGGGGAACTTGGTGGGATGTTGTTGAGATTGAAGAGTGTAAAGTGTTCGGAGAAAATAGCAAAAAAGCATTGAGTGCATTGAGGGAATTTATAGAGGATTTTAGAATCCAACTTTGGGATTTAAAAAAGAGTGAGGGTTTTTTGAGATACATTGTGCTTAGAGAGGGGAAATTTACAGGAGAATTAATGGCAAATTTAGTAACCTCTACCGGAAAACTTCCCGAGGAAGTCAGCCACTATTTTGATTTCGTTGACTCTCTTTATTGGAGTATCAACGAGACTAAAAGCGATGTGTCCTATGGCGAGCCGAGAAAGTCTTGGGGAATGGAATTCATCAGAGAAAAGCTTGACAACGTGATTTACCTAATCCATCCCAACTCATTTTTCCAAACGAACTCATATCAAGCAGTTAACCTCCTAAAAAAGGTTGCAGAATTTGTAGAAGGTGAAAAAGTTCTCGACCTATATTCTGGTGTGGGGACCTTTGGAATATACCTTGCCAAGAGAGGGTTCAAAGTAGAGGGCGTTGAGATAAACCCCTTCGCAGTTGGTATGGCAAAGAAAAATGCTGAAATAAACAATGTTGAGGCTGAATTTAGAGTTGGTGCAGATAAAGATGTTGAAAACCTTGGCATTTACGACACCGTTATAGTAGATCCTCCGAGGGCAGGTTTGCATCCAAAGCTCATAAGAAAGATTTTGAAGGATTCACCAGAGAATCTGGTCTACGTCTCCTGCAACCCAAAAACTTTTGCTGAGAACGTAGAAAAGCTTAAAGAGAGGTATTCTCTGGAGAGCATAATTGGACTCGACATGTTTCCCCATACTCCACATGTTGAGCTCATAGCAAAACTAAGTTTGAAGGGAGAACTTTAGAGTTCAAAAAGTTAATATATATGTTTCGACAAAATAACAATGAGGTGAGATGTATGTTAGACGAAAAAGATAGGGTTATAATTGAGATGCTGACAAAGGATGCGAGGACACCTTTCACGGAAATAGCCAAGGTGTTGGGTATAAGTGAGACAGCTGTAAGAAAGCGGGTTAGGGCTCTTGAAGAGAAGGGTATAATCCAGCAGTATACAATCAAAGTAAACCCCCAAAAGCTTGGATATAATTTGATAAGCCTGACTGGAGTTGACACAAAGCCAGAAAAGCTGTTTGAGGTTGCCAGCAAATTGAAAGAATTCGAGTTTGTTAAGGAGCTTTATCTTTCAAGTGGCGATCACATGATAATGGCGGAAATATGGGCAAAAGACGGGGAGGATCTCGCGGATATAATGTCAAACAAAATCGGAAAAATTGACGGTGTTACAAAGGTTTGTCCTGCTATAATTCTAGAGCGCTTAAAGTAAAGCTTTTAAACCCTTTTCTCATTATTTCTCTTGAGCGGTGGTAGTCTAGCCTGGTCTAGGACACCGGCCTCCCAAGCCGGTGACCCGGGTTCAAATCCCGGCCACCGCACCAATTCTCATTCAATTATCTTGATTGAGTCTATTTTTTCGTCTCCGAACACATAGAAGCGTAGCTCAAGGATTTCCCCATCAGGTTTATGTAGCTCCCATACCTCATAAAGCCTATCTTCTGTTTCCTTTCGCTTTAGAAAACTCCCGCCATCTCTGTAGAATTTGTTAAGGTTCTCGTAAATGAACTTGTTTATTCTCTCCTTGTCTCCTATAAGCACTACCAAATCTACTAGCTTTCCTTTTGATATCTCCTCTTTAACGAGCACATATACCATAAAATCCACCTAATAACTTTTTGGTCCTTACTCTATTGTGTAGTTTCTTCAAATATAAATAATTTTCTTTCGAATTTTTAAGGAAATTGGTTTATTGGTTTTCACAAATCTAATTGATCATCGCTTATACGCCCATTTTAGCAAAGGAGGTGTTGGTATAGTTGTTACAAATACCATGAAGATTGCTATAGTCAGTGCCTCTGAACCAATAACTCCACTTGAAAGTGCTATGGTTAGCATGGCAAGCTCCACCCCAAGCCTTGGAATCATTCCGATACCTATTCGCAAAGAGGTTTTGATGTCAAAGCCCGCTAAATATGCTCCAAGGCCACATCCAATTATTTTACTTACTACCGCGATAGCAGTATAGAGAATTGCAAAGATGCTTGCGTGAAATACATAGGTCAGTTCGATTCTCATGCCGACCTCAACAAAAAAGATGGGTATGAACAAAGAATAACCCAAAATACTTACATGGTCTTCAACCTGTTTTTTGTAGCTTGTCTGCCCTATAGTGAGACCTACCATATACGCCCCTAAGATGGACGCCAGATTTAGGTGTTCGGCCATATAGGCAAAGAGTATCAAAAACACAATTGCAAATGCAGTCGTTGATTCGGGCAAATCTATACGTGAAATTCTCTTAAAAGCCTTTTCCGCAAATATGGGGCCGAGGTAAAGGAATATCGCCAGAAAACCGCTTACTTCTACAATAATCTCCATAATAGTTCTGTAGTCTATACTGCCTTCACGCAAAAGTGAAATGACCATTGTGAGAATGAGAATCCCAAGGACATCATCAACAACCGCGGCTGCCAGAATAGTTGTGCCTTCTCTTGTTCTGAGCCTTCTAAGTTCCATTAGAACCCTTACGGTTATGCTGACGCTTGTTGGAGTTATCAATGCACCGTAGAGCAAAGCTTCTTGAAATCCAGCAAATGGGTATGCTATTAGGAATCCCAATATAAACGCAAAGAGCACCCCAATTCCAGCAACGAGGATACTCGGTCTTCCAACCCTTCTAAACTCCTGCAGATCGCTTTCTATTCCCGCGAGGAATAGAAGTAACAGAACTCCAAGGTTTGAAAACTCCCTGACTATCTCAGTACTCTCTGCAAAAATTCCTATAATCAAGCCTCCAAGAATCTGGCCGAGAACAATGGGCTGGCCTAGTCTTTCAAATACCCACCCAAGGAGCTTTGCTGTAGCCAGCATCAATGCCAGCATGAGGAGCGTTTCCATACTAGTCCCTCGAGAACACCCACTTCAAGAGTGGGGGAGTTACAAACGTTGTCAGGATTACCATTGTAACGGGAATTGAGAATATCCCTTTGTCAAAAATACCCTCGGTAAGGGCAACGTTCGCCATAATCAGCGCAACTTCCATTCTGGGAATCATCCCAACACCAACCCTGAGGGCTTCTTTAGGTTTAAATCTAGCTATTAATGCACCAACTCCGCATCCCGCAATCTTTCCTATTATTGCTATTATTGAATACAGAATTGCAAACATCCCTGTATGGAGGAGAATCTCTACGTCAGTCTTTATTCCAATCCCCACAAGAAAAACAGGAACGAAGAGGGAATAAGAGATAGTTATCATTCTGTCAGTTATTCTCTTTGCTTCGTCTGTTTGTGCTATTAATACTCCCGCTAAATACGCCCCGGTTATCCCTGCTATCTTAAACTGCTCGGCTATGTATGCAAAAATGAGGGTTACCGCGAGGGCAAATGCTGTTAAGGTTTCCGGCAAATCGATCCTTTCTGAAAGTAGCAAAAGTTCCTTAACAACTGGTCTTCCAACAAGCCAGCTCACTATAAAGAACACTGCTATTTCACCAATTAAAATTCCCAAGTCTTCTATGTAGACATGTCCCTTTCTGTGCATGGCAATCAGGGCTGTGAGTACTATAATTCCAAGGACATCATCAACGACAGCACCAGCTAAAATAGCGGTTCCTTCCTTCGTGCGGAGCTTTTTCATCTCCATCAATATACTAGCAGTTAACCCAACGCTTGTGGCTGTTAAAACACTTCCCAGAAACAGAGCTTCGGTTCTCCCATATCCAAACCATTTTGATATGTAATAGCCCATCATGAAAGGAACTACAACTCCACCACTGGCAATAAGAAAAGCGGGCACTCCAACGCTCTTGAATTCTTCAACATCCGTTTCGAGACCGGCAAGAAAGAGTAACAAAATCACTCCCATCTCACTTATTAAATGAACTCCTTCGGAATAACTTACTATGTTGAGAATGGAGGGACCAATAAGTATTCCCCAATAAGCTGACCGAGAGCCCCGGGCATTTTTATTTTTGTTGCTAGATATCCAAACACTTTGGCAACTATTAGGATAACTGCAAGTTCGAGGAACACGTCCATGCTATCATCTCCCGCTGATTAAAGCGCGACAATCCTAATAAGCCGTACTATGTCTTTAACTTCCAGTAAGCCATGAACCTTTTTGTTATCATCTATTACGGGCAGATGGTGCTTCCCGGTCTCCGTCATGAGTTTAATAGCATGCCCGAGGTTGTCATCTACATGAATGGTTATGGGCTTCCTCACCATTATGTCCTCTACTCTGGAAGCGCGGGTTAAAGTGTATTTTTTCAGTAAGCCTAAGCCAACGACTGAATATCTTCTCGGTGTTGTAAAAAAGTGCAGAAGGTCTTTCATCGTTATGAACCCGAGGAGCCTCCCATCTTCGCCCACAACTACGGCAGAAGTCTCTTCGCTTGTGAACCTGCCGATTAGAACTGTTAGAGGATCCTCAGGGCGGACTGTCAAAAATTCCCTGTCCATAACAAGCTTGACCGGGACTTTAGAGATGTACCTGATGTTGTGGCTTAGCTCTTCTTTTCTTTGAAGCATTATATGTCGTTTTTTGCCAATGATTATCGATATCTTTTTATTTTTCACGTTTTGAGGTTTGCTTGGGAAAGGGTCGTTCACATTTACCCCCTATAATTTTTGTTTGATTTCCACTTAAAATTTTCTCCTAGCTGTAAAGCAGAATCTCTCCACGTGGTTGCTATGTACATATACAAAGCAAAAATCCAGAGGGAAAAAGCTCTTCTTAACCTTGTATCAGGCAAAAGTTTATAAAGTGGTTATACCCAAATATCGGTAAGGGAAATATGAATTTTGATGAAAGGTTTGATGTTGTTATAATAGGTGCAGGTCCAGCAGGCCTTTTTGCGGCTTACGAGCTTGCAGAAAAAAGCGATTTGAAAATTGCAATTTTTGATGAAGGTGGAGACATAGATCAGAGAACATGCCCAATGGACGAACTCGGCTACTGCATTGAGTGCAAGCCCTGTCATATAATGAGCGGTGTCGGAGGAGCTGGCGGCCTTAGCGATGGGACAATAAATCTAAGACCTGATATTGGAGGAAACTTGACTGACCTTACAAAAGATGAAAACTATTCTTGGCAGCTTGTATGGGAAGTTGACCAGATTTTCTTGAGGCACGGAGCTCCTAAGGGCGTTTATAAGGGCAACGAAGACGAAATCAGGAAATGGGAAAGAAGAGCCGCTCAAGCTGGGGTAAAGTTCATACCAATAATTCAGCGCCATATCGGCTCGGATCATACAAAAGAAGTCATAAAAAGCATTAAAGACCACTTAGAAGCCAAAGGAGTGAAATTTGTCTTATGGACAAAGGTTGAGAAGTTTAGGAAGGGAGAAATCACAGCGAAGAAGGGAAGGGATAAATTCACGGTAAAGTCCAAATACATAATAGTCGCCCCCGGCAGAGGGGGGGCGGAGTGGTTCCACGACGTTGCTCAAAAGATTGGGCTAAATGCCAGACACGGCCCAATAGACGTGGGTGTTAGGGTTGAAGTTCCAGCCATAATAATGGAGCCCATAACGAGGATAAACCACGACCCGAAGTTCCACATATACACAGACACTTACGATGATTTTGTGAGGACTTTCTGCACCAATCCAAACGGCTTTGTTGTCGAAGAAAAATATGACGGCTACGTTGGCGTAAACGGCCACTCCATGAGAGACAAAAAGAGCAACAATACAAACTTTGCGTTTCTCACAAGAATAGAGCTAACCGAGCCGGTTGAGGATACAACAGCATACGGCAAGAGCATAGCACAGCTCGCAACCACCATCGGGGGAGGACGGCCAATACTTCAGAGACTTGGGGATTTGAAGAGGGGAAGAAGGAGCACATGGAGCAGAATCAGGAAGAGCGACGTTGAACCAACATTAAAGCACGTTACTCCGGGAGATATAGCGATGGCATTGCCCCACAGAGTTGTGACGAACATAATTGAGGGACTTGAAAAGCTTGATAAGGTAATCCCCGGTGTTGCAAGCGACCACACCTTGCTCTACGCTCCAGAGATAAAGTACTATGCAATGCAGGTTGAGGTTAATGAGCTCCTTGAAACCAGCATAGAGAACATATTCGCAGCAGGGGATGGGGCTGGGTTGAGCAGGGATATAGTTAATGCGGCAGCCACGGGCATTTTGGCAGCGAGGGGAATATTGATCAAGGAGGGCTTATACACGGAGAAGGACTTTAAAAAACCGGGCAACTGGAAAAAAGTTGTTGAGAGTTTGGAGGCATGAATGCAAAGGTTTAAATTTGTTCTTCTTTTTCTCATTCTGGTGAGATCATGAGGTGCAGAGTTTGTGGAGAGAAAGCGTTTATAAAACTCCATTATCCAAAAATGTATCTTTGCGCTGATCACTTTGTGGAGTATTTTGAGAGGAAAGTCAAGAGGACAATCGAGAAATACAAACTCCTCAAGCCGGATGAAAAAGTTCTTGTGGTTATTAGCGGGGGAAAGGATTCTGCAGTAACGGCTTACGTTCTAAAGAAGCTCGGTTACAATGTGGAATGTCTACATATAAACCTTGGCATAGGGGAGTATTCAGAAAAAAGTGAGCAATATGCTAGGGAACAGTGCAGGATTATAGGTGCCCCTCTTCACGTGGTTAACGTTAGGGAGCTTCTTGGAAAAGGAATCGGCGAGGTGAGAACGAGAAGACCCACCTGTTCCTACTGTGGCCTTACGAAGAGGTATCTCTTCAACAAGTTTGCCTATGACAACGGCTTTGACGTCATTGCAACGGGCCATAACCTGGATGATGAGGCGAGCTTTATATTCTCCAACCTCATGAACTGGAATACTGAATACCTTGCGAAGCAGGGGCCGGTTTTACCGGGAGAGGGGAAGTTTGTAAGAAAGGTCAAGCCCCTCTACGAGCTCACCGAGAGGGAAGTTGTGGCATATGCCCTCGCAGTGGGGTTGGAGTATATAGTTGATGAATGCCCCCATGCGAGAGGAGCTACGACAATAGAGTACAAGGAAATTTTGAACGAAATGGAAGAAAAAAGACCCGGGACTAAGATAAACTTTGTCAAGGGCTACCTGAGGAAAAGACACTTATTTGAGGCCGAGCTTAGGGAGATAGAGCTCAAGGAATGTAAGCTCTGTGGAATGCCTGCGCAGGGAGAAAAATGCTCCTTCTGTAAATTCTGGGGTCTGGAAGAGCCCGTCACCCTTAAAATAGCCAATACCGATGATGAAGAACCTTTCGGGCCCTGATGGATGATGGAGGCCTCCCTATCTGAGGTATAATAGAAAAGAAAGGTCAAAGCTCCCTGAACCTTACCGTGAACTCTAACTCCTTTTCGATTGGGAAAAGCATTGTATAGCTTACTCCCTGCTGTATGAAGTCCCATCCGGCCTCACTCTGGCTGAGCGTTTTTATCGGGAACTTCCAAACCTTTGCAGCCTTGTCGAGCTCTATCCTGACTTTTCCAATGCCGTATGGGTCATTCACTTCAAACTCTTTTGCTTCAAACTCTTCTGGCTTTTCCATAACGCTGTGTACTGCTAGGTTAATCTCTACTCCGAAGAGAGCTTTGTAGGGTTTTTCAAGCAAGACTCTGTACTTTGCAATGAAGCCGTCTTCCGTTAGTTCTATTTTCTTCTCTACTCTTGCAGGGATTTTTTCCTCTGCATAAACGCCTCCTTCACGCCACAGCTTTACTCCGTTTTCTATCATCTCATACTCGTAGGGCTGATTTACAAAGTCACCGAGCTCGTGGTACTTTACAAGGCGATAGTTGTCGAGAGTTTCTTCTGGTTTGATGAAGTGGTCTTGCAAGATAGCCCTCAGCTGCCAGTCATAGGCAAGTTCCCTCCTTATCTCTTCTGGAATTTGTTTTCCAAGCTCGTGTATGCTTGCAATCCCTTCTTCGCTTTCTTTCTCTGGCTTGGTGGCTTCTGGAACTTCATGGTAGTGTTCCCATCTTCTCGGAAGCACGTCGTTGTAGTTCACGGCCTTTCTCTTGGAGCTTAGTTCAAAAATGCTGCCCCCGTAATGGGGCTTTATCGTGGCAATAAAGCCATCGTTTTCAACCATAATCTCCGCTCTTCCATCAAAATCAACATCAAGGATTTTGTTTTCTGGCTTTAGGTATCTTTGGGCTTTTATTATGTTCTCCCACACAGTTCTTCTCAAGTGAGGCAGATAAATTCCTCCAAAGACGCCGTGCCAATATGCGTCATTGCACTGTGCTTTGAGAATGTATTTTCTAGCTTCGGGGTTATCTCTCACGGCTTTGCTTACCATGAGCATTCTTTTGTGCATAAAGTTGCTCTCTGGATATTTGAAGAAGAAGTTCTTCCATATACCTCCCCTGACAAAGACGCGGTACTTTTCAAACTTCCCCTCTTCCTTTAGCTGTTCTACAAACTCTACGAAGAGCTTTGCCTGCTTTGCTGGTAGAGACCATTCGCTCATCTCAAAGTATGATGCTATTGGGAGGTACACAAGTCCTCTTGGAGTGAACTTACTTAAATACTCGCTGTAAGTCATGAGGTTGATCTTTTCGTTGCTTGTAATTGCATCAAAAAACTCTCTAAGCCATCCTTTTTCATAGACCCATTCATAAGTGCCCGGCCATACTCCGAACTTTTCGCCGTCGTCATGGAACACAGCTACCTTTGAGGGGTCATCACTTGTAAGGCTTTCTAAGTACTCGATGGTTTTCTTAACCGGACGGAAGGGTATCAAATAGCGCAATTTTTCATCTATTGGGAACACTGTTATGACTTCTCCACCGTCTTCCGTATAGTACGGCCAGAAGAGTTCTTCTTTGCTCAATCCAGCACTCATGAAGTGATAATCATCAACGACTACGTACTCGATTCCAGCCTCTCTAAGCGACTTTACCAGTTCCGGCTGCCATACCCTCTCTGTGAGCCACACACCTTTTGCATCATAGCCGAGCTTTCTTGCGTAATCCTTTAGCATTTCTATCTGAACCAATCTGTCTTCTTTTGGAATGGCCGCTAACACTGGTTCATAAAATCCCGCCACAACGATCTCAAGTTGTCCCCTTTTTATGAGGGATCTAAGAAGATCGAGATAATCTGGTTTGTTTTCTTCGATCCATTCCAAAAGCGGTCCGCTGAAGTGAACGTTTACTTTCATCTCTGGGAATTCCTCTAAAATCTCCATAAAAGGCCTGTAAGAGCGGTTATACGCTTCCTCAAACACCCAGCCGAAGTTGCCCAATGGCTGATGATTGTGGATGCCAAATATGAAGTTTATTCTTTCCATTCCTGCACCTCCATAAATTGTTATCACTAAGAGTGATAGTGGGAAAGATATATAAATATTTATGCTCCCGCTCCCGTATTACTCCTGGTGAATAGATTTGCCCATTCTCAAAAGACGACCTTTCTGAACAAGTATATTGCAAACGCTACGGCAAGTTGGTTTGAAAAGTTGTCATCTGGGGGCAACTCATAAAATTCTGCCAGCATTCCCGCTAAAGCCCCTACAAAAGCATGGGGAAGGTCTATTAAAAGAAAGAGTATCAAGAAAGCGCTTAAAAAGTAGGCCAAGCTTCCCTCTACGCTTTTTCCGTTTTTAAACCTGTGTTTTCCCAAGGGTTTGCCCACTATCGCTGCAATAGCATCTCCAAGTGTTGCCACCGTTATGGCACCTATGGCTATATCCCTTGGGAAAAAGCAGACTATTATTAATGCTGCAGCTGTGAAGTATATGTGCGCCCCGATCGAGTGCCTCTCGTGTTCCCTTGAAATTGCGTCCAGTTCTCGCTCTACGAGAGCTATTACTTCATCTCTGACATAAATCCCGAGTTTTCTCTTTACCTTGTCTCTTAGCTCTTCAACTATCCTAAAGGGTTCTAGGATTAGGAAGATTATCAATGCAAATGCGACAAATCCTATTGCTGCTTTTTGTCCAAATATCAAATAGATCAACGGGACAATAAGCCCAGTGAGATGTAATGCTTTTCTCTTAAGTTCGCTTTTTATGCTCATTCTTTATCACCTCTAGTGCCTCTCTGAGATCCTTAACTACATAATCGGCATGTTTTGGCAAGAGGGACTTGAAGTAGCCTCGTCTTACGAGAATCGTCGTTGCGCCTATCTCTTTCCCTCCCCTCATGTCTGTATCGTCTCTGTCTCCCACTACATAGATCTCATTTTCCCTAGGGAACCTTCTCTTTGCAAGTATAAAATTATATGGTTCAAGCTTGCTGTGTCCGGTTTCTCCACTTATTATGAGGTGATCAAAGTATTGCTTCAAGTTGAGGTACTCCAGCTTCTTTCTCTGCCACTCAGAGGAAGAATCCGTTACTAAAACAACCTTCGCGTTCATCTCTTTTAAACCCTTTAAGAACTCAATGGCATCTGGGTAAAGCTTTAAATTCGAGAAAAATGTTCTATCAACAAGTTCAAACATTTCCCTAAGGTCATCTTCCGAGATTTTTTGATAGATCCTTTCCATAAAGTTCTCAACGAGTTCATCTAAATCGAGGAGATGCAGTTCTCTTGACTGCTCCAGCTCTTTGTATCTCTGGGTAAGGATGTAGAGGAGCGCCTTAAACTTTCTTTTCCTAATTAAATGGGGTAAGAGCCTTAGAACACTCCATCTTGCGGCTTCCCATGTGTTGCAGAGGGTATCATCAAGATCAACAATCACAAGCATAAGCTAACTTCCCTCCCCCTTTAATAACTTTAGCGTTAAAGCTTAAAAACTCTAAGCGTAGTTTTCCATGAGGGGCCATGAAGGGAGAGCTACTTGTACTGGCAGGAATGGGATTAATATTCATAGGTTTCATGCTGATATTCATAGGGACTTTAATGGCGGCATCGTCTGGGGAAGCTGATGTTGAGGGCGGGGGAGTGATAATGATTGGCCCCATCCCGATAGTCTTTGGTACGAGCAGAGGGGCCACCTTGGCAATGATACTCGCAATCTTTCTAATGCTCTTGTGGATAATAGGAGCTTTGCTGAGCAGGAGGGTATGAAGTGGAGTACATCCTCGACCTTTCCATTCTTCTGGTCTTTGCAAAGACGTTGGAGTGGCTTTTCGAAAAGAAAGAAATCCACCCTATAATTGCCCACATACTTACTGGAATGATACTTGGACCGTTTCTTCTCAACGTTATCTCTCCTTCCGAGCCATTAAAAGTTCTATCCGAGTTTGGCCTTTTAATGATGATGCTTTATATGGGTCTCACGAGCAACTTTTCATCAATTGCCTCCAACAAAGCAAAAGCAATTTCGGTAGCTGGTTTAGGTGTTGCATTTTCATTCCTTTTTGGCTTTTCAACGGTTTACTTCTTTGGAAAGGGCTTAGCCGCTGCTATCTTTGTGGGAGTGACTTTGGGGAATACCGCAATTGAGGTAACAAGCGGAGTATTGCTGAAATCGAGGGTTAGGAAGGAAATCTCATCGATATTGATGGGAGCCGCCTTTGCCGATGACATAATGGCCGTTTATCTAATTGGTATAATAACGGCGATGACAAAAGGCGAGCTTGCACTCTTTCCCCTTGTTATCTTGACGATTAAAATAGCCATATTCATAACAGTGGTTCTCTTGCTTTCAGAATACATTTTCAAGCGTTCTGTGAGGTTTTACAGCATATTGAGGAACCTCAACATATTCTTTACCTTCACGATAATTCTTACATTCCTCTTGGCAATAGTGGCGGAAAGAGTTGGCTTGCATCAGATAATCGGCGCTTATCTTGCAGGTTTAACAATAAGCAGGCTCAGGGAGAGGAGAGATCCGCTTGTACTAAGCAAGATAAAGCTTAACGAACTCATTGGAGACCTGCAGGTGGTTCTTACAGAGTTCTTCATACCCCTATTCTTCATTTATGTGGGGTTAATGTTTAATCCATCCCTCAGTGAGCTCAGCATTGCTTTGATAGTCCTTCTTTACCTGGCTGCGGTTTTAGGAAAGCTTCTTGGCTGTGGATTGGGAATGAAGGCGTTTGGATTCGATTGGAAATCAGCGACGCTGGTTGGCATTGGTATGGGTGGAAGAGGTAGCTTGGAGCTTGCCATATTAAAGTTCGGGATTGAAGAAGGGTTAATAGACCAGAGCCTCTTTGCCACTGTTGTCATAGTCTCGATGCTAACAGCCATAACCACACCCCAGTTCTTCAGGCTTTATTTATCCCACATAAGAGGCGAGTAACAAAAGCTTAAATGCTATGCCGATAAGTCTAGACTGGTGGGAGCATGATTCCAAAGGAAGGAATGAACGAAGAGGAAGTACTTGCTGAACTTGAGGAGAGGTTCAAAATCGACTTGACTTTTAATTCAGGTAAGATTTTAGGGTCAATGTGCACTTACCCTCATCCGCTTGCTCAAAAGATAATTCAAAAATACATAGACAGAAACTTAGGCGATCCTGGACTGCACAAAGGGAGCAAAAAGATTGAGGAAGAAGCCGTTCAGATGCTTGGAGAACTTTTGCACCTGAAGAAAGCCTATGGCAACATAGTAAGCGGTGGTACCGAGGCGAATATCTTGGCTGTTAGGGCTTTTCGCAATATATCTGATGTTGAGAATCCCGAATTAATTCTCCCAAAAAGTGCCCACTTCTCTTTTCTAAAGGCGAGTGATCTGCTGAGAGTAAAACTAGTTTGGGCTGAGCTTAATGAGGACTATTCTGTTAATGTTAAAGATGTTGAGAGCAAGATAACCGACAGCACTATTGGGATAGTTGGAATTGCCGGTACAACCGGGTTAGGTGTTGTGGATGACATTCCCTCTCTTTCAGATATTGCCGTAGATTACGGGATTCCCCTTCACGTTGATGCAGCCTTTGGTGGGTTTGTGATACCTTTCGCAAAAGCTCTAGGTTATGAGTTGCCAGATTTTGACTTCAAGCTCAAAGGCGTACAGAGCGTTACCATAGACCCACATAAAATGGGCATGGCTCCAATTCCAGCCGGTGGGATAGTTTTTAGGAAGAAAAAGTACATGGACGCTATAAACGTTCTAGCGCCATACTTAGCTGGCGGACAAATATTTCAAGCTACAATAACTGGCACTAGGCCTGGAGCTAATGCAATAGCCGTTTGGGCTCTCCTAAAGCATCTGGGCTTTGAAGGATACAAGAGAGTCGTTAAGGAAGCTATGGAAAATGCATACTGGTTTGCAGAGCAGATAAAGGCTCTAGATGGGGTGTACCTAATAAGGGAGCCAATGCTGAACATAGTTTCCTTCGGCTCCAAGAAGCTTAAGAAACTTGAGGGGGAACTTAAAGCTAGAGGCTGGGGAATAAGTGCCCATAGAGGGTACATAAGAATCGTTATGATGCCCCACGTAAAGAGAGAGCACCTTGAGGAGTTTCTAAAGGATCTGAGGGAAATTCTAAGAAAGGTTCTTTAGTTTTATGTCTTTGTTATTTTTCAAAAATTAAAAAAAGTCTCAAATCCAGCACTGGTGCTCGGGTTTAGTTGTACTATAAAACCTCACAAATTCTCCATGTTCTTTTATCTCATAAAACCCTTCTGGCAAGTCTTGAAGTAGCTCCTCTAAATTTTCACCCGTCCTAATAATTTCGCCAGTAGACAAGTTCATAAGCTCGTACATTTTGACTACCTCAACTGTGAATATTCATCGACAGAATATAAATTTTACGGAATATTTTTCGTCTATATTGAGTATTGCCAAGAAATTTTTCCCAATTCATGTGACAAACGTTCAACTGCATGGCAGAAGATTGGAACAAAAGAGCTTTTTGAAGTTTTATTGGAACATTATTACAGCAGTCCAGGAACCCCCGAAAGTTCCACTCTTTCAATTCTTTTAAAGTCTTATTGGAACCCCGTAATAGAGGGGAGTTACGTTAAGGGCATCGAAACTTTCAATTCTTTTAAAGTCTTATTGGAACATTTGGGCAAAAAGGTAGCGGATGTTAGGGGAAAGGGCTATTTCAATTCTTTTAAAGTCTTATTGGAACATTAAAAAGAACATTCAACACGTGGTTAAGTTTACTGATTTCAATTCTTTTAAAGTCTTATTGGAACTCTTTCTGCTCTTCAATTACATAGCTTTCATAAGTTCTAATTTCAATTCTTTTAAAGTCTTATTGGAACGCAATTTAGGAAAGGAATAAAACAAGCAATTGAGGTTATTTCAATTCTTTTAAAGTCTTATTGGAACGGGTGGTAATATCCCAATTATCTTCAGGGAATTAACAAAAAAAATTTCAATTCTTTTAAAGTCTTATTGGAACGAGAAGGTAAACGAAGCTATCGCATTAGCAAAAGGACTTATTTCAATTCTTTTAAAGTCTTATTGGAACTTATTATCAAAAAATACGATGAGAACCTTAATGAAATTATTTCAATTCTTTTAAAGTCTTATTGGAACCAAAACCCTTCGAGAGCGTGACATTCAAAGGAGGGGTAATGGGATTTCAATTCTTTTAAAGTCTTATTGGAACGTAAAGAGGTTAGGCATCAAGTGGTGGTTAAAGTGAAATTTCAATTCTTTTAAAGTCTTATTGGAACAATGAAACTAAGTTTCATTATGGTGATGAGTTTCATGAATTTCAATTCTTTTAAAGTCTTATTGGAACTGGAACAGTTCGTAGCGTCTAAAACCTCACAAAGCGGGATAGTATTTCAATTCTTTTAAAGTCTTATTGGAACTTTTCCTCATTTACTCGCATGAAGATTGAATACATCGCAAAAACACATTTCAATTCTTTTAAAGTCTTATTGGAACTTGCAGAATGGCTCTCTGATCAAGTGACCGAAGTAGTGATTTCAATTCTTTTAAAGTCTTATTGGAACACGAACCTCGCGACGGGCGTGTCCATTGAGAAGTCGCTATTTCAATTCTTTTAAAGTCTTATTGGAACCGTTCATTTTTTAGTTAAAAAGTGTACACTATTCTAAATTTCAATTCTTTTAAAGTCTTATTGGAACTGGATTTTTAAGTTTTCATTGATTCCCGGCACCCATATTTCAATTCTTTTAAAGTCTTATTGGAACGAAAAGCCGTATTAAATGGGTTTAAATGGGTTAAATAAATTTCAATTCTTTTAAAGTCTTATTGGAACGAAGCATGGACGACACAAAGGGAAATAATACGGGTGCAATATTTCAATTCTTTTAAAGTCTTATTGGAACAAAAGGGGCTAAACATTCACGTGAACCCCGTTATTTTATTTCAATTCTTTTAAAGTCTTATTGGAACTTTTCTAGCATGCTTAAAAGTTCTAGGTCAATGTATTTTAATTTCAATTCTTTTAAAGTCTTATTGGAACCACCGGTTCGGGGCGGCAAATACAGGGGGGTTTATCAATTTCAATTCTTTTAAAGTCTTATTGGAACTTCCGGCAAAACCTAACGCTTATTAAGTCACTGCCATAAAATAATTTCAATTCTTTTAAAGTCTTATTGGAACAGTGATAGAGCTAATAGAAGAATACGCCCGAAAATTCGATTTCAATTCTTTTAAAGTCTTATTGGAACTTGTAAAATGTACTTGACGAAGTAGTAGAATTTATTATTTCAATTCTTTTAAAGTCTTATTGGAACTTACTACGCCCACGTGGGCTTAAAAATCAATTTCGAGAAAATTTCAATTCTTTTAAAGTCTTATTGGAACCTAACATAAGGGGGAATTCCCGGTCAACTGTATGGAAAATTTCAATTCTTTTAAAGTCTTATTGGAACTATTTAACGACCCCGCCGCGGGGACTATGTTATCACGTGATTTCAATTCTTTTAAAGTCTTATTGGAACAGGGGTACGTTCGTGGTGTATGGTGTTGGTTCGTTGAATTTCAATTCTTTTAAAGTCTTATTGGAACCTTCTTCTTTGTCTTTTACGACTAAAACTTCGAATTCATTTCAATTCTTTTAAAGTCTTATTGGAACGTTTTTAGGTGTTCTATGGTGTCTATCTGGCTAATGAATTTCAATTCTTTTAAAGTCTTATTGGAACTTTTAGACGGGTTAACGGTAGGGGAATCTTTAATATATTTCAATTCTTTTAAAGTCTTATTGGAACTTATACTTGAAACAAAATCACTGACCTCTTTTCTTTCTAATTTCAATTCTTTTAAAGTCTTATTGGAACAGGGGCGAATTTTCCTTTAAATCCCCTACAAAACTATTAGAGAGCTTGAAATTTATAAGCCTTTCCACAAAGGGTCAATAAAACAGCCATAAGAAGGCTCGAATCCAAGCCACTAGAAAAGACTTCAAAGCACTCACTCACCTGAACCTACTACTTTTCTTTCATGCACAAAAATGTTCACAAGACTTCCAGAGACAAAACAAAAGCCTAAACCAAAAATAAGCTAATAAAAACACTTTGAACTAAAAATGGTCGAATTTTCATGAGGAGAAAATATCAAAGGATTCCTGAGGAGCTTCCGCTCAAAATTCCGAAAAAATTTCGTTACAAAAACCTCAAAATTTTATAACTCTCTGTCTGATAGTAACTTTCAGTTACTAAAGGCTTCCAGAGCAACCTTAGAGCCTTAACATCAAAACTGGCCCACCAGAAGAAAGAAAACCCAAAAAAGGAAAAGCTAAACGTGATACGGGACTATTCGATAAGCATTTTGAGTTTTCTCAATACAACCTGCGGGGTTTCTCCAAATATTAGGATCATTGCCTCTTTGCCCCAGTTTCCGAGATGATAAATTATGTCGGGTTTGCCGTTTATTCTTTCAATAGCAGTTCTTATTCCCCAGGGAATGGTGCCTCCTTCTTGGGCTTTTATTTCCTCTGGCTCTTCCCTTCTATCGTAGAAAGATACTCTAAGTCCCAAGTTAGAAGCTTTTTTAATCAGTTCTTCGCTGTATTTTAGGTTTAGCACACTTCTGGTTTCGGGGAAGAAGTTCATATATGTTAAAATAGCCCTTGCCAGATGATCGGAGGCTCCAAATTCCACTCCTCCTACCGGCTTTACAGCACTTCCAAACTTTACTATCCTTCCTTTGACTCCGGCAACATCATCTTTGCTCCTTGCATACAGCCTGGGCAGTGCGTAGACAAAGTTCATGCCCACCTCTGGAACATATTGAGGAAGATTTTCAATCGCTACAAGTTCCTTAATGGCATTTCTTAGGGACTCATAAACTCTCCATTTTTCAGCTGGAATCTCTATCCAGGCATTCTGATTAACGGGACAGTGCCCATAACCTATTTTTGCTCCATAATAAATCCCCATTGTGATGAATTCCTTCGCTATTCTAACTGCCTCTTCAAGCTCCTTTCCTTTGGCTAAATTTGCCGCTATTGCTGCAGAGAAAGAACATCCGGTACCATGGGTGCAACCATCAACAAACGGTGCTCTGTATTCCTTGAACTCGCCGTTAAAATAAAACACATCCACAGCTTCACTTAATCCTAGATGTCCCCCCTTAACTATTGCACTCTCCGCCCCTAGCTCTTCCACTATGATTTTTGCGGCTTTTCTTGCATCTTCAAGGTTTTCAATCCTTATTCCGCTCAGCTTTTCAGCTTCTGGCTTGTTGGGAGTTACAACCTTTGCAAGGGGAATTATCTTCTCAATCAAAGCGTCCATTGCGTCTTCCCTTAACAAGGGCGCTCCACTTTTGGCTATCATTACCGGATCCACCACGAGGGGAAAGCTGTATTTTTTCACCGTTTTTGCAACGGCTTTAATAATCTCAGCGTTGCTCAGCATTCCGGTCTTTGCGGCATCAACTCCAATATCATCGGCAACTGCCTCTATTTGCTTTGCAACAACTTCTGGATCAACATCGTGGATTGCCCTTACTTCTTGAGTGTTTTGAGCTGTTACTGAGGTAATTGCAACCAAACCGTGAACACCAAAAGCGGAGTAGGTTTTCAAATCTGCCTCTATTCCGGCTCCCCCTCCACTATCACTGCCGGCAATTGTTAAAGCTTTTCTAATCATTCTATCACCTCCATCTTTCTTAGGGCTTTGAGGGTTAGAAAACCAAGAGTCGTTCCAACAAGGGTGCTGGGAGCAAAGGCTATCCAAAACCACACAACACCTTTATGGACGTTTATAAGGGGTCCAAAGAGAAGGGAGCTTAGGGTCCCTCCTATAAAAACAGTTGCAAAGGGCTCGCTAAATGCTGCCCAGTCCTTTTTTCCTATCTTATACACCAAACCAACCATAAAAGCTCCTGGAATTCCACCGGGAATTGAGAATATCGTGCCCACTCCTAGAGACATTCTCAGTATCCCTATGAAAAGTGCCGTTAAAGAGGCCCACCAGGGGCCTAACAGGACTCCCGTTATTACGTTTATAAAGTGCTGGAAAGGAGCGACTTTTGTTGGACCAACTGGAAAAGAAATCGTGCCTAGAATTACTCCCAATGCAGTGAAAATACCTACATAAGCGAGCTTTTGTGTCTTTGTTTCAGCCTTCATCCGATAACCTCCTCTATAATCTTTCTCATTCTTTCAGTGGCTTCTCTTACGTTTTCTGCCCCCATTATTGCAGATATCACAGCAATCCCATCTACTCCGGCTTTGAGAACTTCCCGGACGTTTTCGTGTTTTATGCCCCCTATTGCCACCACGGGAATTTTTACCGATTCCACTATTCTACTAAGCCCTTCTATGCCAATAATCTTGACATCCTTCTTTGTAGGAGTAGGAAAGACAGAACCTGCCCCCAAATAGTCTGCCCCCTCCTTTTCCGCTTGCAGGGCTTCTTCCAAACTGTAGACGGAGGCACCTATGATTAGATTGGGTGCTATCTCTTTGGCAATTGAGATGGGCATGTCTTCAGAACCCAGTTGAACTCCATCTGCGTTTGTTGCTAAAGCCACATCTAACCTATCATCCACAAAGTAGAGAGCATCATATTCCTCTGTGAGCTTCCTTATTTCCTTACCGATCTCTATCATTTCTCTTGTTGGGGCATTTTTTATCCTCAGTTGAATGGAGGTTGCGCCACCCTCTAATGCCTCTTTGACGCTTTCTACCTCTGGTCTTAGCCTCCTATCAGTGATGACATAAAGCTTCAGCTTTTTTCTAAGGTTCAATTTCCCTCACCTTAGCTCTCTCCTTTATGAGCGCTCCATCAATCCTGTAGAGCCAGTCGTAGAGCTTCATGTGAAAGCTTCCCGGATACGGGGATTCTTCAAAGGCTTTCTCTGCAGCAATTTCAAAGGTTGTTAGTCCTGCTATAGATGCTTTCAAAGGTTCTTCAACCGCTAAAAACGCCCCTATTATTGCAGTAGCCATACATCCAGTTCCCGTCACCCTTCCGAGCATGGGAGTTCCGTTTTCTATAGCGTAAGTTCTCTTGCCATTGCTTACGTAATCCACAGCCCCAGTGACTGCTGTCACTGTGTTGAATTCTTCAGCCGCTTTCTCCGCTAAGTCCTTTGCAGCTTCTTTATCATAAACTGCTGAATCTACACCCCTAGTTTTGCCGTGTTCACCTAAAAGAGCTGCTATCTCTCCAAAGTTGCCCCTGACTACGCTTATATCTCCTACCTCCAACAGTTTTAGAGAGGTCTTTGTTCTCAGCTTTGTTGCCCCGGCACCAACGGGATCAAGGATTACAGGCTTTTTGAGCTCCTTGGCTATCTCAACGGCTTTAAACATTGAGTATATCTTATGCTCATCGAGGGTTCCAATGTTTATAACCAGCGCATCTGCTAGGGCTATCATCTCTTCAAGTTCCTCTATTGCATGGGCCATTACTGGAGATGCTCCTATAGCTAGGAGGGCGTTTGCAGTGGTGTTCATAACGACGTAGTTGGTTATATTGTGCACTAAAGGCTTCTTTTCTCTAAGCTTTTCCAAATCTTTACCAATCCATTCCATTTCTTTCACCTCCCAAGCAAATAATACAAAGCACTTACAAGGAGGAATGTTGGAATACTAGAGCCAAGTCTGAAGCCGAGTTCACTTAAAACCGGAATGTGAAGTCCAAAGAGGCCTTCTAAAGCCAAACCCATGTAGAACGCAAATCCTATCGCCCAGATTATTATCGCCTTTAAGTTGTATCCAGCAAATGGACCGTTTTCATCAAGCAGTTCCTCTGGGACATAGGTTTTCCTTACAAGGAAGTAGTCAGTTACCATTATTGCCGCTAAAGACACAAATGCCCCACCTATAAGTAGTAGAAAACTTTCATACTGTTCCATTGGGAAAACAAGGGCTAATAGAGTTCCAAGGAAACCAACTAGAAGTACCTGTTTCTTTGCATCTGCTTTTGGTGAGATGTTCTTGTAGGTTATTGCCGCTGAATAGACGTCGAGGAATGTTGTAGTGACCGTAGAGAAGATGACTATCAGCATAGCTGGAATTCCAACGCCGTAAGCTGCTATGATTCCGATTGGATCTCCTTCACCAATTGCCATGTTGGTTAGGGCTCCAACAAAGTAGAACAGGCTCGAGGATATGAAGTAACCTAAATATGTTCCCCAGAAGGCTGAGCTTTTATCCTTGGCAAACCTTGAGTAATCCGCTATTAACGGTGCCCATGAAAGGGGCATCGCTATTACCAGATCTAGGGCAAGCATAATGCCTATTTCTCCAGTTCCGGGTTTGGAAAGGAGCTCCTCTAGAGAAAATCTCTTGAGTGTAACGTATGTGAGCCACAGGCTTAATGCAAGTAAAAGCAAGGCCGCTATCTTTTCAAGCTTTTCCCAGTTCTTTGGCCCTATATACGTCCATCCAGTAACGAGGATGCCTAAGAGGATTACCCAGAGGGCATAGCTTTCAAAACCGAAGACTTTTGACACTGCGTTCATTGCATTTGCCCCAACTATGAGCATTATTGCCGTCCACCCTATAAGCTGGAGGTAGTTTAAGACCGATGGTAAAATCGAACCTTTAATCCCTAAGGGGGCTCTTGAGAGCACCATAGTTGGCAGTCCTGTTTCCTCACCTTCGAGAGCTATTAGGGCCATTACTGTATTTCCAAGAATGTGTCCGACGATTGTTACCAGTATAGCCATGCCAAGTGAAAGTGCTGGAGTTAGCAATGCTCCTGCCCAGAATTCTGCAATACTTATTCCTGCTCCGAACCATATTGCAAAGATCGTCAAGGGGGTAAATGTCCTTTTACTCTTCTCTACAGGCCTTATATCGTACCCTTCCATGTTTCCACCTCTAGCTTTTAATCCTCCAACCTTTTATAACCTTTTTGTTGAAATTTAAAATCAAGTTGTAAAAGAAGAAAAAGAAGAACACGTGGCGGATTTCAAGAAAGATGCTTCAGGTGCGCATAACGTAAAAATATCTATCCAAAGAAGAGTGAACTCTCTGGTAGTATTTTTCCAAAACTTCAAACCCAATTTTCTCAGCTACTATCTCTGCATTAAACTGAGCAGGAAACGCTATGCTTAAGTAGCCGTCAAGGACATCATATATGCTTGATAAGGCTTTTTTATACAGTTCCTCTCTTTTTCTCCCACCGAGAGTGGCAGAGCTCCCATAGGGTGGATCTGTCGCAACGGCCTCAAAAGTTTTATCAGGAAAGAGCTCTCTAAGTTTCGTAGCGTCTCCTTGCTTTAAAACGTAGTTTTTGACTCCATAATGTTCCAGATTCCTTTTAGCGCCTTCAACCATGTCTCTCCTCAGATCAACTCCATAGACTTTTAGACCCATAAGACCCGCTTCGATAAGGATTCCACCAGTGCCCATAAAAGGATCAAGAACTTCTTTTTTTGCCCTTGCCAGATTAACCATTGCCCTCGCTACTCTTGGAGGCAAAGCTATAGGTTTGTAAAACGGCCTTTGATCAGCTTTTCGTTCATTAAACGGCTTTGCTTTAAAAAATCTCTCTCTAATCCCAACCCAAAGCTTTTTTCCACAGTAAACTCTGATTAATGTTTCGGGAGAGCTTAGATTCACTTTGAACCCTCTTTTTGATATTATTGCCCCCAATTTCTTCTCAACGTTCTCTACTAAATGGGAACAGTTTACCATTGTCTCTCTATCTACTTTAAAAGTTCCCCTGATGTAGTTTTTCCATTTGACATTTTCTGCTTTTGAATACAGCTCCTCCAAGCTTTTAGCAGAGAACAAAAGCTCGCCGTATTCATGTGCTAAGCCAAGTCTGTTGAGGAGGGGAAACGCCTTTTTATCTCCTTTAAGGGCAAGAAAAAGGTAATCTCTTTCTATGATCCTAAACTCTGGACTAGCCATTTCTAGCAACGCCCTAACTTCACCTTGAGCCATCTCTGGAAGATTCCCAAGTATCTCGACGTAGAGCATGTAGACACCTTCTTTTAAGGGCTTTTAAGATTTTGGAATGAGAATTAGAATGAGTGCCAGGGTGAGTGGTATCAACGAAGAGAGGAAGTTAATTTTAAAGCTTATTCCACTTAGATAGCCTCCTATTAAAGGCCCAACAACCCATCCAATGCTCATCATCGTATTTAGCATTCCCATAGCCTGTGCCCTTATCTTATCTTCTGTGTTTAATGCCACATAAGAAGATGAGGCACTAATAAAGGCCGACCATTTTATTCCTGAAAGGATGGAGAGAACTATCATTGAATAAATGGTTGCGATTATGCCATATCCGTAGAACACTATCATGTAGCCCACTAGTGATAAAATGAAGATCTTTTTCGCGCCCTTTTTATCAATGGCTTTCCCTATGAATGGGGCACCTAATGCTGCTGCCAGAGAATCAACACCAAAGAGAATTCCAACCCATTGACTCCCAAATCTTTCTTCAAAGTATACAGAGAGCACGGAGTAAACTTGGCCAGATGCTACCATTGCAAACAAAACAGACAAGTAAAAGATGCCCAGTTTGCCCTTTAAAAGATTCTTAAAAGCGTTGCCCTCGAAAATAACCCTCTCGCTCTCTCTGCTTTCTTGCGGAATTATTAATCGCTTGGAACGTGAAGGTTGATGGGGAGTTTCTTCTATGAGCATCACAATTCCGGCTGAAACAATTGATATTACAGCTGATATTACAAAAGCGCTTTTGATGCCAAGGAGTTTAACTATCCCACTCCCTAGAAAGTTGCCCAGCATGTACCCTATATTTTCAATGAAGTTAAAGAAACCAAAGGTCGAACCCACCTTTTCCAGAACCGAAAGCTCGGAAATAAAGGCCGTATGAGCGGGGAAAAGTGAAGAGCCTAAAACTCCCTGAAGAATTCTTATCCCGAGGAGCATGGATGGAGTTGTGGCAAATATTACAAAAAGGTACGCAACACCTGAAGAGAATATTCCAAACGCTATGAACGGCTTTCTCCTCCCGGTTCTATCAGAAAGATACCCAAAAGGATACTGGGCTATGCTAGAGGTTAAATTGAAAGCAACGCTCAAAAGCCCGACAAGAAAAAGCGACCCTCCTAGAATTTTCATGTACACCCCGAGGTATGGGAAGGCTATTCCCCAGCTTATATTTGCCAAAAACATTGAAATTGCAAGAAGAAGGAGGTTTCTTTTTCTCTTTTTTCTTATGGAGATTTTTGCAGTGCGCTCTCTAATGATTTGAAGCAGAGAACGTTCCCGCTTCATGTTCTTACCTCCTCAATTTTTGAGGATGTCTCTGATGAGGGCATTTGCTATCTCCTTGTCTATCGCTCCTGCCCTGAGCTCCCTCAATACCCTCTGAATACCAAAGCGTTTTAAAATCGGCGCACTTTTGGTGGCGTTCTTCCACAGAGGACACCCAAAGCCCAATGCGTATTTTCTGCCAAGTATGCTTATTGCTTCCCTTTTATCGAGGGCTAAAAAGGCTGGAAGGTTCAGCTTTATTAGGTCTCCCTCTTTATAAATTGAAATACTTCCAAAGCTGAGCAGGTCTCCGGAGGCTACTATTTTTATTCCATTTTTTCTCGCATAGTTCTTAACCGCTTCCATTATCATTGAATGGCATTTTCCACAGATTGGAGCCCTTTTCTGTATTTGAGAGCTTATGACTTCGGCATAGTTTGGAACTTCAACAAAAACTGCCCCATACTCCTGGGCTCTTAGGAGTATTACATCCCTCATTTGAGGGAGTCTTACCATTACCGGAACTACATCGAATCCTGCCCACCTAAGGATTAAAAGCGATGCCGTACTGTCACTACCCATTGAAAAAGCCAAAGCAATTTTTTCTTTGATTTTATCTCTATTAAATTCCCTTCCGTAAAGTCTGTAATAAACGAGGGCTTTTAATCTCTCGTAAGCTTCTTCACTAATCTCTCCCCTAACCCGCTCGAGGGCCTCAAGGCTTTGGTGTAAACGATAGAACTTAACAAAGTCGTCTTTTACCGCTTTTATCATCGTGAATGGGTTTAGATATATGCTTTTAAAGGATTTCTGTCTCCTTGCTTGTTCCATCTCCAACTGGAGCGAAAGATTAAATTTTAGATAGCACAATTGAGTTACGGTGGTGAAGATGTTTGCTGAGATAATCACCATAGGAGATGAACTGCTGACCGGCAACACCATCGACAGCAACTCCGCGTTTATAGCTCAAAAGCTCACGGAAAGGGGATATTGGGTAAAGAGAATAACAACCGTTGGGGATGATGTTGAGGACATAAAAAGCGTGATCAGAGAGGCTCTCTCCCGAAAGCCAGAAGTCCTGATAATAGCTGGAGGGTTAGGTCCAACACACGACGATGTTACGATGATTGCAGTTGCCAAAGCTCTTGGCGTTGAATTGGAATTAAGGGAGGATGCCCTCAGGAGAATTGAGGAATTTTACTTGGATCTCTATAAGAAGGGCTTTATAGATGATCCAGAAATTAATGAGGCACGTAAAAAGATGGCGTACCTCCCAAAGGGAGCCGAGATGCTCAACAACCCCGTTGGGGCCGCTCCGGGCGCTTTTTTGAGCTATGAGAACACAAAAATATTTGTCCTCCCCGGACTGCCAAGAGAAATGAAGGCAATGCTTGAAAACGAAGTGCTTCCCAGACTTGGAAGGAGAGTGTTCATTCAAAAAAAGCTTCTAGCAGAGATAACGGACGAATCAAAGCTTGCTCCAATATTAAATGAAACGTTGAGCAAGTTCAGGGTAAAGATACACTCATCTCCAAAGGGCTTTGGAAAATACATTGGGATAATTCTCTTTGGAGAATCAGAGGAGGAAATTGAAAGAGCAAAGAAATTCATGGAGGAAAAGGGAATAAGGTTTGAGGAGGTTTAAGGGATCTGGAAGATGCGCATTGTATTTGTCCCCACGGTCTTTCCTATTGGTCTTCCCTCTGTTAAAAGCACTGTATCGTCTTCTTTGACTATTCCCAATCCCTTTACCAGCATTATTATATCCTTTTCGTTAAAGTTCTCATCCATGCAGAATGGATAAACGCCATAGGAAAAGGCTAAGTTGTTGCAGACCCTCTCACTGCTTGAAAAAGCTAAGATCCATTGCTTTGGTTTGAAGCGGGATATTAACCTTGGAGTTAGCCCAGTCCTTGTGGGGGTTAGGATGTATTTTATGTCTATGGCGCAGAGAGCATCTATAACACTACGTGTTATCGCTTCTTTTATAGTGCTTCTTTTTGGTAACGAGTCAATCCAAGCGCGCAATCTGGAATAACCTAAGGATTCCCTATATTCCTCCGTTGTCTTAGCTATCTTTGCCATCATTTCCACCGATTCAACGGGGTACTTTCCTATGGCGGTCTCTTCGGAGAGCATCACTGCATCAGTTCCGTCGAGTATCGCATTCGCGACATCTGTTACCTCTGCTCTTTTTGGTATCCGTTCGGTGGTCATTGAGACGAGCATTTGAGTGGCAGTTATTACCGGCTTTGCTGCTAAATTGGTCTTTTTTATAAGCTGTTTCTGCATTATAGGGAGCTTTTCAATCGGCATTTCAACGCCAAGATCTCCCCTCGCTATCATTATTCCATCAGCAGCGTTTAGAATTTCATCGAAGTTCCTCACTGCGTCAGGCCTCTCTATTTTCGCAATCACGAAGAGATCTGCACTTTTCTTTTCAAGAAAGCTCTTTACTTTGAGCACATCATACACCGAACCTACAAAAGATAGACCTATGGCATCTACCCCATGTTCAATTGCGAACTCTATTATCTCAAAGTCCCTTGGAGTTATCGCCTCTATCGGGAGATTCGCTTTTGGAATGTTTATCCCCTTATGGGAGAACAGTATCCCTCCGTTAACTACAACACATTCGACCTCATTTTCCCTGACTTCCTCAACCCTCAGCATTATGTAGCCATCGCTCAGGTATATGGTATCACCTTTTGAAACCAGCTTTGGTAAGTCTTTAAACTCAACTGGAATAGTTGTTTCGTCGCCTTCAATATCTCTCGTCGTGAGCACAACTTTATCTCCCTTCCTTAGAGTCACTGAGTCCCCCTTTATCTTTCCCACTCGCATTTTTAATCCCGGCAAATCGCCTAAAATTGCGACTCTCCTTTCCAATTTCTCGGCGACATCTCTCACTGTCTCAATGGTCTTTGCATGCTCTTCAAGAGTTCCATGGGAGAAGTTTATCCTCGCAACACTCATTCCGGCTTTTATCATCTTTTTTATGGTCTCTTTTTGCTTAGAAGCCGGCCCTATCGTGGCAATTATCTTTGTCTTATGAGAGGGAAGCTCCATTTCTCTCACCATTTTCTTTTTCCATCTGGAATTAATTAAGTTTTTTGGAATTCGAAAGATATTTTAAAGCCATCCTCTTAACTTTCTTCATGAGAAGAAAACTGATAACCGCAATTCCCCCCGAGGAGATTCTTAAAATCAAGGAGGGTTCCAAGGCGAGGGTTGATATAAAAATCCGAGAAGCTGATGCCTATTTTGGAATGCCCAGATGGGAGATAATCATTGATGGGAGCAACGAGGAAATCGAGAAGTTCATGAACGTCTTGATGAAGTCTAGGGCGGGAGGCTAGTAAAGCTCTCCAATTTTTTCGTTTTCCTCAAGTTCTTTCTCCTTTTTCTCCAGGTATTTGGAGTACCAAGCGGTATAGATGCGAAAGATTAGATAAACCGCTACCAAGCTTAGTATTGCTCCTACAAGCTGTCTATCTGTAACTTCTCTCAGCGGAATGGGCATCTATCTTCCCCCTTTTCGTTCCAAATATTCTTCTAAGAGTGTTTTCAAGCCGAAGAGAATGAAAAACAGCAGAAAAAGAATTAAAACCCATTTTGCGGAAACTCCAGATGTAACCTGCATTTATCCCACCAGCGCGTTCTTTAATCTGAATTCTTTTACAAGTTCAGCCGCTTTAAGCATCTCATCGTTTGTGAGCCTTCTATCAATTTCGGGATATTCATGGGCCCTGTACTCTGGACGGTATTGGAACATTACATTGACCCTAACGTCCCTGCCGAGATTTTCGCTTATCCACTCTAAAATTGGCCTTGTGCAGCACTCTAAATGACCCGGCATTACAAGATGCCTTATTAAAAACTCGGCTTTGTAGTGGTTTTTAGCTAGTAAAAAGTTCCTTGTAACTGTTTCCCAGTATCTGGGAGCTTTTGAGTATTTAAGTGCATCTTCATCGTTACCCCATTTGAAGTCCCCAAGGTAGACATCGACAATCCCATCCAAAAGTTTCATGCTTTTTTCGCTCATGTACATGTTGGAGTTCCACACTACCGGAATCGGAACTTTGACATACTTTAGAGTCTCAAGGATAAAAGGAAGATTTGGAGTTGGCTCGCCACCAACGAAGTTAACGTTCTTTGCCCCCTCAGCATATGCCACCGCTATCTTAACGGCCATCTCCTTGGGGGAATACCTCAAGCCTACGCGGTATTGGCTTATATCCCAGTTCTGACAGAAGGCGCACCTAAAGTTGCACCCGGAAAAAAAGACTGTATAAGACGGCACAAGCTCCGGCTCCTCCCCTATGTGGAGAAAATCACTCGCCACTAAACTTTCTTTCACTCTGCAGTAGCCGATCTCTTCAAATCTATTTGCGTGGCATTTAAACTCGCACAGCTCACAGCTTTCAAGCATTTTATATGCTATTAGGGCTTTTAAATCGAGGAGACTCTTTTTGGGATTCTCTTTTAAATCGTTCTCTCTCAACTTTTCCATGCCTTCTTCGTGTGTTTCCCACAGACTCTCAAGGTCCTCATCTTCTCCGAAATTAACCTCTACCTGCTTTGAATAGAAGAAATTTGGCTTTTCTTCTCCGCTTAAGATTGAAAAGTAATGCGGTAATGCATCTTTTGCCCTTTTAATTTCAAACCACATGGTCATCAGTTGTGTTTTGATCATTGAGATTATTTAAATTCTTTTGTGGTTTTATGGAGTAATCGAATTCATACGAACCAAATCAGCCATCTGTTGCAAATTTTTCGAAACCTTTTGATAAATAAGAAAACTTATTTGAAATGTTTTTTGTAAACAACTTTGTTTTCACAATTTGCTAAAAGTAAACTATTTTATGAACCCAAAACCTTTATTAAAATTCAAGCATTAATGAACTCTGGTGGTCTTCTATGAAAGGCTGGTGGGGAAAAATCCTAAGGGTTGATTTAACTAACAACAAAGTCTGGGTGCAGGAATATTCTCCGGAAGTTGCAAAGAATTTTATTGGTGGTAGAGGTCTAGCAGCCTGGATTCTTTGGAACGAAGCAAAGAACGTAGATCCTCTTGGCCCAAAGAACAAGCTTGTATTTGCCACCGGTCCTTTCAACGGTCTTCCAACCCCAAGCGGCGGAAAGATGGTTATAGCTGCTAAGAGCCCCCTAACAGGCGGTTATGGTGATGGGAACCTTGGAACAATGGCTACTGTGCATTTAAGAAAAGCCGGTTATGATGCGCTCGTTGTTGAAGGTAAGGCCAAAAAGCCGGTTTACATCTACATAGAGGATGATAACGTTAGCATTTTGAGTGCTGAGGGCCTCTGGGGCAAAACCACCTTTGAAACTGAAAGGGAACTCAAAGAGATACACGGCAAAAACGTCGGAATTCTAAGCATAGGTCCCGGTGGAGAGAACCTCGTTAAGTATGCCGTTGTTATCTCCCAGGAAGGAAGGGCTGCCGGAAGACCCGGTATGGGTGCAGTAATGGGAAGCAAAAAGCTCAAGGCGGTAGTTATCAAGGGTACCAAGGAAATTCCCGTTGCGGACAAGGAGAAGCTTAAAGAACTTTCACAAGAAGCCTACGATGCAATTCTCAACTCACCTGGCTATCCGTTCTGGCACAGACAGGGAACGATGGCCGCTGTGGAATGGACAAATGAGAACTCCGCCTTGCCGACGAGGAACTTCAGCGACGGCTCTTTTGAGTTCGCCCGCTCAATAGACGGCTACACAATGGAAGGTATGAAGGTTAAGCAGAGGGGCTGTCCATACTGTAACATGCCCTGTGGAAACGTGGTTCTTGATGCTGAAGGTCAGGAGAGTGAGCTGGACTATGAAAACGTCGCCCTATTGGGTTCAAACCTTGGCATAGGAAAGCTTAACGAGGTCTCAGTTCTCAACAGAATTGCCGACGAGATGGGCCTTGATACAATCTCGCTGGGAGTCGCGATATCCTACGTGATGGAAGCTAAGGAGAAGGGCATAATAAAAGATGACGATGCTCCAGAATTTGGTGACTTCAAGAAGGCCAAGCAGCTTGCATTGGACATAGCCTACAGAAGGGGTGAACTTGGAAACCTTGCAGCCGAGGGTGTCAAAGTGATGAGCGAAAAGCTCGGTGCCAAGGACTTTGCAATGCACGTAAAAGGTCTTGAGGTCAGCGGTTACAACTGTTACATCTATCCGGCAATGGCCTTGGCATATGGAACTAGTTCAATCGGTGCTCACCACAAGGAAGCGTGGGTCATTGCATGGGAAATTGGTACCGCACCAATTGAAGGCGAAAAGGCCCAGAAAGTTGAGTACAAGATAACCTACGACCCAGAAAAGGCCGCAAAGGTTATCGAGCTCCAGAGACTTAGAGGTGGCCTCTTTGAGATGCTCACTGCCTGTAGATTGCCATGGGTTGAAGTTGGCCTAAGCTTGGACTACTATCCAAAGCTTCTTGAAGCAATAACCGGCGTCAAGTACACCTGGGACGACCTCTACAAGGCAGCCGATAGGGTTTATGCTCTCATGAGGGCATACTGGGTTAGGGAATTCAACGGCAACTGGAGCAGAGAAATGGACTATCCACCAGAGAGATGGTTCAAAGAAGGCCTTAAGAGCGGCCCATACAAAGGCCAGCACTTGGAGAAGGACAAGTATGACGCTCTACTCAGCGAATACTACAAGCTCAGGGGCTGGGACGAGAGGGGTATTCCAAAGAAGGAGACACTTAAGGAGCTCAACCTTGAGTTCGTCATCCCAGAGCTTGAGAAGGTTACGAAGCTCGAGTGAGCTTTTTTCTTTATCTTTTTTGTCTCTTGGGCTTCTTGACTTCTCTTATTTTGAAAAGAGATTTTCAAAAGAAAATGAAAAAAGTTCAAGTAAGACAATCATACTCATGATGACTTGTTCCCTAATATCAGTTCTTTGTGGATTTTGGATCCGTAGGGAGTTTCTATGTTGATAGTTATCTTAGATATTTGGCTGTTAGTTATAAGCTCGACCTTAGAACCCTTATAAACTCCCTTGAATTCATAAGTTCCAGAGAATACTCTCCTCTGCTTTAGCTGCCACTTGGACTCATTTAATAGGATTTTCAACCTTTCTATCCGGAATGAAGAGTATATTTCCCGTTGTATTAGTTCTTCCCTTGTTATTCCTGTTATTTTTTCCCATTCTTTGTCTTTTATGTCATACATTGTACCATTAACGTTTACGTACCCTGAGACATTACCTCCGAAAAATTCAAAATAAATTGAGTATCCATACTTATAAGTCCCATTTACATAGTACCTTACGGAGCCATTGAAGGTATACTTCCCTTTAGACTTTTTGAGGTATATTAGATGGTAAGCAGTTATACGCTCAATGCCTGTGGAGGCGTTTTGAACTGCATATAGGGTCGCATTTTCTACATAGATGTAATCCTCCGTGGGGATCTGTTCCAGTTTTGATTGTATTTTTTGAATATCCGGTGCTTCATAAGAGTAACCTAAGAGTGCAACTACCAAAATGGACAATAGACCCGCCACCCAAATAACGCTCTTTCTCATTTTCATCACCAATTTAGGGATACAAAAAAATAAAATTCCTACCAGCACAATTATCTTTCTCATTCGCCCCCCCAAGCATGAGGAAATTTTCATAAGTAATAAGCCCTCAAACTATATATAATTTACCATTGGAAAAAACGAAAAGACAAAAGTAAAAACAACAAACAATAAAACAAAGTAAAAAGGACAACAAAATTTATCAGCTGACAGAGAATAGTATCTGTGGTGATGCATATGGTGAAAATCAGGCTTATGGGAGCTTTTGCTCATCTTGCCAAAGCTAGAGAGCTTGAGATAAAGCTCGACAGGCCCAAGACCGTGGATGAGATACTTAGGGAGCTAATCCCAAGGTATGACGAATTCCATGACAAGATAATCCTCATCAACGGCAAGCCTGCAAAAGGAGATGCAGTAGTTGAGGAAGGGGATGAAATAAAGGTCATGCCAGTTCTCAGCGGGGGTTAGAGTATAAGGAGTTCCCAAAAGCGTCTATTCCCACTATGAGCGGAAAGTCCTCAACCTCTAGAACCCAAACCGCCTCAGGAATTCCAAGCTCCTCAAGCCAGTAAACGTCCAAAACTCTTTTTACGCTCTTTGCAGCCAGAGAGCCAGCACCACCAGTAAATGCAAAGTAAACTGCCCTATGTTCTTTAAAGGGTTCTGGATTCATCCCGCCTTTCCCTATGATGCCTTTGATTCCCATGCTTAGGATTTTTTCGAGGTGTCTGTTCATTCTCGCGCTTGTTGTTGGGCCCGCGGAGACTATCCTATATCTTCCGCTCTCTTTCTGTACTATGGGGCCGCAGTGATAGATAACAGCTCCTCTTAAATCAAAGGGGGCTTTTTCTAGTAGTTTTCTATGAGCGAGATCCCTTGCCGTGTATATCACTCCCGAGAGGTAAACCAAGTCTCCGGCTTTGAGCTTTAGCACTTCTCTTTCTGTTAGCGGTGTCCTCAGCTTTACTGCCATACTCTCACCTCTCCGTTTGCGCTTATCTCTAAGAAAGCCTTCCTATGCGCCCAGCACTGGAAAACAATTCCAACAGGGAACGAAGCCGGATGCCTATAAGTGATCTCAACCTTGACGTCTAGAGCAGTTGTTTTTCCTCCCATCCCCATGGGGCCTATTCCTATGGAGTTTATTTCTTCAAGCAGCTCCCCCTCGAATTTTGCTATCCTTTTGTCTTTGTGCCTCTCTCCTACGGGTCTTAACAGGGCTTTTTTGGCAAGCTTTAATGCAAAGTCTGCACTCCCCCCAATGCCGATTCCTATTATTACTGGAGGGCAGGGCTTCCCGCCGCATTCTTTGACTCTATCAACAACAGCCCTCTTTACACCTTCAAAGCTCTCCGCAGGAGTTAGCATTGCTAAAGCAGAACAGTTTTCGCTTCCGCCTCCTTTTGGCAGAATAGCTATCCTTATTTTATCCCCTTTTGCAAGCTCCCAATGAATAATCGGGAGGTTTCCAACGTTTTTGTTCGTGAGAACATCAAGGGTATTTGGTCTTAGAGGAATTTCCTTCGTTGCTTTTTCCAGAGCTGAAGTTATGACCTCTTCTATTTCTCTTAAGTACGGACTTTTGATTCCAGCCTCTACGAAGAAAGTCACCGTTCCGGTGTCTTGACATACCGGAATTCGTTCTCGCTTTCCGATTTCAACGGCTTTTAAAATGTTTTCAAGGTTGAACTTTGCAACTGGGTTGTCCTCCTTTTCGTAGGCCTCTCGCAAGGATTTAACAACGTCGTCGGGAATTTTTGTGACAGCAAGCTTTATCGCTTCAAATATTGCTCTCTCCATATACTCACCTCAGTACTTGATAAGGGAGTGGATGAACCTCAAAACGTCTTCAAACCTGAAATGGCCCGTCTCAACCCCATAGATTCTCTCCACCGGGACTTCCTTAACCCTCGCTCCCATTTTCACGGCTTTTATTAAAACTTCAGTCTCAACTTCATATCTTTTGCTCTCTATTTCCGGTAGGAATTCCCTCTTGATGGCTCTAAATCCGCTTTGAGTGTCCCTAACATCAATACCCAGCTTGAGCTTTATTAAGCCAGTGCTCAGAAAGTTGCTTATCTTTCTTATAAGCGGTCTTTTTCCTTGTGCCTTTATCAGCCGAGAGCCTATAACAAAGTCTGCCTCCCCCCTCAAAATTGGATAGAGGAGCTTCTCAATTTCCTCTGGATTGTGCTGGCCATCTGCGTCCATAAAAACCACAATGTCTCCGCTTACATTCTTGATCCCTTCTCTCATTGCCGCCCCTTTTCCTTGATTTTCCTCGAGTCGGATTACCTTTGCTCCATAACTTTTTGCGACCTCTGAAGTGTTGTCTCTGCTCCCATCATCCACAACAATAACCTCATCAACGAACTCCGGGATTTTTGAGAGAACCTTTCCAATTCTTTTTGCCTCGTTGTAAGCTGGAATAACAACGCTAATCCGTTTCCCCTCTAACATTTCTTTTCAGCTCCAAAAAGCACTTTTCACAGAAATCGTCCCTTCTTAAGTCCCATTCGGCAATGACCTTTGGGGGGTTCATAACGCAGTCCTCTTGACAGTGATTTAATCCAAAAGCGTGCCCTATTTCGTGTAAAATCCCCTTGAAAAGTCTATCCTCAAAAAGTTTCTTGTTTTCAGATTCAAAAGGTTTTATTGAAAGGACCATAACCTTTAGTTCGTGGAAATTCTGCTGAATCCCCAAAAATTTCTCATAAAAATCCAGGTAGGGATTTCTCGAAACTATGGGGAAGTTCACTATTCCGAATATCTTGTTCATGGTAACCTCTTCTTCGGAACTATTGTTCTTTTCCGCCCTTGCCTTCTTCTTCTCAAAAAGCTCTTCTCGGGCATGTATAAGTTTCGCATGCAAAAGTTCGGTAATTCCCTCCAGAGGGTACCCTTTAACACTCCCACCGTCCGTGTAGATATTAACGAGATAACCAGGGCCCAATTCAAGTTCTCCGAGATAAACAAGTCTTATTGGAAGGTTTTTTGATTTAAAATAGTTGTTAACTCTCCTGTAAGCTCCGGCGATTGCTTTTTCGTTGAATGTGTTGCCAACGTGGACGAATCCAACAAGCTCCATCTCTCACCACTCGCTTGCTTATTATTTTATCTTTCCAAAAGAAAAGCTTATAAAATTACCTAAGAATTTGCCTTTGGGCGATGGCGTCCGCCCGGGGCTTCGAGCCCGAACCGCCCGCTAAGGGCTGATGACGCCTGTTCTCCGCTAAAACTTTAGGAGGCGGTAGAATGGGCTCGAAGCTAGGAAACTATGTAGATCTTAGATCAGTTTTAAAGTATATTGAGGATAGAAGGCACGAAGACGGTGGCTATTGCTTTGTTTCCCTGCTAAATGAGACAAACATAAATGACACCTACTACGCGGTTAAAATCTACGATTTGCTGGACATTGAAATTCCAGAGAAAGAAAAAACCGTAGAGTTCCTCTATAATTCACTAAAACCCCAACAGGCTGTTGTCGCAATAGCTATGGCAATTGAAGGGCTCGCAATTCTAGGGGCAAAAGACCTCGCAAAAGAAGGACTTTCACTGGTCTTTGAGAAATATAAACCCATCGAAGGCAAATTTGCCGTTGGTCTCGGTGGAAGCGAGGAATTCGGAACCGCAACACCACTTGAAGCAACCTACTGGGTACTTAGAGCTTTTAAAGCAATAGATTACAAAGTTTCCTCTGAGGAGAGAAGAAAGATAAAGGGCTTCATCGAAAGCTTTAGAAAAGGAGAAGGGTATGGAGTAACGCAGGCAACAACAACCATGACTTATCAAGCGATCTTTTCACTCAACGCACTGGGATATCCAGTTCCAAAGACGAGACACTTCCACAGGTGCGAAGTTTACGGTGGCTTTACTGAGGTGCCTTACTCTCTTCCGCCTTACTTGGAGCCGACATTCTATGCGGTTAGGGGCTTGAGGCTTATTAACGAAAAGCCTCGGTACATAGAACCTCACATAAGGTTCATAAGAGCCCTTCAAAATCCCAATGGGGGCTTCAGAAGGAGTCTTGAAATGGGGATTTCAAACTTCCAAAATACTTATAGGGCTTTGAAGGCACTTGATGATCTTCTGAGCTTTTGAATACTGCTTGGGAGGTATAGGAATGAACACTAAAATCCTCTTGGCAGTTGGCGTTGGGGGGATGCTGGGAGCAATAATACGCTATGGCATTGCAGGCTTACTCCCGGTTTACAAGGATTTTCCCGTAGGAACTCTACTAGTGAACAGCATAGCCAGCTTTCTGCTTGGTTATTTATATGGACTAATCTTCTTCGGTTATGAAGTTTCTCCCAACTGGAGGGCTTTCTTTGGAACTGGATTCTGTGGTGGCTTGAGCACGTTCTCGACTTTTTCATACGAGACTTTCAGCCTTTTAAGGGAGAGGGAGCATTTTCTTGCCCTCCTAAACATCTCGGCAAATGTTATAATAACCATAAGCTTAGTGTTTTTGGGATTCCTTCTTGCAAGGAGGTGAAAGGATGGTAGAAATTGAGCACTGGAATACCCTGAGAATGAAAATTTACATAGGGGAAAGCGATACCTGGCATGGAAGACCACTCTATAAGGCAATAGTAGAAAAACTGAGGGAAATGGGACTTGCTGGGGCAACTGTTTATAGGGGTATCTACGGTTTTGGAAAAAAGAGTAAGGTTCACTCAAGTGATGTTTTGAGACTCTCCACGGATCTGCCGATAATAATTGAGACCGTGGACAGGGGGCACATGATAGAGAGGGCTATAAACGAGATAAAGCCAATGATAAAGGACGGCATGATAACAGTTGAGCCGGTTATAGTTGTGTGGGTGGGGACAAGAGAAGAAATAAAGAAGTTCGAAGAAGATGCTGTGAGGGAGGAGTAGGTTTGTGCATCGTTTTAATTCTTGTTACTAATCCAGTTCATTAAAAATTTATTAACAACAATTTTATAAAGCTCTTTACCGTAGCTAAAGCTGCCATGACGAACATTAATTTTGCAATGTTATTTGTTGCAAACGATCTCATCGGGGAAGGAACTTACACTGCTCTTTTCTATATTCCGTTTGCTTTTGGCATACTGAAGAACTTTCTTGAGATTTTCGTTTCTAGGGATAAGCAAAAGGTGAGTGATAAGCAGCTTCCTTCTGGTGCATATATTTATCCTTCACTTGACGTTGATTACCTTCTCACTGAGGTTCTTAGGGATAGGAAGCCGGTAGCAGTTGTTAGAAATCCTCACCTTTTCGAGAAGTATGAGCTCCCCTTTGTGTGGTTGAGCAAAGTGAGAAAAGAGAATGCAGTCAGCCCAACTCACCTTGAAAAGATTCTTCACTGGGCGGTGACTAGGGTTACAAGTGAAGATGCTTTGATTATTGATGGAATTGAATACCTTATCCTGGAGAACGGGTTTGAGCCTGTTTTTAGATTCCTCGTTAATTTGAAAGATCAAATTCTCCTTAAAAACTCGGTTCTTATCCTTGTAGTTGATGAAAGAGCCATAGAAGAAAAGCATGCTTTTCTCCTGCAGAGGGAGTTTAAAAAGATTCTCTAAAACAGCAACCTTAAATATTCTCCCTTCCAAACTTTCTCGGTGGGTAAAATGCTTCATCATGTAAAGCTTATATATGCAACAAAGAGCCGGAAACTTGTTGGAAAGAAGATAGTACTCGCCATACCGGGAAGCATAGCGGCTGTGGAGTGTGTCAAGCTTGCGAGAGAGCTCATAAGACACGGTGCCGAGGTTCATGCGGTTATGAGTGAAAATGCTCAGAAGATAATTCATCCTTATGCCATGGAGTTTGCCACAGGCAACAAGGTTATCACGGAGATCACGGGTTTTGTTGAGCATGTTGAGCTTGCTGGAGAGCACGAGAACAAGGCAGATTTAGTTTTGGTATGTCCCGCAACAGCCAACACTATTTCAAAAATAGCCTGCGGAATTGACGATACCCCCGTCACTACAGTAGTAACAACTGCCTTTGCCCATACACCAATAATGATTGCTCCAGCAATGCACTCGACAATGTACGATCATCCGATAGTTAAGGAGAACATAGAGAAGCTCAAAAAGCTTGGAGTCGAGTTTATCGGGCCGAGATTTGAAGAGGGAAAAGCCAAGGTAGCAAGCATCGATGAGATTGTTTACCGTGTGATTAAAAAGCTCCACAAGAAGGATCTGGTTGGGAAAAGAGTTCTGGTAACTGCTGGGGCAACTAGAGAATACATCGACCCGATAAGGTTTATTACAAACCGGAGCAGTGGAAAGATGGGGGTAGCTATTGCTGAAGAGGCTGATTTTAGAGGTGCTGAAGTGACGCTCATAAAAACCAAGGGAAGTGTGCCGAGCTTTGTGGAGAACCAGATTGAAGTTGAAACCGTTGAAGAGATGCTTGAAGCCATAGAGAAGGAGCTTTCAAACAAAAAATACGATGTTGTGATTTTGGCAGCAGCTGTTAGCGACTTCACCCCTAAGGAGAAGGCGAGGAAGAAGATAAAGAGCGGTCAGTCCTTAGTTCTCGAGCTCGCCCCAACGCCGAAGATAATTGACAGAGTCAAGGAAATCCAGCCCGATGTCTTTTTGGTGGGCTTCAAAGCGGAGTACGGTGTTAGTGAAGAAGAGCTAATCGAGCAGGCGAGAAAGCAAATAGAAAAGGCGAAGAGCGACGTGGTGATAGCCAACAGGGGAGAAGTTGCATTTGAAAGTGAAGTGAACGAAGTCTACTGGGTAACCAAGGAAGGTTATGAGAAGTTCCCACTAATGAGTAAAAAGGAGCTGGCGGAAAAGATATGGGACAAGATTGTGGAAATTTTAAAGTAAAAATCAAACCTCCGTGGTGGCAGGCAAGAAAACAATCCTGTTGGGAGTGATTGTGTAATACCATGACCTTAGGTTGTACTCGACGAAGGCACTTCTAATTACTGTGAGCTTTCTTTTAATTTCGTTTTCTTTAACCTCTATTCCAAACTTGAAGAGGTTGAGGGAGAAACTGTTTACTATTTCCACGATGTTTTCTGGGAATATTTTAACATTGAAGGTTATAAGGACATTGTTGTTTTTACCCTTCGAGAGAACCCTAATGAGTGCTGGAATGATTACGACAAGCTCATCGGGGTATTTGACTCCGTAGAGATCGAGACCCAAAACAAGGAATAAGGTATTACTTTTTGTGCCCAAATTTGACCTAGTCCTACCAATGATAATCTCAGCATCTTTTGTTTTGACAAGAAGATTTGGATTTAGTTCCTCTTCAAGAAATGGATTCACAGATATTAAGTATGCATCTTTAAAGACCTCGTTAGCATCTTTGTACACCGACTTCAGGTACTTTAAGATGGAAGCATATGCGTCTTGAAAGGAGATTATTACAAGCTCCTCGTACTCCCCTCTCAGCCTCTTTATTAAGTGGTAAAGCACGCTCTCGATATCGCTACCTATCTCATAGTTCAGGAGCGTTGGAGTTACCCTTTTTGATGCTTTTGCTATCAGTTCTAGAGGATCCATTCTATTCACCGTAAATCTTGCGTATCTGTTCCACTAATTCCTCCAAGGAGTTGATTTCTCCTTCCTCTCCAACACGCCCTTTGAGTTTGTTTATGATTACCATCTCCAGTAACCTAGCGCTGTACTCACCAAAAAGTTTTGAAACAGCATCTTTGAATTCCTTTGGATTCTCGTATGCCACCTCAAGGCCTTTATTCAAAGTCGCTCTAAGGTGGGCCTCTAAAACCGACTCCAGCCCCGGAGCTACCTCTCTAAGGGCTGCAGAAATTGCTTTAGCCAAAATTTCTTCACCTTTATTCATAAATTTCCACCCCCTTATCGGTGATTTCATATCTGTGTATTTTTCTTGAATGATTCGATCCTCTCGCTTTTACAATTGCCATTTTCCGCTCTATGTTCCCGTTTTTTACTTGGTACTTGAGCCCTATTATAACATCAACCATGGTGCTCGCTCCTGTAAATGGCACAACCTCAAAGCTGGTCTCTTCATTTAACGTGAAGTAAGTGGTCACTCTGTTTGCTTTTGTCAGTAAATTAAGATACCTGATCATTTTTGCAAGTTCTTTCTCTTCCATATGCTGCCTCAATGCGGTTAAGCTGTCTATCACCAATATTTCAGGTTTAACTTCTTCTATTATCTCCCTAATTTTTAGGAAGGTATATACAGGGGTTTTGCTTTCTGGGATCCAAGTAAAGATTTTGAGATTACTATTTAGGGCTTCCTCTATCGGCATGCCGTAGTTTTTAGCTGCTCTTATTATCTGGTCTACTGGTTCTTCAAAGGCAAGGTATACTGCCTTTCTTCCCTGTAATGCATTGGCTATGGTGAAGTGCAGAGAGAACGTGGTTTTTCCAGTTCCTGTCATGCCAACTAGTAAAACGTTTGCCCCCTTGTATATTCCTCCATCGAGCATTTCATCGAGTTTTTCTATCCCAGTTGTAATCTTCTCCACCGTGTACTCCATCTCTTCTCTCTTGAGCTCGGGAACTGCTAAGAATTCAATTCCATTCTGGGTTATCACGTACTCATACTGTGGTCTTTCAACGCTTCTCCTTCTCATTTTTGGGATTTTCATTATCCTTCTTGTGACCTCTCCAAAGGACTCATAGCGGAGTATAACAACCCCATCAACGACGAATTCCTCAACGCCATATCCTATTTTTTCAGCTCCCATTGGCTTTTCAGCAATTAGGAGGGCAGTTGAGTTGTAGGCTTTTATAAATCTCCCAAGCATTGCGTGGAGGAACACTCTTGTTTTTTCGGCTCCCAAAACTTGAGCGAAGACGCTTATGGAGTCGATAACAATCCTTTTTGGTTGAAACTTCACTATTTCATTCATTAAAAGTTCTATTTCTTTTTCTATTGTCTCCTCGCTTACCGTGACAAGGTCTACAAATTTAAACAGTCCCTCTTTTTCGAGTTCTTCGAAATCCATCTCGAGCTGTCTCATTGATTCATAGAATTCGCTTTTGGTTTCTGCAAGTGAGATATAAATTCCTTTCTCTCCAAATTTCTTGGCACCGTTGTATATGAAAGTTGCTGAGAATATAGTCTTCCCTGCTCCTGGCTCTCCGGCAACTAAGATTAAAGAGCCATCCGGAAAGCCGTCTTTGAGGATATGCTCATCAAAATATTCAATTCCCGTTCTGCTCATTTCTACCCCCAATGAACTTTATCTATTCGGGCGGGGAGAGCCCTTCCGATAGGGAGGGGATGAAAGCCCGCAACCCTTAAAACTTCACCTATTAGAAAAATAATAGGTGGTCGCCCACGTATCTCACCCAGAAAAACCACCTTCGAGTGGACAAGAAAACCTACAAACTCCTCAGGACGCTGACACACTTATCCAAAGACCTCTACAACCTCACCCTCTACACGGTTAAACAACACTACGAGCTTAATGGGACCTTTCTACCCTACGCCAAAGCCTACCACTTGGTTAAAGATAGCGAACCCTACAAACTCCTGCCAAGCCAAGTTGCACAACAAACAATGAAAATCGTGGAGAGAAACTTCCGCTCATTCTTTCACGTGCTCAAAGAGAGAAAGAAGGGCAACTACAACAGACCCGTTAGGCCACCGAAATACCTTCCGAAAAACGGGCACTTCGTTCTAATCTTCCCATACCAGTCCTTCAGGGTAAAAGAGGACAGGATTATCCTCACCCTTGGAAAGAACTTTGCCGAGAAGTATGGTGTTAAACACCTTGAAATCCCGCTCCCAAAGAACGTTAAAGGCCACAGGATTAAGGAAATCCGCATTCTTCCAAGATACAACGCCCTCTGGTTCGAGGTCGAATACGTTTATGAAGTTCAGCCCGAGGAGAAGGATTTAGACCGTTCAAAATACCTTGCCATTGATTTGGGTCTGGACAACTTCGCCACGTGTGTTTCCACCACTGGGACGGCCTTCATAATCGAAGGCCGGGGTTTGAAGAGCTTCAACCAGTGGTGGAACAAGGAGAAGGCGAAGCTCCAAAGCCAGTATGACAAGCAGGGGATTAAATTCGGGCGAAAGATGGCGTGGCTTCTCAAGAAGCGGGAAGAACGTGGTGAACGACTTTATGAACAAGGCGGTAAGCTACATTGTGAACTACTGCCTTGAGAACGGTATTGGGAACGTCGTCATCGGGGAGCTGAAGGGAGTAAAGCAGAACACCGACCTCGGAAGGAGGAACAACCAGAACTTCCATTATATTCCTTACGGCCTCTTCAAGCAAAAGCTCAAGGCAAAGTGCGAGCGGTATGGTATCAACTACATCGAGGTTGATGAAGCCTACACGAGTAAGGTTGATGCCCTCGCCCTCGAACCGATTGAAAAGAGGGAGAAGTATCTTGGAAAGAGGGTGAGGCGTGGACTGTTCCAGTCTTCCACTGGTGTTTTGATAAACGCTGATGTGAACGGTGCTTTGAACATTTTGAGAAAGGTAGCCGGCGATTCTCCTATCAGGGGGATAGCCGGTAGTGGCCGTGTGAACCGGCCTGTGAGGGTTAGGCTACCTTGGGGTGGCTTAACTCCTCACGAAGCCCCGTCCTTGCGGACGGGGTAGTTCACCGCCTGTGGATTACCGAAGATAAAAGCCCCGAAAGGTTGAAAGTGAAAAAGATAGGGGACGGCAAGCCTCAGGAGTAGATAGTAGAATTCTTTTTCACAAAAATTTTCATAAGCTTCTGCTCTATTTTTTGCTTGGTGGTGCTATGAAGAAGATTGGAATAATAGGTGGCACAAGTCCGGAATCTACCCTCTACTACTACAGAAAATACATTGAGATTTCAAGGGAAAAGTTTGAGCCTTATTTCTTTCCGGAGCTGATAATCTACTCCATAAACTTCAAGGACTTCAAAGACAACCCCAATGGATGGGAAGGCAGAAAGAGAATTCTGATAAATGCCGCAAAGGCTCTTGAAAAGGCAGGTGCAGAAGTTATTGGAATCTCTGCAAACACTCCACACATTGTTTTTCCGGAAGTTAAGAACGAGATAAACGCTGAAATGGTAAGCATAATCGATGCAGTCGCTGAAGAGGCAAAGAGGAGAAACCTCAAGCGGCTCCTTCTCTTGGGAACAAAAACCACGATGACAATGCCCTTTTACAAAAACGCTTTGGAAGAGAAGGGATTTGAGGTAATCGTTCCGGGAGAAGAGGAAATCGAAGAAATCAACAGGATAATCTTTGAGGAGCTGATGTTTGAAAACTTCAGAAGCAAAGGATGGCTCATTGAACTCATTGAGAGGTACGCAAAAGGCAAAAACATTGAAGGCGTTATATTCGGCTGCACTGAGCTTCCCCTTGCAATAAAGCCGGGGGATGTGAGCGTTGAAGTTTTGGATAGTGCTGAAATTCACATGAGGGCTTTGATAAACGCTGCCCTCTGACTTAAATTTCTTTTGGCGGTACGAGAATGCCGAGCTCTGTGATTATTCCCCTTATGTACTTCCAAGGTGTTGCATCGAAAAGGTAGTTTCGTATTATTGTGTGGTTTCTCTTGAACTTCCTCTCGGTAATCTTAACATCTTCAGCTTTTGCCTCTGGATGTATTTTAAAGCTTTCCGCCGCTACGTAGAAGGGAACTCCATTGTCATGGCAGGCAAGTGCAAGGGGGTAAGTTCCTGCTTTGTTAAAAACGTAGCCATCCTTGGTTATGTTGTCAGCTCCAACCAAGGCTAAAGTTGCTTTCTTTGCAAAAAGTCCTAGCTGAGCGTCTGTTATAACCTCAAAAGGTATCTCAAGTTCTTCAAGCTTTTTGGAAAGGAATAATCCTTCATAATCTGGTTCGCTTTCGGTTAGGATTACCTTGAAGCTCTTCCCCTTCTCCTTGGCTTTCTTTAATATCTCAAAGACTGTGGAAGAATAAGAGTGAGTGATTATTACTTCATTCTGATCTATCAGCTCACTTCCAATGTTCCCGATTTCTCGCTTTGCCTCTTCACTCAGCTTTATGAACTCCTCTGCCTTCGCCTTGACGAACTCTGGATCTGCGGTTATTGGCATGAACCTCACCAGATTGTACAGGGATGCCATGGTGGGGTTCACGTTGAGGATTTCAACTCCAAGTTCCTTGAGCTTTTCAACCAACTCTTCCCCTTCAAACCTTTCCGCGAGCAGTATGTAAGCCTTAGCTCCCATTTTTGCCAGATATGACGCTCCATGGATTTTTTCTTCACTCATTTCTTTTAGGAGCTCTTCTATTTCTTCGGGAAGCATTGTACCACTCCACTTTCCTTTTTTCTTTAAGCTTTAAAAGATTTTTTCGCCTTTGCAACCCTTTTTAAATTTTTCCGAGAAGACTTATTAATCCTAAGGTTGAGGTTCTAACGGTGGTGTGAATGAAATACAGCGAGCTAAGTGACAGGGTAAAGGGAGTTTACTCGAGAATAAGGATGCTTGATGATTACCATTGGGACATTTATGAAGACAAAATAGTGGGCTACCACAGAAAGAGCAGGCTCCCGGTTAGGATAAAACTCGCGGAAAGTAAAGAAGAAGCTGAGAAATTAAGTGAAGAGAAAGAGGAGTATGGGATAGACATTGCAGTTCTTCCCGATAATGGAACTTTTTACATAAAGAACGGCACTTTCATACTTTCGGATAGATTTTTAAAAGCTACGTTAATGGATATCCACGACCATATCGTCTGGAGAGGATTTAAAGTCGTCGAAAGGGATGGAAAGCTCGTTCAAGAAGATTTTTACGAATATTTGGGCGGACTTTTAGTTAGGCATTTGAAGAACAACATGATGAACGGTCAGGATTACGTTTTCTGGCAGTTCTACAAGTGTGAAAAATGTGGAAAATACGTCGATATAGAGAGCGTCCCCGAACATCTAGCTAAACATGGGATTAGTGTTGCAGAAAAAGACAGCGAAGAGTACGAGATATTTGAGCTGAACTTCCTTGAAGGAAAAGTATTCAACAAATTTGGAGAGGAAGTTCCCCAAAAGCAGTTTGCTCCAGAATCACAGGCTTTCCTGAAGGAAATGCTTGGTGAACCAAAAGCTCAAGAAGAGTGAATCTTTTCTTTTCTCTTCTTAACTCCTCAAAAATAAATTAATAAAAGAAGAATCATCCTCTGAACCTCGGCCTCATGCTTACAAGCAGAGGCAATGGCCTTGGTTTGTAGGGGAACCCTTCTGTTTTCTGCTTTATCTCTTTTATTAAGTCTTCAATGTGCATCTCATACTGTCCGCCTTCTCTTTTTCTGACGGTTATTACTCCCATTCTCTTTTCGTTTTCACCGACGACAACTATGTAGGGTATCCATTCTTTCTCTGCTTCCCTTATCTTTTTGTTAAGTCTTTCATTTCTATCGTCGACATCGGCTCTTATCTTTGCCCCTTCGAGCTTTCCAGCAACGTAGAGGGCATAATCGAGGTACTTATCGCTAACGGGGATAACCCTAACCTGAATTGGACTTAGCCAGAGCGGATACATGGGCTTTTTGCCCTGCTTCATGAGCTTTGCTTGCTTTTCAAGTATAGCGTACATGACTCTCTCTATTGCCCCACTCGGCGAGCAGTGGAGGATTAGTGGGTACTTTTCTTCCCCGTTCTCGTCGTAGTATGTTATTCCAAATCTTTGGGCGTTTTCCACATCTATCTGCACCGTGCTTAGGGCAGCAGCCTTGTCGAGGTTATCGACAAAGTTGAACTCGAACTTGAGGATGAAGTAGAAGAACCTCTGCTTCCACATCTCGATTAAGACAGGCTTTCCGATTATCCTTGCGAGCTCTACTATGAAGTTCTTGTTTTCATTCCAGAAGTCTTCTGTGAATCTTATTGCCACTTCATAATCCTCCGGAGTTAATCCAACTCCCTTGAGGACTTCCATACTGAGCTTATACTGCTTCTTGAACTCTTCCATTGCTTGCTGTAGGTCTTTGGCTACCGTGTGCATATCGGGCATTGTAAATGCCCTAAGCCTTCTCAAGCCAGAGAGCTCACCGCGTTTTTCCCTTCTAAATGAATATCTCGTGAGTTCGTACATTCTAAGCGGCAGGTGGCGATAGCTGATTGTGGCGTCCTTCTTTATGAGGAACTGACCAAAACAGGCTGCAAACCTGAGGAAGAACTTTTTATCACCGCTTTTTACTATGTACTGCCTTGCTGGAAATCTGTTGAGATACTTCTCAAGGGCTGGGTGCTCGAAGTCATACATAATTGGCGTTTCAACTTCCATTGCTCCATATTCGATAACCTTTTCCGTTACATAGTTCTCAAGAAGGGACTTTATGAGCCTCCCCTTTGGATAGTAGCGGAGGTTTCCAGGGTCGCTGCCTTCCTCATAGTCCACAAGCTCCTGTTCGAGCATTATCTTCACATGAGGAGGCTCTTCCGTTGCAACTCTGCTCTTGCTTATCTCATAGTTTGCAAACTTTCTGAGGTTTTCATAGCCAGAGAAGTCAAACTTGTCCACCTCGATGAGCTCTCCCTCTGGTGTGAGGATGTACCAGTAGCTGACGAGCTCCTCTTCTTTCTTGAGGGCCTCTGGCACCTCTTCCTCTTTCTTTGCTTCACCCGGTATAATTGTCCTTGAAAGCTCCGCGAGAGGGTGACCCTTACAGCTGAGCTTGAATGCCTTGTAATAGCCAAAAGGTGCTCTCTTAACGTTGTAACCCTTCTCTTTAAGCTTTTCTTCGATCTCCTTGAGTATCTTCAATGCAATGTCTGGAGAACCGAGCTCACTGCTTAGATGGGCGAAGGGATAAACGAAAATGTTCTTTGTTTTCACCTGAGAAGCAACGTCCTCTATCTCTTTAACAGCCTTCTCAACAACTTCCTCCGGATTTTGTTCATCTACCTTCTCCACGCTTATAAAGGCGGCAAGAACCTCTTCAAGCCTGCCTTTTTTCTGTTCTTCGCTTATCTCCTCGGGTTTTTTCAGGGCTTTATCCTTTACCTCATACTCGAGGTAGTCACTGTGTATCAGGAGCATTCTCATTTATATCACCACCTCATTCTACTTGGCAAAACTACATAAAAGTTGCCATCAACCTTTTTATAGCCTTTCCTCATCCAGGGCGTGTTTATAGTAACCTTTATTAGGGTTTTTGCTGAATTCTTTCAGGTGGTTGTCGTGATCCCCAGATGGGATCACAGACTCAAAGACCCTGAAAGCGTGGCATTCGCAATTCTTGACGTTTTAGCAGACTTCGAATCAGAAGGAAAGCTGAAGAACCTACCAAAATCCAAAAAATTCCCAGTAAAAACAATACTGGCAATACTCCTCTTTAAACAATACTACAACCTACCCCTCAGAGACGCCCAGCACTACGGCAGAAAATTCTTCGGAGCAAACATTCACTACTCAACCCTCCACAACTGGGAGAAAAAGCTGAACCTCGAAGAACTGACAAACCACCTCCTGAAAAAACTCCAGAAATTACCCTACGCCAGCACTCAAGCAGACTCAACCATTATCACAAATAAAAAAAGGACAGAATAGAAGTTCAGGCAATAACGAGAATCCTGCCGGGTTTACTGTATCCGGTTGCTGTGAAGATCACAACTTCTGAGAACGAGCTGATTGAACTCCTGCCGGAGGGTTCTGGGAATTTTTATGCTGATGGGGCTTATGATTCAAAGAAAGTTCTGAACACTGTGGTGGAAAAGGGTTATCGGCCGATTGTTAAGAAGACTAAGAACCCTCCAGGTGGTTTTGGTAGTAAGAAGAGAGACAGAGTGTTTTCTGAAGAAGAGTACGGGCATAGGAATCCTCATGAGGGGTTCTGGGGTGCGTTTACAACTTGGTTTGGCAGTAGAATCCCCTGTTTTCTGAAAAAGACTACTGTAACCCGAATCCTGCTTGGGGTAATGTGTTATGGTCTGAAAATCCTCCTCAGAGTCAAATACTGTTTAAATAACAGGGGGTGAAACTAAACACGCCCTCCTCATCCATAAACTTAAAAGTTCAGAATAGCTAAGTTTAGTGGTGGTGAGTGGATGGATAAAAAAGAAAAGAAAAGGGTAAAAGATGGAGATATAGTTCTTCCAGGGGATTATCTTGGGGTTATCGAGGAGTTTCTTCCTGGTGAGGGCATAATAGAGGAGAATGGAGAGCTGTATGCGGCAAGAGCTGGAAGAGTAAGGATAAACCCCGAAAAGATTGAAATATCCGTGGAACCATTAACCGATACCCCACCCCTCCCACAGGTGGGGGATGTTGTAATAGCGAGAGTTATAGAAGTAAAACCACAAGCCGCCATAGTTCAGCTGCTTAGAATTGAGGGTAGAAAGGGGTACAGAGAGATAGCAACGTCAAAACTTGCTGGAATACATATCTCTCAAGTTAGGGATGGATACGTGGAGTCAATGAGCAACGAGTTCAAAATTGGGGACATTGTTAGGGCGAGGGTATTAACGAATGAGAAGAGCCCTATACAGCTCACCACAAAGGGTTCTGATTTGGGAGTAGTTTATGCCCTCTGTTCTTCATGCAGGACTCCTTTAGTGAGGAGGGGAAACGTGCTCATATGTCCAAAATGCGGGAGAACAGAGACAAGAAAGCTTTCGACATACTATAGAAAGCTGAAGCTGGAGTAAGGTGTAGAAAATGAAAGCCAAGAAGGTTATGGTTATTCACGTTAAAGATGACATTGAAAAGGAGGAACTCATGAAAGAGCTGCAGAAACTCGAACTTCCCGCCTTTATTTACGTTCATGGCAAATTAAACTCCCTTAAAATAAACATCCAAGGAACCAAGGACGAGATAAGAGAAGCCATGCAGAAGGTCAGGGACATTCATCAGAGGGTACGCTCTCGCCTGTATCCAGACAGGAGGGGATTTTACCAATACAATATTGATGATATCTTCAGAGAAGCTGGAACTAGTGTTTCGGTTCCTATTCTTTTAAAGACCCTTGAGCTTCTTGGGGAGAAGGCTGAGCTTAGGGACAATAGACTTATAAGCTCCCTTCCGTGGAATGAGATTGTAGAACTAACTAAAAAACTCGGGGAAGCATTAAGCGAGGTAGCTTTACAGACCACAAGGCAAATAAGGGAAGTTGTGCTGCCCATAGCTGTAGCTTTTGAACTTGAGCCAGAGGAGGTTTTGGATATAGCCCTTGAACTGGGGGTTGCGGAGTATAAGGAGGATAAATTTAAATATGAACTCATCAAGAATAAGGAGCAAGCCCTGGAGATAATGTTGAAAAAACTAACAGGTGAGGAAAATGAAGATTGAAGTCATAAAGCGTGAAGAAAACCTGCTTGAATTTTATCTTGTGGGGGAAGATCACACATTTGCAAACTTACTCAATGAAGTGCTTCATGAAAACAAACACGTCACATTTGCCGCATACACCATAGAGCACCCAGTTCTCATGGCAAGAAAGCCGAGGTTCAAAGTTGCCACCGATGGAAAAATAACCCCCGAAAAGGCTTTAGAAGAAGCTGCCCAGAAGATCTTTGATAGGGCAAAAGAGGTCCTTGAGGCTTGGGAGAAGGCAATAAAGGAGTAACCTCCTTTTTAATTTTGAGAGGGTGAAGAATGGAGTATTCTATGGACTTTAACGATAAGAATCTCTCAAAGTTTGGGGATTCGCTTGTTAATTTTATCTTTTCTCTCGCCTTAAGTGAGTACCTCGGCTATCCCAGTGCTGGGAGAGTGCCCAATGCATCACTGAGCATTGCCCTTGAGAAGGCTAAGCTCTTAAGCTATGTACCACCAAGAACAGATAAACATGGAAGAGGCGATATTGCCGAGGCAATTTTAGCCTACGCTTGGCTTGAGAGGAAAATAACCATAGAAGAAGCTGTGTCAATTCTCAAGCGGAATTTTACTCCAGATGTTCTCCATCCTTCTAGAAAGAAAGAAGTGATTGGCAATGCTTTTGGAGAGCTTTTAAAGATAATAAAAGAGAAACTGGAGCTTTAAATGCTGGTGAGGATTTCTATCAATCCCCTCTTTGAGGGAAGCTTTGCGAAAGTGTCGGGATCTTTGACTTTGAGCAATAACGGCACATCACCGAAAAGCTTTAGCACTTTTCCGAAGGGGATTTTTCCTTCTCCAGGCATCAGGTGAAGGTCTCCAACGCCATATGCCAGGGCATCCTCTGGCTCTACCTGTGGGAAGAGCTTTCCGAAGTTATCGTGAATCATAAGGATTATCGTCTTATCTGTACCGAGCTTTACATCCTCTAAAAATCTGCTTTCGTCTCCTTGGGCACTTAGAAAAGCGTGCCCTAAATCAAGGGCAAAACCCACGTTTTCTTTATTAACGCTTTCAACAACGTAAAGTGTGTCTTTAACGCTGTAGGTGTTTTCGAGGGCAATTTTAATTCCAAAGTTCTTCGCCATCTCCGCCAGCTCTTGAAGGGCTTCTATCTCTAGGTCAAGCCTTCCAGTGCGGCCGCTTTGCATGACTACTATCTTTGAGCCGAGCTTTATTGCTACATCCATTATTGCTTTGGCTACTTTGAAATGTCTGGTGTAGTATACGCTGTCCCTCAAATTCACTGAGGTGGGCATTCTAATTGTGTAGTTTATTCCAACTCCCCTTAGGGCATTTTCTATTGAGCGCAAGTTCTTTTCTATTACCTGTCCGTTTTTTATTAAGCCAAGTGTATGGGGAAATATCTGGACAAAATCATAATCTTTAATCTTCAGCTCTGCTAAAACTGAGGGCAGACCCTTCCCTTTGTTCACAAAATGGGGATAAACACTTACTCCTATCTCCATGTCTTACACCTTTTTCTGCTTTTGCTAGAGATTATGGAAACACCAAATTTAAAAGTTTCCAAAGCCATTTCACTTTAGGTGATTCTGATGGAGAGAGAAATATGGAAGTATCTCAGCTTCATCCTCACGCTCCTTCTAGCGTTAGCAACGGTTGCGGGAGTTCTTCTTTATACTCAAAACACTGAACTGCAGAGGGCTCTTCAAGAGAGGAATTTTACGGTGGTTTACAACGAAACCGTAAAGGAGGTAGAGAGCAACGCCACGTTAGCCCTTCAAGCAAAAATAGAGGAGCTTCAGAGGGAGATTGAATATCTCAAAAGCCAGGTGAGAGGAAATGTGAGCGAAGAAGCCAATGTAACCGTGGCAATACTGCCCGTAGTGGGCCCAATTGATGAGACCACCGCTCTGGATGTAATTTCTAAAATCAGAGAGATAAGGAAAAATGACACCATAAATGGAGTTGTTCTGTGGATTGAAAGTCCCGGAGGCTATGTAGGGCCGGTTATAACCATTTACAAAGAGCTGAAAAAACTATCGTATGAAAAGCCGACAGTTGCTTATACCGGAGGTATGGCTGCTTCAGGAGGTTATTTCCTCGCATGTGCCGCTGATAAGATAATAGCCGATCCCCTTGCTGAGGTTGGAAGCATTGGCGTTCTTTACGTCCACTATAACCTGGAGCAAAACTATGCTCAAAACGGTATCAAGGTGAATGTGTTCAAGACGGGTAAATACAAAGACATGGGTGCGGAGTGGAGAGACCTCACGGATGAGGAAAGAGAGATGATAAAGAGGACAATAGATACATACTTTGAGTATTTCCTCCAAGTTGTTAGCGAGGGAAGAAAGCTCGACATGAACACGACGAAGAAATACGGTAACGGAAGGGTGTGGTTTGCGAGCGATGTTAAGGGCACTCTGATTGACGACACCGGTGACATAGACTATGCAATAAAAATCCTTGAAGGCATTATCGGCGTAAAGAGTGCAAATGTTGTGCTTTATGATGCCCAAAAGACAGAATTTGGCATTTATGAGAGCTCTTCACTCTACATGCCTCCCAATTACATCGCCTCCTATATACGGAGGTGATGCGGATGCAGTGTGAAGAGCACCTCGAGGTGTTTGAGAACGGCTTTGAAGACGGAAAATTTAACCTGAGAATTGAATACTATGGGGGAGATGCGAGAAAAGTTTTGCTGTCTATTATCTATGAGCTTTACCAGCCTATATATGGCAGCGAATACGTGTATCCCTTTGAATGTGCCAAGGAGTTTTGGGGAATCTTTATGGATTACAGTGAAGTTGTTCCAGAAGAGCTTAGATTGAGCAAGCCCAAGTTCATTAGCCAGGCTTTGATTGATGGGGGGAGAGTCTACTAAAGGAGATAGAGGCTCCAGAGGATGTGAAAGGCCTTATTGAGGTCAAGAGTGCAGAGATATACAAGCTAAAGGATGGGCTTTTGATCGTTGGGAAAAATTTCTTGCTTGATGAAGCTAGAAAAACCCTGTTTGTATTTAACAAACCACAGGCTAAAGATTTGATCCTCAAATACCTTAGGAGATGATTGTATGAAGACTGAGCACATCGTCTGGATTGCCGTCTCTCTTATAATTCTCTTCATTGTATGGAAAACCGTGGAACCTCTTATCACCCCGATAATCTTTGCCTTAACGGTTGCATACATTCTTCATCCCCTCCATGAAAGGCTTGCAAAGAATCTTGATACAAAAAAGTCTGCCATATTGCTATCGGCTTTGATGACCTTGCTGTTGATTGGGTTTATATTTGGCATAGTGCTATGGTTTAGGGATGTGACCAGATCGTTAGTAATCTACATAAACGAGGCACTCAATTGGTTTTTGTCCTTAAACCTTCCCCCAGATATAGGGCAATCGGCTGCGATTTTGATTGAAAGGGTTTCGGAGAAGATGAGCGAATACCTTCTCAACTACACCTTATCCATACCCAAGTTACTTCTTCAAGCTGTTGTGTTCATAGCAGTCTTTTATGGAATACTCGTCCACTCCAGGGCTTTGTCTGAAGAGCTTTACGCATTACTGCCCGAGGAGAGGAGAGATTTGGGTGTGGAGCTAATAGAAAAGGGAAAAGAGACATTAAATGCTATTTTGAGGACTTGGCTTATGCTGAGCATCTTTAAAGGCTTTCTGCTAACCTTGGGCTTTTATGTCTTTGGAGTGACGAACCTTAGTGGGGCAATCGCAGCTGGAATACTCTGTATTATCCTTGAGCTCCTACCCGTTATCGGAGGCTGGATAGTGTGGATAGCTGGGGCAATATACCTATCTACCCAAGGAAATATCTTTGCGGGGATTATGCTCTCAGTATATGGTGTAATTTTGATCTCTCCTGGTCCAGACATCACAATTAGGCCAAAACTTGTTGCGGAAGGTGCAAAAATAAATCCTGCCCTTGCGCTGGTGGGGATATTTGGAGGAATAATGGGCTTTGGGATAAAGGGGCTGATAATTGGACCAGTGGCTCTGGGCTTGCTTTCAACACTGCTAGAAGAGTGGAAAGAACAAAAACGAGAAGGCTAAATATTAAAGCTCTTTATTTGCTTTTCTGCTATTTCTCCCACTATTGGGAACTTGTAGTATTCGCCTTGGTAGGCTTTTACCATGCCGAGTATCCACAGTATAAGCCCAATCAATGTTACCAGTGAGCCCAGTATCCAGCCAAAAAACGGAATGGCTCCAAATATTATGTCAATTACTGTTATCGCAAGGAACGTAATTGTTGATTGCATTGCATGAAATCTCACAAAATCGCTCTCCTTTTCAAGCAGGAGAAAGAGTATCCCCGTCAGCCATCCAAGAAGATATGCAAGAGCCCCTTCCACATTTTCATCAAGCCCAAGTGATGTTTTCTTTTCTTCTTCCATTTCATGTCCTCCTTTGAAATTATTCCAGTAATATTTTGTATTTTTGTCCTTAAATACTTTGCCTTTTTGTATGTAACAATAGCACCATGGAGAGAGCATACTAGAACCATTTCTCTTTGATGTTCAAACTTTTTTGGAGTTTTAGACCCACCAAATCTTTTTAAGGTAGTCTATATATCTCATAAACGGAATTAGGTTTGCCTAATGGTGATGCTCATGTATGTGCGGTTAACTCAGATGCGCGAGGGAGAGAAAGGTATTGTGGTTGACATCCAAGGGGGGCATAGGGCTAGGCAGAGGCTCTTGGGGATGGGAATAGCCCCCGGGACAAAGATTTTTGTGGTCAAATCAGGCAACCCGGGGCCTTATATAATCGCTATTGGGAATACTCGGATAGCTCTGGGAAAAGGTGTGGCAGAGAAGATCATAGTTAGGAGGGAGCTTTGATGAGCTCTTGTTGCAGTGCTGAAAAAGTTCCCGAGGAAAAGAAAAATGGTCTAAAAGTCGTTGCATTAGCGGGCAATCCAAATGTAGGGAAAACCACGATCTTCAATGCCCTAACTGGCCTTAGACAGCACGTGGGGAACTGGCCTGGAGTAACGGTTGAAAAGAAAGAAGGGATAATGAAATACCGCGAAAAGGAGTTTTTGGTAGTAGATCTCCCGGGGACGTATTCTCTTACCGCAGATTCTATAGACGAACTCATTGCGAGAAATTTTATTCTCAGTGGGAATGCGGATGTTATTGTGGATATAGTCGATGCCTCTTGTCTTATGAGGAACCTCTTTTTGACGATGGAGATATTCGAGATGGGAGTCAAAAACGTTGTCATTGCCTTAAATAAGATCGACATCGCAAGAAAAAGGGGAGTTCGCTTTGATGTTAAGAAAATGGAAAAGGTTCTGGGGGTTCCGGTAGTTCCAACAAATGCCAAAGAGGGTGAGGGGCTGGAAGAATTGAAAAGAACAATAGCTAGCATGGCGGAGGGGAGAATAACTGCAAGTCCCATAATCCCCGTATACGAGGAACCGATAGAAAGGGAGATAGAGCACATCTCCAACCTTTTGAGAGAGACTCCATTGGAGGAGATGTACAACATCAGATGGCTGGCAATAAAGCTCCTCGCCAGAGATCAAGAGGTAATAAAGCTCGTTTTGAACTATCTCGGCCCGGAAAAAATGGATGAAATACTTAAGCATATAAGCGAGCTGGAGGTTTACTATAAGCGCTCCCTTGACATCGTAATAGCAAATCAAAAGTACGAGTTTATAGATCGGCTTATGCATCAATTCGTCACTCACTTTGGAGAAGTCAAAGAAACTTTCAGCGACCAGATAGATAGAATTCTCACTCATCCAGTTTACGGACTCTTGGGGCTTTTGGGAGTATTCTACGTTCTGTTCAAGTTTGTGTTCACAATAGGCACTCCCATGCAGGAGTTCCTGGACAATGCTTTTGCATCATTCGGTGAATTTGTTGCGCCATTTATAGGTAATGAAACCGCGAGGGGTCTTATTGTTGATGGGATCATAGGCGGTGTTGGCTCAGTGTTAAGCTTTTTCCCATTGGTTTTCTTGCTGTTTATTGCAATGTCAATTCTTGAAGACAGTGGGTATATGGCTAGAGCGGCTGTCGTCATGGAAAGGATAATGAGAAAGTTTGGTCTTCCAGGAAAGAGCTTTATCCCGATGGTTTTGGCATTTGGATGCAACGTTCCAGCTATAATGGCAACAAGAACGTTAGAAGATGAAAGGGACAGAATATTAACCATGCTGATAAATCCACTCGTGCCCTGCAGTGCAAGAATGGTCGTTATAACTTTCCTAGCCGGGGCATTCTTTAGCGACTATAAAGCCCTTGTGGCAGTGGGCATATATGCAATTTCCCTCTTTCTCGCTTTACTTTCGGCTCTAATCCTTGGAAAATTTGTTGTTAAAGGAGAGGAGAGCCCGTTCGTAATAGAACTTCCCGAGTATTCTCTTCCATCATGGAAAGTCGCGGTAGTGCATTCATGGGAGAGAAGCAAGGAATTTTTAAGGAAAGCTGGTACAGTAATTCTACTTGGCTCTGTGGCGATATGGTATCTAAGCACTTATCCTGAACCCATAGGTAGCGGCTTGAGTTATGCAGAAAAGCTTGGAAAAGTTTTTGAGCCTTTTACACTGCTCATGGGTCTTGACTGGAAAGCTGCGGTAAGTTTGATCTTTGGGATAATAGCCAAGGAGAACGTTATTGCAACATATGGCATAATATACGGCATAGGAGAAAGCGAAGAGGCTCTCATATCGCTGATGCAGAGTGCTATGACTCCACTACAGGCATTTGTCTTAGCCTTGGTAACCACTTTGTATATTCCTTGTATAGCCACAATAGGGGCAATAAGAGCCGAAGGAGGGAATAAGTGGGCTTTGGTAGCCTCTCTCTACAACCTTTTGCTTGCGAGCTTAGTTGGCATACTCGTTTACAACATTGGTCTCTTGCTTGGGTTTTGATGGGTGAAGTAGATGGGGAAACTTGATGATGTGCTGGAATTGATAAAGAGTGGAGTGAGAACATCCAAGGAAATAGCTGAGAGGTTAGATCTTACGGTTGATGAGGTTGAAGGAATTATAAAAATCCTAGAAAGCCTGGGCTACGTGGAAAAAGTCGAGATGGGCTCTTCGTGCCAGAATTGTCCTCTAAAGAAAATTTGTCCGGGCAGTTGTGTTTAAAGGCAGCCTCTATGAGCTCAAGAAGGATGACAAGAAGAATACATAGGCTGAAAATCTGTTCATTGAGGGAATATTTAATCCACGTAAAATATTTAAGGCGATAGCCTAATGTATTATTGGTGATACTATGAAAGCGGTTATTCTTGCTGGTGGTTTTGGAACAAGATTAAGGCCACTCTCTTCAACTAGACCAAAGCCCATGATCCCGGTTCTTGGCAAGCCAAATCTCCAGTACATACTCGAAAACTTGGAGAAGATAAAGGAGATCGACGAGGTTATCCTTTCAGTACACTACATGAGAGGGGAGATTAGGGAATTTATAGAGGACAAGATGAGCGATTATCCAAAGGATATTAGGTTTGTCAATGATCCAATGCCCTTAGAAACAGGAGGAGCCCTTAAGAACATTGAAGAGTTTGTAGGTGAGGAGTTCTTAGTTATTTACGGAGACGTCTTTACTAACTTCAACTTTGAGGAGCTTATAAAAGCACACAGAGAAAACGAGGGGCTTGTAACGGTAGCACTTACAAAGGTCTATGATCCAGAGAAATACGGTGTCGTCGTTACAGACGAAGAAGGAAAGATAATTGATTTTGAAGAAAAGCCTCTAAAGCCTAAGAGCAACATAGTAGATGCGGGAATTTACATGGTCAACAAAGAAGTTTTGAAGGAAATACCCAAAGGAAAAGAAATATACTTTGAGAGAGAAATCCTTCCAAGACTTGTAAGTCAGGGACAAGTTTATGGATACATGATGCCAAGAGAAAACTATTGGGTCGACTTGGGAACTCCAGAAGATTTCTTCTATGCTCACCAAGTTGCGCTAGATGAGATAGCTAAAAACAATGGCTATTATACAGTAAAAGAAGGAGCTGAAGTGCCAGAGGATGTTGAGATACAAGGGCCGGTATACATTGACAGAGGTGTCAAGATAGGACATGGAGTCAAAATCAAAGCCTACACTTACATAGGGCCAAACACTATTATTGAGGACAAGGCATACCTCAAGAGGTCAATACTCCTGGGACACGATATAATAAGGGAGAGAAGTGAGCTGAAGGACTCAATTCTTGGAGAAGGTGTCGTAGTTGGCAGAAACGTTATCCTAAAAGAGAACGCAGTAATTGGAGACTACGCAAGAATTCATGACAATCTCGTAATATACGGTGCCAAAGTACTCCCATGGAAGAAAGTTGAGGAGTACGAGGCGTATCTAAAGATAAAGCTTGACCCGACTAAGGTAAGGCCAGAACTTACCCCGGAAAGATGCCCTCTGGGACTGCCGGAGTGTATATACTCAAAGTTCAAGGCAATAGCAGCAGAAAAGCCGCCATGTGATGAGTGTATAGAAAACCAATGGCTCTTCTGATCCTTTATTTTTTATTTAATGCAGTCTTGGGTTGTACTCGAAGATTATCTTTCCATCTTTGAAGACCCTCACTATCCCACTCTCTGAGACCGTTATCGCTATTGCTTTGGTAACTTTTGAAATTCCTGCTGCTGCCAAGTGCCTGCTCCCTAATCCAGAAGGAATGTTCACACTTACCTTCTTAAAATCAATATCCAAATACCTTCCTGCGCATAATACTCTACCCGACTTGCTTATAACAAAAGCTCCATCTAAAAAGGCAAATTCCTTTATGATCTCTTTACTCCCCTTATCAAAGATGTTTATTTTGTATCCCTTAAAGGGATTTGGCACCATCTGATGGGAATGTTTGATAACGTTTTTTGTATCTCCTATTACGAATATCGTCCCTATTGGCTTTCCTTCCCTGCCCTCAAGGCTAAGCTCTATGGCAAGCTCAAGAACTTCCTGGAAAATGTGTTCAATTTGGGAGAAAAACTCATCTTCGACCTCTACTGCTTTTTTAGCTTTTCTAATGCCCAACGTGGATGGGGTCACGTATATGAACGTTTCCCCCTCTTTGATTATCCCCTCGGCTATCATAAAGCTCGAAGCTAAATTTACGAGATTTTTGGTTCCCATTGAGAGGGGAAGGGGAAGGGTTTTAAGGTTATGTTGTCTGCTTGTTTCTCTCCCCACTAGAAGGATTGGTATGTCCACTTTGGGGGGCTTTTTTAGTTCTATGCCAATTACAACTAAGGCTTTAATGTCCAAGAGCCTTGTGAGCTCTAGGGCTTTTTTGAGAAGAACCTCTGCGTAGTCATTTCCCTTCATCTTCACACCTGAGTGTAAATATGAGCAACTTAACCTTATAAACATTGTTTCGAAAAACAATGCATCCCTTGCGAACTTCACAAAGTATTTTAAGTACCTAAACATAAAAGTACGCGAAATGGTGAAGAGCTATGAGAATCGTGGTTGCCATTACTGGGGCGAGTGGAGTTATTTATGGGATTCGATTAGTTGAGGTTCTAAAAGAGTTGGGGCATGAGGTCGTTAGCGTTGCCTCGGAGACGGCTTTGAAGGTTATAGAGTATGAACTAGGCATTGAATTTAAGCCTGATTTCAGGGAGAATGATCTCTTTGCACCAATAGCCTCTGGTTCTTATGGGTTTGATGCCCTTGTTGTGGCTCCGTGTTCAATGAAAACACTGAGTGCTATAGCTAATGGGTATGCTGATAACCTTATTACGAGGGCTGCAGACGTTGCTCTAAAAGAACGAAGGAAGGTAGTATTGCTGATAAGGGAGACCCCTTTAAACTTGGTGCATATCCAAAACATGTTAAAGGTTACCCAAGCAGGAGCTATTGTTATGCCAGCATCTCCAGGTTATTACCATAAGCCTAAAAATTTAGACGACATCGTTAATTTTATAATTGGAAAAATTTTAGATGTTCTCAGCATATCCCATAATTTGTACAGGCGGTGGGGGGAGTAAGGTGATATATTTAGATGATCTGGATAGAGCGATTTTGAAGGTGCTCAAGGAAGATGCCCGGGTAACAATTTCAGAAATTAGCGAGAGGTTGGGTAAGCCAGAGTCCACCATACACTTTAGAATAAAGAAGCTCATTGAGAGGGGAGTTATAGAAAAATACACGATAGTCCTGGGTGAAGCCGCAAGGCCTAAGGAGGTTGCCTTCATAGTCTTAGGGATAGAAAAACCAGTTATAGAGGAGTTCCTAGGCAGATACCTCGAGTATGTATCAAAAAACCTGGCAAACCTCCCCAATGTTCTCTTGGTGGCAAAAACTGAGGATGAGCGGATAGTGGCTCTCGTTGGGGCGGAAACAAAAAAGGAGTTAAATGAGTTCATTGAGGAAAATATAAAAAGCATACCAAGCGTACGGGAGATTGTAGTTTATCCAATAGAAGAGTTCAAGAAGGGAGAGGAAATTAAGGGATTGCTTCTAGGGATCTAGTATGGAAGTTGAAGTGAAATTCAAAGTCCTCTTCGATGAAATAAAGGAGAAGATAGAGAGACTAGGAGCTGAACTGGTTAGAGAGGAAGTTCAGGAGGATCTCTACTTTGATATTCCTCTCCCCAACCTTCTTCGCATTAGGCGTATTGTAAATACAGGTGAAGTAATCTTGGGATACAAGGAGATCAAAGACAAGAGAAATGAGGAGTTTGATGAAATAGAGGTAGAAGTGAAGGATTTTGACAAAATTAGGGATATTTTAAAGCGTTTAGGATTTAAAGAGGATATATGGGTTAAGAAACACCGACATGTGTACAGGCTTGGCAACGTTACTTTTGAGCTAAACCGGGTTGAGGGACTTGGGGATTTTCTGGATATAGAGGTCATAAGCGATAACGTGGAAGATGCTAAAAGGGAGATATGGAAAGTTGCGAGGAGACTTGGACTAAAGGAGGAAGATGTTGAGCCAAGGCTTTACCAGGAGCTTATAAAAGAAAAAGGATCTACCTAGCGATGGCAACTATCTTTATGATGTCGTTGAACTGAAGCTCGTAGTCTTCTCCCACTCTTCTGTGGGTTTTAGCATTGATGGCATAAAGGAAGGTCCTTCCCAAATCGGTGTGCACTTTAAACGCAAGGTCTCTCGGCGTTGAGCCCTTCTTCATTAAGAACACATGCGGCAGAACGTTTCCAAATTGATCTGTTAGCTTGTGCTCATCCTCCACGGGATAAACTGGAATTAGCTGAAGGAGCTCAAAAACTGCTCTGTTTATCACCTCTTGAACTCCTGTTGAGCCAAATCTGTTGAGCACCTTCTCCCTAATTAGCTCCAACCCGTGCTTTTGCTTTTCGTTCAAAGGCTTTAAGATCTTGAAATCTCCCGATCCTGGGATGTAGTCAATGTAGCCTGCTTTAGCGGCTTTTCTGAGTGTTAGCTCGGCAGCGGCCGATGTCGGCATTACGATGTATCCCCTTTTCTCACCTTCTCCTATTAATCGCTTTATCTGCTCATCATCGGCAGCGTCGGCTTTGTTTGCGGCTATGATTATGGGCTTGTTTATCTTCCTGAGCTCTCGCACAAAGTTAAACAACTCCTCATCGCTCCATTTTGTTGGATCATCGCTTAAATTTACCCTGTGCATGGCATCGAGTACGTTATCTTCGCTAACCCCAATTCCAGTAAGCTGCTCAGCTATTGCCTTAGAAAGCTTTAAACCCTGCATTTTTATTCTCTTGGCAAACTTCTCCCAGTTTTTTCTTAGAATTCCATATATCCAGTAGTCTATTTCTTTCTCCAAAAATTCTATATCCTCGACGGGATCGTGGTAATCAGTTGGTTGTCCCTCGGCATCGGTTTTTCCAGTTGCATCAACCACATGTATTAGAGCGGATGCCATCCTTAAGTCGTCTAAGAACTTGTTCCCCAAACCCCTTCCTTCATGAGCTCCGGGCACTAATCCAGCAACGTCTATCATCTTTATTGGAATTAGGGCAATTCCGTCTTTGTACTGGTAGTTCTGTGGATTTGGAGTGCAGTTGAGCTCTTTGCATGGATGCTCCGCGGTTGCGTAGCTAACTCCTATGTTGGCTTCTATTGTTGTGAAAGGATAATTCGCTATTTGCACATCCACAAGCGTAGCAGCGGCGAAAAATGTAGACTTCCCCACGTTTGGTTTTCCTACAACCCCAATTTCCATGCTATCACCTCAGCGTATTGTGAATTCTCCCTTTTCAACTCCTAAGACCTGCTCCATGACCGTTCTTGATACATCAATTAGCTTCATTTTTTCACCCTCACTCTCTTTTGCTTCTCCCCTTAATTAGACTTATGCTCAAGAAGGGAAAGAGTTATAAAGCAAGCTTCCCGTTATCACTGTGAACTCTATCTTTGATTATTTAGGAGGGAAGAAAAATGGCGGAAAGACCACTCGATGTTATACACAAGTCACTTGATAAGGAAGTTTTGGTGATCCTCAAGAGAGGAGCCGAGTTTAGAGGAAGACTCATCGGTTATGATATCCACCTGAACGTTGTTTTGGCTGATGCCCAGCTTATTGAAGATGGTGAGCCAAAGAAGAATTATGGCAAGATCGTTATTAGAGGGGACAATGTGTTGGCTATCTCCCCGGTTGAGATAGAATGAGCGAGAGGTGAGGCTTCGTGGGAAGTGGAACAGCTCCTCATGGAAAAAGAAACAGAACTCCCACTCACATAAAGTGCAGAAGATGCGGGAGAAAAGCCTTCAACGTTAGAAAAGGCTACTGTGCAGCTTGCGGTTTTGGAAGAAGCAGGCGACTAAGGAAATACAGCTGGAGTCACAAGTGGAAGAAGGCAAAGAACGTCCTCTGATTTTCTTTCTTTTTGGAGATAAATTATAAAAGCACTGCATTCTTATCCTTTCTCATGAGTGCTAAAGATGATATTTTGGAGTATCTTAGGGAAAAATCTCATGAAGGGGCACTTCAAAGTGAACTCTACGAACTCGGTTACTCCAGATCCACAATAGCCGAGGCGATTGAAAGCCTGGAATCTGAAAAAATGATTGTAAGAAGAGAGATAGGAAAAAAAGCCTATAGGATATGGCTTGTTGAAGAAGCACCATTTCCTATTAAGGGGCTTCTCAGACTTGGGGTGTTAAAGGCCGCTGAGTATCCTCATGCCCTTTTGACAGCCAGAGATCTTGAAAAAAAGCACGATGTTAGGGTAATCGTTTACAGCAGCGCCTTGGAGCTTACAAATGCTTTAGCATTGGGCAAAGTTGATCTGGCATGTTCACCATTAGTGACCCAAGTACTTTTTGGACTTTTGACCAAGAGCTTGAAAATCGCTGCGGGCTGTGGTTTCGGGGGAAGTGGCCTTGTTGTTAGGAAAGAACTCAAAGAGGGGATAACCATAGGCTCGTCCGAGCTCTCCACGATGGAAACGATGCTGAAGCTCTTTCTGGAAAAGCACGATCTCATTGGCAAGGTGAACGTGGTCTATTTCAAGAAGCCGGAGGAGATTATGAAATCATTTCTGGAAGGGGAGATCGACGGTCTGAGCATATGGGAGCCCTATCTGAGCAAGCTGGAGAAGAAAGGGTTTAAGGTGTATAGGTACACGGAAAAGTTTGGGTTATTCCCCTGCTGTACTTTGGGGGTAAACCGAGAGTTTCTAAAAACTAACGGGGAGATCTTCAAAGAATTTATGGAGTTGTACAGGGAGAACACCGAAAGGTTAGAGGAAAGGAAGAAAGAAGCTTTGGAGATAATGGTTAGCCTCTTTGGATTTAGCAAAGAAGAAGCAAAAGCGGGGTTAAAAGGATTTGTTTTTGATTACAGATTGAGCGAAGAGCAGATAGAATCAACCTTGGAGCGTTTTGGTCTTAAGGTCTTCAACCTTGATTCCATTCTAGCAAAAGATTTTTAACCCCCTATGCTTCTTTTTATTCTGTCTCTAATCGTTAAGACAACAATCTAAGTGAGCACCATGGACGGCGAACTAAGAAAAAAGCTATGGTCACTGGCATGGCCTGCTATCCTCGCTAATATAGGCCAAACTCTGGTAAACCTAGTGGATATGATAATGGTAGGACAGCTCGGCTCTTTGGCTATAGCAAGCGTTGGCCTTGGAGGGCAGTTTTCTTGGTTTATGATGCCACTCATGTTTGCAATCTCTACTGGAACTCTTGCACTGGTTGCCAGATTTGTGGGGGCTAAGGACATTGAAACCGCTGAGAAGGTGCTTGAGCAGAGCATATATCTGGCATTTATAATGAGCATTCCGGTGATGCTGTTCGGTCTTTTCTTTGGAGATGATGCGTTGAGAATAATGGGTGCGAGTGAAGAGGTTGTGAGACTTGGGTACTCGTACATACGTGTATTCTTCCTGTTTTATCCTGTGAATTTTATGGCATTTGCAGCTTTTAGTGCCCTTAGAGGTGCTGGAGATACAAAAACCCCAATGAAGCTGAGCCTCCTGACCAACGGGGCAAACGTTTTCTTAAACTACGGTTTAATATTCGGGCATTTTGGTCTTCCAAGACTTGAGGTCGTTGGAGCGGCGTTAGCTTCAGGCTTGTCAATTCTCATTGCCTTTATAGTGGGATTGGTTCTCTTTCTAAAGGGTTCTCTCGTTTTAAAGTTTAGACCATCGTTTAAACCTGAATTCGAAACCATAAAGAGAATCTTAAGAATAGGAATCCCTGCAACCATTGAGAGGGTTATATTCAGCTTTTACAACTTCCTCTACATTAGCATCGTCACGCGTTTTGGTACCATAGCACTAGCAGCCCACCAAGTTGGACTTAGGGTGGAGAGCATTGCTTATATGCCGGCTTTTGGGTTTAACGTTGCTGCATCGGCTTTGGTTGGCCAGAGCCTTGGAGAGGGAAATCCAGAAAAGGCTGAAAAAGTGGTCTATGAGGCATTAAAAATGGTCTCTGTGTTTATGGGGGTCATGGCGATAATTTTGGTGGTCTTTCCCAAATACCTTGTCATGCCGTTTGTCACAAAGAGCGACCCGAACTATGCTGAAGTTCTTAGGCTCGCAAGCATTTATCTCATAATCGTGGGGATAAGTGAGATTCCCCTTGGATGGATTTTTGTCCTCAGTGGTGCCCTCAGAGGTGCTGGAGACACGAAGAGCCCGATGTACGTAACGGCAATAAGCAAGCTCTTGTTTAGAATAATACCTTCCTACATTCTCGGCTTTGGAATCTCCTTCTGGATAATCCACATTAGGGGAATGGGGGTTATTGCGGCATGGCTTGCAATGACGCTGGAGACATTCACAACGGCGCTCTTCTTCTGGTGGATATTTAAGGGGGGAAAATGGAAGTACATAAAGGTTTAGCTACTGAAGGGCTTTTAATGCCTCCAGAACCTCTTCAAAAGGAGCGTCGGTTTTTATTGCCGTGGGAGAAAAGTGCGTTCTACTAACCCTATATCCCTTTTCTTGGAGCATAGCCGCTATATCTGAAAGCTTTCTCACCTCAAGGGAGTTTCTCCTTGCCAGAGCGTGGATATCGTAGAAAAAGGGCACGTCGAGCTCTTCAACAACAACGTTCAAAAATTTGGAGACTTTCTTTTTCTCAGCCAGTTCGCCTTTATCCTCGGCGTTCATCTTTTCCACGATTTCCTGGTTCTTAAGGGGGCCAAGCCACAGCGGTCCGAAGGCATCCGGTTTACTTGGCAAGAAAGCCCTCTCAACTTCAAACTCTCCCGCCTTTGTATCGAAGTAGAGATATCCAAGGTTTTTGAGGGCCTTATCTCCTTCCTTTGCACCATCTTTTAGCCTTAAGAACGCTCTGAAGTAGTGGTCTTTATAGTAGGCAAAGAGAACCTCAACACCAAGATCGTATTTTGCCGCATACCTGACAACAGTTCCAATTAGAATCCTCAAACCGCTTTCGTGGCATAATTCTCCCCTTACTGGCTTTGCATTATACTTTCGCAGACATGCCTTTGGATGAGCTCCGCAAAGGGGAGCTGTGTCTGTTGCCGTCAGTGCAAGGACTCCTTTTCTCTTTAAACTCCTAAGGGAAGAATCTAGGAACTCCACTGGAGAGCCAAAAGGATCGAGGTCAAGGAAGTCAAAGTACCTGAACTTTTCGGCCATTAAAAGGTTTGCATCTTTGTTTGTGGCTATTAACGTTTTTTTGTCCTTTAAAGTTGCGGATCTCTCATTAATCTTTAGTTCTCCTTCAAAATTGAGCTTTAAATTCTCAATTATCAGCTTAAACGCCTCGGGATTTATATCGTTGAGCCAGATTTCATCCGCTTCGGTTTCCAAGGCGTATCTTATTCCCCTAATACCTGTGGCGGATAAAGCGTCTAAAACTCTCTCTGCTTTTACAACCTTTAGGAGGAGAACGCTCAAGTCTCTGTTTAATGCCATTACCGGATTGTAAAATACGGGAGCGTCGTAAATACGCTCTGCTTTAGGCACAAGAATCTCAGCTTTCCCTTCTTTGAGTTTGATTAGCTCCATTAAGTTGCCTCCAAAAAAGAGGAAAGAGGGTTCACTTTATTTCAACATAGTCTCCTAGAGCTTGGCCGGGCAAAGGCCTCTCGAACCTTACCTTTACTTCCCCTCTTGTGCCGTGGGTTCTTGTAATCTTGCCAACAAGGAGCTTTCCGCTTGGGCTCTTCCATATTACCTTCTTCCCTATTAGCCCTGATGCCTGCTCTCTGCTGTCAATTCCGATAGGTTTGATAATCATGTGGTTGTTGTGCTGGTTCTCTTTACTTCTCATGTAGCTCAATACGATGCCCTTCATTATCATCACCGAAACTCACTATGGAATGAGACTTTTAAATTTTTATGTTTCCGCAGAACAGGAAAAACGTGGTGGGGCGAGGGGGATTTGAACCCCCGACACCCGGATCTTCAGTCCGGCGCTCTCCCAGGCTGAGCTACCGCCCCGCACTCAAACTATAGAAGGTTAAACCCGCTTTATAAATCTTGCGGTGAGGTTAATCTTACCCTTTTATACTAAAATCGAAAAGTTTATAAAGGGTTATTATTTTAATAACTATTGGTAACCAAAAGCGGTGGGAGGTGAGGGAAATGGCAAGGAGATGGTGGAGAAGAGACATATGGGACCCGTTTGACATAATGAGAGAGATTCAGGAAGAGATCGATGAGATATTCAATGAATTCTTCAGGGGTCCCAGACTCTGGAGCTACAGAAGATTCGGCGAGCCAAGGGAAGAATTTGAAATGAGAAGCGAGGGCGTATGGAGAGAGCCATTCGTTGACATCTTTGACACCGGTGAAGAGTTCGTTATTACCGCTGAGCTTCCAGGAGTCAGAAAAGAGGACATCAAAGTAAGGGTAACCAGTGATACAATCTACATCGAAGCCCAGGTCAAAAGAGAACAAGAACTTGAAAGAGAAGGTGCAGTAAGGATAGAGAGATACTACAGCGGCTACAGAAGGGTTATCAGATTGCCAGAGGAAGTCATCCCAGAGAAGGCAAAGGCCAAGTACAACAATGGTGTCCTTGAGATAAGGGTTCCCAAGAAGCACCCGACAAAGAAGGAAGAAAAAGAAGGATTTGAGGTTAAGATTGAGTGATCCCTTTCGTTATTTTTTGAATTTTTGCTTAAATAAGTGATATCACGATCATCTGCTAAAAATATGGAGGTGGTGTAAATGGCAGAAAAGAGAGAAATCAAGCTTAAAGTTGCTTCCGCTTACCAGAGGGATGTTGGTAGGGGGATTGTTAGGATTGATAGGAGTGCAATGAGAAAAATTGGCGTTCAACCTGGTGACATAGTGGAGATTATCGGTACCAAAAACACAGCTGCAGTGGTTTGGCCCGCATATCCAGAGGACGAGGGGCTTGACATAATTAGAATGGACGGTACAATAAGAAAGAACGCCGGCGTTGGTCTTGGAGATGAGGTGACCATAAGAAAGGCAGAGGTCAAAGAAGCACAGAGAGTTGTTTTAGCTCCTACAGAGCCCATTAGATTTGGTCAAGACTTTGTCGACTGGCTTCACTCAAGGCTAGTTGGTAGACCAGTGGTTAGGGGAGACTACATTAGAATAGGCGTTCTTGGACAAGAGCTTACTTTTGTTGTTACGGCAACTACACCTTCTGGAGTAGTACAAATAACGGAGTTTACCGAGTTTACGATCTCAGAGAAGCCCGTAAAGGAGGTTGCAAAGACACCAGCCCTAGGAGTTACCTACGAAGACATTGGTGGTCTCAAAGATGTTATACAGAAAATCAGAGAGATGATTGAGCTTCCACTCAAGCACCCAGAAGTCTTTGAAAAGCTCGGCATTGAGCCGCCTAAGGGTGTTTTGCTTTATGGTCCTCCTGGTACTGGTAAGACTTTGCTAGCTAAGGCTGTGGCTAATGAGGCTAATGCTCACTTCATAGCAATTAACGGTCCAGAAATCATGAGCAAGTACTACGGAGAAAGCGAAGAAAGACTCAGAGAAGTCTTCAAGGAGGCAGAGGAAAACGCTCCGAGCATAATCTTCATTGACGAGATTGATGCAATAGCACCAAAGAGAGAAGAAGTTACAGGTGAAGTCGAGAAGAGAGTTGTCGCTCAGTTGCTTACCCTAATGGACGGCTTAAAGAGCAGGGGCAAGGTAATAGTCATTGGTGCAACTAACAGGCCGGATGCAGTGGATCCAGCTCTTAGAAGGCCTGGTAGGTTTGATAGGGAGATTGAAGTTGGTGTTCCAGACAAGCAGGGAAGAAAGGAAATACTCCAAATCCACACAAGGGGAATGCCAATTGAACCTGACTTCAGGAAAGGAGACGTTAAGAGAATCCTTGAGGAGCTTAAGCAGGACGATAGGTTCAGAGAATCTGCCGAGATGGCTCTTAAGAAGATAGACAAAACTCCCGACAAGGACGAGGACATTAAGAGATTACTCAGCGAGATTGACGAGAGGCTCTATGAAGAAGTTAGGCATCGTTTGATTGACCTTCTCCTTGAGGAGCTTGCTGAGAAGACTCATGGCTTCGTTGGTGCTGACTTGGCAGCATTAGCGAGAGAAGCCGCAATGGCTGCGTTAAGAAGACTCATCGAGGAGGGCAAGATAGACTTCGAGGCAGAGAGCATTCCAAAGGAGGTACTTGAAGAGCTCAAGGTAACCAGGAGGGACTTTTACGAAGCTCTAAAGATGGTTGAGCCTTCAGCTCTAAGAGAAGTACTCTTAGAGGTTCCCAACGTTAGGTGGGAAGACATTGGAGGCCTTGAAGATGTCAAGCAACAGCTCAGAGAAGCTGTGGAGTGGCCCCTCAAGTATCCTGAGGCGTTTATGGCCATGGGAATCACTCCACCGAAGGGAATCCTCCTATATGGTCCCCCAGGAACTGGTAAGACCCTGCTAGCTAAGGCAGTGGCAACAGAGAGCGAAGCTAACTTCATAGGCATTAGAGGGCCAGAAGTTCTTAGCAAGTGGGTTGGAGAGAGCGAGAAGAACATAAGGGAGATCTTTAGGAAGGCAAGACAAGCTGCTCCTACGGTGGTGTTCATTGACGAAATTGACGCTATAGCCCCAAGAAGGGGTACAGACGTCAATAGAGTTACAGATAGGCTTATTAACCAGCTGCTCACGGAGATGGACGGGATTGAGGAGAACAGTGGTGTTGTGGTTATTGCTGCCACAAACAGGCCTGACATTCTTGATCCGGCTTTACTTAGACCGGGAAGGTTCGATAGGCTCATCCTTGTTCCAGCACCGGATGAGAAGGCAAGGCTTGAGATCTTCAAAGTCCACACAAGGAACGTTCCACTGGCAGAGGACGTTAGCTTGGAGGAGCTAGCAAAGAGAACCGAAGGATACACAGGTGCTGACATTGAAGCAGTTGTGAGAGAGGCGGCATTAAATGCCATGAGAAGGGCAATAGCAGAGGGCATTATCAAGCCCGGCACAAGGGCAAGCGAGATTAGGCAGAAAGTCAAAGTTACAATGAAAGACTTTGAGGAAGCACTCAAGAAGGTCGGCCCAAGTGTTAGCAAGGAGACGATAGAGTACTACAAGAAAATAGAGGAAATGTTCAGCAAAGGCAGAGCTGAATTAACTAGAGGGGAGAACAGAGACAGGGGAGTTCTCTGATCTCCTTTGATATTTTGATTTTCTGATTTTTAATTCACGTTCTCAGTTCATCCTGCAGTTTTTGGGCATTCACTTTGATTTCTTGCCCGTACTCGTCAAAATCAACGGATTTTTCTACCCTAAGGATTAGCTGCCCTTCTTTTAGTTCTAGCTTTAAAACCCGAGGGAATATCTCCTCAAGCTTTAAAACTGTCTTTGGGTTAAGTACGGATGAATTTAGGAACACAATTCCCTTGCTAGCTTTGTCTCCCATCATACTAGCAAATCCTGCAAGCATTAAGGCATTAAGCTCCCAGATGTTATCTTCGTAGAGTTGCAACAGTGAATCTATCCCCACTATTAGCTTGACATATCTGCCGAGCTTTTCTTCGACTCTGCGAAGGGCATCCCGATAGTGTCGTATCCACACCGGAGCATCTTGAGAAATTTCAACTCTCTCGACTAGACTTGTAATCTTCCCAACGTGGCGCACTCCTCCTAGTTTAATCACCGGAATATCATCCAGTATGTTCGTATCAATCCCGGCACTTGCTAAATGCATTCTAAGGAGGTAGTACTTATCAAGCACGTCTATAACTACAAACGGAACATCGCTTTTCTTCAGTTGGTTGATTATAACGTAAAAAAGTAGATGTGTGGGATCACTGGAACTGTGCTCCACTATTACATATTCTCCCCATTTTAGGCTTTTCAAGTAATTCCATACAGAGGTCTCAAAATCTTCTTTCATATTCAACCACCATACTAACTATTGGGTTCTTCATATTTTAGGGAAGCTGTGAAACCTCTAAGCTTCATGGAGTTCCATAACTTCCCACTAATGTATCTAATCTATTTACTTGTTTCTAATTAATGAAAAACTCCTATTTAAGCTTTTTTCATGAAATCATTCTGTTTGGTTTCTGTTTGTTCAAAAGTCTCCAATTTCTCAAATTTGCTTCTTATCTAGGAGCCAATATTGTTTTTGAGAGTTTATCAACGTTTATAGAAAGCTCTGCAAGGTGTTCATCGAAAATTCGAACTTAAAATCTATCTTTATTAATCCAGATTCTTTTTTCAAAACATGCCAAACGGAATTGTTACTTGTAAGCTTAAACCTAAAAATAAAAGTGAAGGAAAAATTCACTTCAAAAGCTTTACAAATTCTCTCATCCAGGCGTATAAATCCCCGGGATGTCTTGAACTTACCCAGTTCCCATCAACGACAACTTCCTTGTCAATGTACTCTGCACCCGCGTTTATGAGGTCGTCTTTTATTGTGACAACACATGTTCCTTTTCTTCCCTTTAAAACTCCGGCAGAGATTAGTATCTGCGGGCCGTGGCATATTGTCGCTACTGGCTTTCCAGCCTCAAACATCTTTTTAGCTATCTCAACGGCCTTTGGGTTTATCCTAACTATCTCTGGAGCTCTTCCGCCGGGCAATACGAGTGCATCAAACTCATCTGGATCTACTTCGTCAAACAGCAGGTCAACCTTTACAGAGTAGCCATGCTTTCCGGTTATGGTGTCCTTCTTGTTGCTTGCCACGTATACCTCATGTCCTTCCTCTTTTATGCGATGGAGGGGGTATATTAACTCCAAATCCTCAAATCCATCCGCACTTAAAAACAGCACTTTCATTGCAATCACCAATATAACGTTAAGACCAAAACTTAATAAGGGTTTTTGATCAAAGGTGTGCAATACCTTAAGCAAGGTTTAAAAAGGGCCTCTCCTAAAAAACTTCGCGTCCGTGAGTAAGGGCGAGATTACTTGAGGTGAGAGAGATGGAAAAGCGCTTACCTGGAAAGGTGAGAAGGGCTATAAGGGCTAAATATTACGATATTGAACCTAAAGCGTGGGTTGGTAAGAGAGGGTTAGATGATAGCGTCATTGACGAGATCAATACTCAGCTTAAGAAAGACGGGATATTAAAAGTTGAAATAAAAAAAGGTGCTTTAATATCAACCCAGATGGACAGAAAAGCGATAGCAGAAAAAGTTGCGGAGCTTACAGATAGTGAACTTATTGACGTGAGGGGCAAAAGGTTTATATTGTTCCGTCCCAGAGAGGGATGGGAAAAGTATTTAAAGAAGCTCAAGCTTAAGGAACTCTCGAAAGAGAGACGGGAGGAAAAACCCGTTAAGAAAGTCAAGCTCGACATTGCTCAATTTAGGAAAAAGTTCAAGAAAGGGAGGGAGTGAAGAATGGCAACAGTTTATGACGTTCCCGGTGATTTACTCGTTGAGAGGGTAGCTCAAAAATTGAAAGAGATTCCCGAAATAAAGCCACCTGAGTGGGCACCCTTCGTTAAAACCGGCAGGCATAAGGAGAGACTCCCAGAGCAAGACGATTGGTGGTATTATAGAGTGGCTTCAGTCTTCAGAAAGATATACATTGACGGGCCAGTTGGTATTGAAAGGCTAAGGACTTGGTACGGTGGAAGGAAGAACAGAGGACACGCTCCAGAGCACTTCTACAAGGGAAGCGGAAGCATAATTAGGAAAGCCCTTCAGCAGCTTGAAGCGGCAGGGTTTGTCACAAAGGTACCTGGAGAGGGAAGGGTAGTTACACCAAAGGGAAGGAGCTTCCTTGACAAAGCAGCTACAGAGCTCAAGAAGGAGCTCGAAGAGGTAATCCCAGAGCTTAAGAAGTACTGAATGTAAACTCTCATTTCCTTTTCTCCAAAAATATTAATAGCGTTATGAAAACTGCAATTGTGACAACTCCTGCAAAGGGAGTAACCTTTTTTATCCATTCATCTTCTTTTTCTTTTGGACATTCCCAGTTCAATTTGCGAGATTGTTCAAGTATTTTGTTTACATCTATTGGCTCCGTCCATGGCGGTAGAACATACGCTTCATGATACGTCATAAATAAAAAGGTATCATTTCCAACCACAACGTGGCTGGTTCTTTTTGCTACGGTGAAGTTTACTGGGATTTTTCCATTCTCTGTTATAAGAAAAGCTGTTTTATTTGAGATACTAACTATAAGTACTCCTGTCATATTGTTCCATTTGCCCATAAACACTCTTGGTGGGATTAGGTTTTTGCCCAGTTTTCTTTCGTCAGTTGTATTGAGTATTAAGAAGCCTTTTTCGGTGACCTCGTAAGCAAGATATCCCTTTTTTGATCTTCTACTTTCATTTTGTCGTACTTCCCAGGGAAGTGCTATTACAGGGTGTCCATTCTTTTGATAAAGTTCCAACGAAACATATCCTTCCTGCCAGGGATAATAAGTGTCTCCAGACTGTCTTATTGTTGGAATTTCCACCGTATAATTTTTCCATCTTAGTGTTCCATTGCCCAAAACAACATAATCTCCCAGATAACTGGCGAGGGGCAAATAATCGATATCAAGAGGTGTAGCACAAGTTTTATTGACCCTATAAGCCAAGGGAAGGCCATAGAGAAGGTAAGTAACAATCCACTCCCCTCTACTCTCGTCCCAGAAACCCATAATCGGGTATAATGGCTCAACACTTCTGGCGAGCCTTTTTATCTCGTCTGTAACATCTTTCCTTCTTTTGTTCTCTACGAGGATATAGCGAGTCGGAACATACAGAGAATAAAATGTAGGAAGATGATACATTAAACCACGATTGATCTCAATTTTAAACGTTCCATAAGGTGCCGTATATGGATGGATTTTTGGAGTTTTATTAGTCATGATGAAATCAGTTCCATTGTATAGATAGTAAAGAGTTGTGTTTGGAAATATCATGTCCACTTTTGCCCACAGCATTCCTTTTTTATCTAACCCAAGATTAACCCAAGCATAGGGCGTATTGCCAGCGTTATCTGGAGCTATTGCTTCTCTGGCATCCCAAGCGAGATCCCATTTTTTCTCAACTTTAAGTGTTTGTGGATCCAGCTGAAACACAACATCACTTGCATAATGAGGACCACCACCGCTCTCAGCGACAAAGAAGATACTGCCATTGTAAACTATTATATCTTTTGGGCCCCAAGAGTACCACTCCACAACAGGGCTCATTTTAATTGGAACACTACCATTGTAAATTCCCATATAGATAGAGTCGTGATAGTTGGAGTACACTAGAACCAGATTTCCAAGGGTGACAACTTCAACATTTGAGATAAATTCTCGAAGGTCAGAGGGATCAGTTATCCCAGTTTTTAAGTGCCATGTTAAGTCGATAAAATCACTGCCGTTGTAAGCGAAGATACCTTCATTTGCAATTACAACTTGAGAACAACTTTCACACCATGCCGTTGAAGAGGCATTTATTGGGGGCAACAATACCGTGAAAAATAGAAGTGCCATGATGCACTGGCTTACTATCATCTTGTTTTTCATTTCTACCTCCAGTGTATAGTATACACTAGTTCTTTAAACTTTTTGCAATCTCTGCAATAACTTTTTAACTGCCATATCATAAATTCACTCGGCGGGGTGAGAGAAAAATGGCTGAGGACATAGAGGAGATTAGAAAGAAAAAACTTTTGGAGCTTCAGAAGAGACTTGCAGAGCAGCAGAAAGAGGAAGAAGAAAGGGTAAGGCAGGAGATGGAATTAGAAGCTCAGCTAAATGCCATAATGAAGCAAATTCTCACACCTGAGGCGAGGGAAAGGCTCGCGAGGGTTAAGCTTGTGAGGCCTGAGCTTGCGAGACAAGTAGAGTTAATTCTCGTTCAGTTATACCAAGCCGGCCAGATAACCGAGAGAATCACGGATGAAAAACTTAAAAAGATTTTAGCTCAAATAGATGCCAGAACGAGAAGAGAATTTAGGATTAAATGGTGACAAAAACGTGAAAATTAAAGACGTCATCAGGATACTAAATGAAAAGGGCGAGGTTAGTTTGGATATCTGGAAGCCATTATCGGCAAGAAAGAGTAGTGATGGGACTCTTGACATTCTTTACCGCAACCTTGTTGTTGGAAGTGAGAAAGATCCAGTTTTCCTTTGGGTGTATGTCAACGTCCTTGAAGACGATGTCAGAGTGCTTGAGAAGATCACCTTTAAAAAAGAGCATGTAAACTGGATAACAAATTCAATATCAAAGTTTGGAAAAACTTAAGATTTATATATGGGGATTGACAAGTTTACTGACCGTGGGGGTGTAATTGTGACTAAGCATAGGGTTTGCCCAGTTTGCGGTTCCGATAAGTTTGTTTATGACCCCGAAAGGGGAGAAGTAATCTGTGCAAATTGCGGTTTTGTAATTCAGGAAAACATGATTGATATGGGTCCCGAGTGGAGGGCATTTGATGCTTCTCAGAGGGAGAAGCGTTCTAGGACTGGCGCGCCTGAGAGCATTCTGCTGCACGATAAGGGTCTTTCGACGGATATTGGTTATGACAGGAATGTTAAGGGCTTGATGAGGGAGAAAATTTATCGTCTCAGGAAGTGGCAGAGCAGGCTGAGAGTTAGCGATGCCGCCGAGAGAAACCTTGCTTTTGCCTTGAGTGAGCTTGACAGGCTTGGTGCGAGGTTAAACCTTCCAAAGCACGTTGAGGAGGAAGCGGCGAGGCTTTACAGAGAGGCTGTTAGAAAGGGGCTTATCAGGGGAAAGTCGATTGAGAGCGTTATTGCGGCTTGTGTTTACGCCGCCTGCAGGCTCTTGAAGATTCCAAGGACTCTTGATGAGATTGCCGATATTGCCAAGGTTGACAAGAAAGAAATTGGCAGGAGCTTCAGGTTCATTGCGAGGAATTTGAACTTGACTCCCAAGAAGCTCTTCGTGAAGCCGACGGATTATGTGAACAAGTTTGCCGATGAGCTTGGCCTGAGCGAGAGGACGAGGAGAAGGGCAATAGAGCTCCTTGAGAAAGCTTACGGGATGGGCTTGACGAGTGGTAAAAGCCCTGCTGGCCTTGTTGCTGCAGCCTTGTACATTGCCGGTCTTCTAGAGGGTGAGAAGAGGACTCAGAGGGAAGTTGCCGAAGTTGCAAGAGTAACAGAAGTCACAGTAAGAAACAGATACAAAGAAATGGTAGAAAAACTAGGGCTAAAGCTCCCGCTTTGAGTATATTTTCTGGAAATCCGCTTTTCACTTTTTAAACCAGCTGTCCAGCGTAAACTGTCTTCCTGCCTTAACCGCTTTTTTAAGCCTTTCTAAGCCGTTTTTAACTCTTTCTTCACTGAAATCGTGCTCATCACAGAGAAACTTCAGTATTCCTTCTTCATCGGGCATTTTCCATTCGAGCTTGTATTCGTCTGTTGTCGGCGGGTTTAGGAAGAACTCCTTTATTGCATAGAGATCAACATCGCTCATTTTTTGGTACTTTGCCAGAGGATCTTTGGAGTATTTGACTATTTCAAGGGCCTTTTTTGGTCCAATCCCTTTTATGCCTCCAGGATTGTAGTCCGTTCCCACGAGAATTGCAAGCTCTACCAACTTCTCCCTCGTTATCTTAAGCTCCTTTAACACCTCTTCAAGAACTATGAGCTCCGGTTTAACTTCTACGTAAATATCCTTCCCAGGAAGCTTTCTCTTTCCAGTTATGGTGAGGTTTCTCACTAGCCTTGGTGTTCCGAAGAGGAGCGAGTCGTAGTCCTGGCTCGCCGAGGCCCAAACGTGCCCTTTAGATGCCATATAAGCTGCCTGCGCTTCACCTTCGCTAGGAGCCTGCACCCATGGGATGCCCATAAGCTCCAAAAGCTTCTTAGCATCCTCGATAAGCATCTCATTTACTTTGCTCGCCCGCTGTGCATATTTCTTCGCCTCTTCTAAGTCTCCCCTTGCTAGGGCTTCCTCCCATTTTTCCTGCGCTTCCTCCCTAGCCTCAGCTCTTTTTTCAAGCTCTTTTTTCTTGAACTCTGGAGGCTTCCCATCGAATACATACGCAGGCTTTATTCCCGCTTCCATTAGGTTTATAGTCCTGTAAAAAAGCCCTGAAAGATGGGACGTTATTCTTCCCTTGGAATCCATTAAAGGAGTCCCATCTCGTTGTCTTATTGTTGAGAGAAACTGGTAAATAGCGTTAAATGCATCTATCGCAACTTTTCTCCCATTTAAATTTTCAAGCTCAAGCTCTTTTCTTGGTAAAAGCTCACCAATCTGGACTCCCATTACTCACCACCTATCCTAATGTATAGGTGACCAAGTATAAAAAGCAATCCACCAACAGCAAAGAGCTTTAAGGCATCGAGCTCCTTAAAATCCGAGGCAACGATGAGCTTTTGGACAAGTGCAACAATTCCAACCTCAAGAATATGAGATATGCTCACACGGTGCTGCCTTAAATAGATTATCAAGATTCTGTAGGTTTCTATTAGGATAATCGTCACCAGTATGTTCGCAATCAGAAGTTTTGGGTCGTTGGTTTTGTAAGTTAGCTTAAAGTTGAGGTAGATGGAGTATAGGGTGAGGTAGAGTATGAAAAACAGGAACACCATAACAACTGTATCAAAGGAAATCTCTAAGGCTTTCCTGAAAAGTTTGTGAATTTGGGTATATTGGGCTGTTTTTTCATCCTCCATCCTCGTCATCTTTATCAGCCTACCGGTGTGTTCATCACCCTCTCAGGGAGGGGAAGGGTCATCACCATTTTCTATTTTCTCTTCATGGCTTTAAAGCATTGCTCCTTTAGCATCTTTGGGTAGATACGACAACTGCAGGATGCATGATCATTCTTCAATTATCGTTCAAAACCATTGGTTCCTTTAACAAACGCCGATATCCAAGTCGTCAAATGAATAAGAGAAAAGTTATAACTCCTCTTTCGCATTAACCTTTGTAAAGTTCATGAGGTGAAGGAAATGAGCATAGAAGCACTTTTCAAACCAAAGAGCGTTGCCGTTATAGGCGCTTCTGGTAAGCCTGGGAAGATAGGATACGCTATCATGAAGAACCTTGTCGATTACGGCTACGAGGGCAAAATCTACGCAGTTAACGTTAAGGGTGGGGAGATAGAGATCAGCGGAAAAAAGTTCCCAGTATACAAGAGCATCCTCGATGTCCCGGATGAAGTAGACATGGCAGTTATAGTTGTTCCAGCTAAGTTTGTCCCACAGGTTGTAGAGGAATGTGGAAAGAAGGGAGTAAAAGTACTTCCGATTATCAGCTCGGGTTTTGGAGAACTTGGCGAGGAAGGAAAGAAAGTTGAGCAGCAATTAGTTGAGACAGCCCACAAGTACGGAATGAGGATACTCGGTCCAAACATCTTCGGTGTTGTTTACACCCCAGCCAAGCTTAATGCAACCTTTGGTCCGACAGATGTAATGCCCGGAAAGCTTGCACTTGTCTCTCAAAGCGGTGCCCTCGGAATAGCCCTTATGGGATGGACAATACTTGAGAAGGTCGGTCTTTCGGCTGTTGTTAGCATTGGAAACAAGAGCGATCTTGACGATGCAGACATGCTCGAATACTTTGAGACCGACGAAAACACGGGGGCAATCTTAATCTACATGGAAGGTGTGAAGGACGGAAGAAGATTCATGGAAGTTGCGAAGAGGGTTTCAATGAAGAAGCCGATCATAGTTATCAAAGCTGGAAGGAGCGAGAGGGGAGCCAAGGCTGCTGCATCTCATACGGGTTCACTTGCTGGTGCAGATAGCATTTATACAGCCGCATTCAAGCAGAGCGGTGTTTTAAGAGCATTAACAATTGGCGAGGCTTTCGACTGGGCAAGAACCCTTTCAAACCTCCCAGAGCCCGAGGGAGATAACGTTGTAATCCTCACAAACGGTGGTGGAATAGGCGTTATGGCCACTGACGCTGCTGAGGAAGAAGGATTGAAGCTCTATGACAACCTTGAGGAGCTTAAGATCTTTGCAAACCACATGCCACCCTTTGGAAGCTATAAGAATCCAGTGGACTTAACGGGTATGGCCGGAGCTGAGGCTTACGAAGGTGCAGTTAGAGACGCATTAGCCCATCCAGAGATGCACGCCATAGCAGTCCTCTACTGCCAGACAGCTGTTCTTGATCCAAGAGACCTCGCAAAGATAGTCATCAAGGAATATGAGGCAAGCGGAAGGAAGAAGCCAATAGTGGTTGCCATAGTTGGTGGCGTTGAGGCTAAAGAAGCAATTGACATGCTCAACGAGAACGGCATCCCAGCGTATCCAGAGCCCGAAAGGGCTATTAGGTCACTTGCGGCTTTATACAGATGGCACAACTGGAAAATGAAGCATAAGAAAGAGTGATTTCCTTCTCTTCTTTTTCATTAATAGAAAAAAGAGAGATTAGGCAATGTACTTTCTTATCTCCTCGTACATATCGTTCAGCACTTCTTGGTAATCTATCTTGTTTTCCTCCACAAGATCCATGAGCTCTTCCAGCTGCCTGGTTCTTTCCTCACTCACAAGCTCCTTGTATTTTGTGATTAGGTAGTGGTAAACCTTCGTGCCTAGTTCCGTTGGCACTAACTTCTTCCTTCCCTTCGTTTCGATAACGTAGTGCCTGTCCAAGAGAGTTTTGACTATCTTTGCATACGTAGAAGGCCTACCGATTTTGCGCTCCTTCATTAGGGCAATTATGTCTCCTTGAGTAAACAGGGGTACTTTTGGAGCCCTCCATTTCTTGATGTCCTTAACCTTAATCCTTTGTCCTTTTTCAAGTTTGGGAAGCTGTCTTAGTGGAGGATTCCTAAGTCTTGTCCATCCATCGAAGAGTATCTCCACGTAACCCTCTATTTCCGCTTTTGCTACCTTTGCATCAATAACTGCCTTTTCATAAAGTATTTTTGCCGCTTTCATTTGAGAGGTCATAAAGCGCTTGAATATCATATCGTAGAGTCTGAAGTGGTCTCTTGTTAGACCCCTTGCAAGGGTTATTATTCCATCCCTCAGCAGCTGCATGAGTCTTCCAGTGTCTATGGGTCTTGTAGGTCTTATACACTCGTGTGCTCCCTCTTCACCCCACTTCCTCGGAGCAAAGTAATCCTCACCGACCTCTTCGGTGATGTATTCCTTGGCAACTTCAATACCAACGTTGCTCACATGGGTGGAATCTGTTCTTATGTAAGTTACCAGACCGAGTTCGAAGAGGTCTTGGGCAAGTCTCATAGTGTAGTCGGTTGAAAATCCTAGGAATCTTGAGGCATCCTGGAGCATTGTATCGGTGGTATACGGTGGGAGGGGATTTAGGTCTCTCTCTTCCAGCTGGACTTCTTCCACGATAACTTCTTGAACTTCTTCCTTAACTCCCTCCAGTGTCACTTCCAAGTCGTTTTCGAGTGTCAGCCTCATGAAATCGGTTTCACTTTCCACGAATTCTCTGTATCTCTCTATGACCCAGCCTAGAACGGGGGTTTGAACTCTTCCAGCTGAAAGGTAAGTGTTCTCAAAAACCTCCCAGAGCTTCTGGCTGAGCTCAAATCCTATCCACCTGTCCTCTATTCTCCTCACAAGCTGGGCATTTACCCTTGCCTCGTTTACGTCTCTTGCCTCTTTAAGGGCCTTTAGAATAGCGGGCCTCGTAACCTCATGGAACTCTATCCTCTTTATGGTTGGAGTATACGGAGAGAGGACGTTTCTTATGTCCCATGCAATCTTTTCACCCTCAACATCGGGATCCGTTCCAATCAGTATTTCGTCAACTTCCTGAGCGATTTCCCTCATTGCAATCACATTTTCGAGGGCATCCCTCACGTCTCTTGAACCACATCTAGGACATACCCCTTTCTTTTCCCAGTCCACAAATTGATGTCCGCACTCTCTACAGCGCTTTAAGGTATCGTAAACCGGGATAAAGTAGAGCTTTCCGTCGTTTTCCTTTATCAAAACTCCATGGTAACCTTCGTTTGTAACGAGATCGAACATATGTCCTCCGCTTGCCAATATGGTGAGCATTAGTTCTCCTATGCTTACTTCATACGCTACCAAATCACCAATACGCCTCTTGCTTGGCTGTCCAAAGAAACTCGCAATAGTTCTGGCTTTGTTTGGTGATTCTACTATCATAAGGGCAGATTTTACAAGGTCTTTTGTCTTTTCTGCTATTTTACCCTCCATGATGAGCCTGACTTTCTCCCTATCAGCGTCAATCTCTTTCAGTAACTCTTCCAAATTGAGCTCATTGAAGGGCTTCATATCAAACTCCGCAAAGCGCCAGCGCATCTGCCTCTTCAAGCCATTGAAAACCTTCTCATTGTCCACTATCACAACGCTGAGTCCCCTTGTAATACCTCCAGCAAAAAGTCTCGAAGTTCTTCCTGTGGCCTGTATATACGTCCTCACGTCAGGGATCTCTATGTACCATTTTCCTTCCTCTTTTTTGAGGCTAACAAAAGGATCTTCTTCTATTCTTTTTAGGACTTCGGGCTTCTTTAATACGCTTCTAAGGAACTCAACGGCTTCCTTAAAAACTTCAAGAACGTGATTCGAGAACCCCTCTAGGGGTAGCCCTTCTGCCAGTGCTTCTTCTATTTTTAAGATTTCAAACTGCGGGATATTCCTTATGAGCCTCCTTAGCCTAGCGTACAGCTTTTCGGCGTTTCTCCTATCCTCATTTTCGAGGAATTCCATGACCTCACTCATCAGTCCTAAAACCCTATATATGGTGGGCTGTTCGAGGTCTATGCTGAACCGGAACTTTGGAACTCCAGTAAATATGGCATATCTTATTAGATGGGGCAAGTCTAATCCCCTAACAATAGAGCCATAATATGTAGCAACCCCTATTAGGTAGTCAACCTCTCCCTTCTCGAATCTTTCAAGCCCCTTTTTGTTCCTTGCCGAAACTAACTCCACCTTAAATCCTAAATCCTGCAGGTAATTCGTTAGTTTCTCTGCATACACTATTCCTTGGTCAATTGGGACGAATATGAGTCCTCCCGAGCCTAAAGCTTTTAACAGCTCTTTGACGTGCTCCTCTATTGGCTTTTCGGGGAAGATATAGCTGTCCACGACGTTTCTCAACGCAGATCTGCCGCTTCCCACCTCGAAATCCAAAAGCTCACGGTAAAGCTTTATTCTATCTCCTCTACCACTTCCAGTGGCGGAAGCTACGATTAGAACTCCAATTTTGTTTTCTCGCTTAAACTTTCTAATCTCCCTCTCAACTGCATTTATCTGCTTGTTCAGCTCTTTTAGCTTTTCATTTTTGTCCTTACTGTTGCCGTTGAGGTATTTTGCCATCTGCTTTTTGAGTTTTATAATCTCCCAAGCCTTCTGAATAATCTCTTCGGTAAAACCGAGGAGAATAAGGGAGCGGTCTATGTTCTTTGAGGCTTTGAGGAATGCATCAACATCATCCACAAATATAAAATCGAACCTCTTATCCTTCAAGAGATCAAAATTCCTTGCTAAATACTGTGCGGAGGTTATAAGGATGTCAAAATCTCCATTCTGAATTTTTTGGAGCATTTCTTCCTTCTCTTTTTTCTTCATGTTTCCGTGGTAGTAAGCTAAGTTAACGCTTACCCCGGCTTTTTCTGCAAATGTCTGGACTCTCTTGATTGTTTGAATCACCAGAGGTGTTGTCGGCAAAATTATATATGATTTTTTACCCTTTTTTGCATAGTAAATCGACATAAAAGCCCCAAAAACGCTTTTTCCCATTCCAGTAGGGGCGATTATAGAGAAACTTTTTCCCCTCACTAAACGCTTAACCCAAGTTTTTTGGGCGCTCCAAAACGTGAAGCCGGTAGCTTTCTTGAAAAGTTCTTCAGCCTCATTCAGCTTTTTCTCAAGAGAATATAGCTCTTCCCAGTGTTTTAAAGTTCCTCTGAGCTTTAGGGCATCCCTAATTCCTTTTATCAGATCAAAATACACTTCGGCTTTTATTTCCTCATCCAAGCAGACCTCACAAGGATGCTTCTTGTATAAACGTAAATCACCTATCCTGTCCTCACAGTTAGGACACATGCCCCTGTATATGGCCTTCATATTACCACCTTCCAATGCTCTTTTAGGGGATGCAAACTTTATAAGGCTTTTTTTGAAGGCCTTTTTCGGTGGAGCACATGATAGTGGAAAAACTCAAACTCACTGCAGAGCTCAATGAACAAGAGTACAAAAAGGTAGGGGAGATAGTGGAAAAGCTGAGGAAGAAGTTCCCAAACGTTATGGTGAGGGAGTATAAAACACAGAAAAAATTAACTTTTCTTGATGTAGAGCTTGCCGAGAGACTTAATTTTGACATAATTCTTGGGAAGAGAAAGGGCTATTTCGTCTCAGTTGAGATGGAGGGCACTAAGGCAAAATATGCCCTTCAAATAATGAAAGCCCTTTTAGATGAAGCTGGGATTAACTATAGCCTTACCCTCGATGGGAATGAGGTATATGATTCTTTAAGGAGAAAGCTCAAAGAGAGCACCCTTCTAGAGTTTCTTTGACTTCCCTTTCCAGCTCTCCGGTTAAATTGTAATCTGGGAAAAGCCTCTCGAATTCTTTAAAAATTTCCAATATTCGGAAACCTCTTTCTTTAGACGGGACAAGAGTGAAGAGTTTCAAAGCCTCCCTCAAGAGTCTGGCCACTTCACTACCGCTTTCATCGTTGTTTATCTGGTAGTGAAGCTCCTTTAAAATAATCTCCAGTCCTAATTCCGGATTCTCATGGAACAGATATCTCTTTAAAGCCACCTCTGGAAAAAACTCTGAGACTGGCTCGTGGCTTTCTATGTAGAATCCCTCTTCAAAGGCTATTATTGTGGCAGCGGCATGCTTGCAGTCTTTTCCCTGTGGACAGGTGCACCTGCTGGAGTTCCTTTCCAGGTCAACTTCCACATAATAAGGATAAGTGCCCAAAACCTTGGAAAACAGCTTTTCTTTGTATTTTAGAACCCATAAAACCTTTCCTTTCTTGTAGTAGTTCTTACCCTTTTGCATTGTCTTCTTCTCCATGATAACCACTAAATGTGGTAAGCATGGGGATTTTTAAGGTTAATCCCTAACCTTTAAAAAGCGGGCGTTTTAGTTAATCCCGTAACGCTCATCAAAAGTTTTGTGGAGTGTGAGAGTATGAAAAAAATTAGACAGCCAATTATAGCGGTTCTTGGACACGTAGATCATGGGAAGACCACGATGCTTGATAGAATACGTAATACCCGCGTAGCTGAGAAAGAAGCGGGTGGAATTACTCAGCACATTGGTGCGACTGAGGTTCCTATTGAAGTGGTTAAACAACTCGCTGGACCCCTTTTAAGTTTGTGGAAAGGCGAAATTAAACTTCCGGGATTGCTCTTTATAGACACTCCCGGCCACGAGGCTTTTACGAGCTTGAGAGCAAGAGGAGGCAGTTTAGCCGATTTGGCAATCCTTGTAGTTGATATAAACGAGGGCTTCCAGCCCCAGACCATTGAGAGCATAGAGATTTTGAGAAAATACAGAACTCCCTTTGTTGTCGCAGCAAATAAAATTGACCGTATTAAAGGATGGAAAATCGTTGAAAACGAGCCTTTCTTGGTAAACATTAAAAAACAGGATCAAAGGGCAGTTCAGGAGCTTGAGACAAAGCTTTGGGAACTAATAGGAAAATTCTATGAGCTTGGCTTCCAGGCCAATAGGTTCGATCGTGTTCAGGACTTCAGAAGGGAACTCGCCATAATTCCCGTTTCAGCCAAATATGGAATAGGCCTTCCAGAATTGCTTGTTCTTATAGCGGGTTTGGCTCAGAAGTATCTCGAAGAGAAGCTGAAGATAGAGGTTGAAGGTCCCGCGAGAGGAACTATTTTGGAAGTTAGGGAGGAAGTAGGCTTTGGGACAACAATAGACGTGATAATTTATGATGGAACACTCAGAAAAGACGATATAATAGTTGTGGGTGGCAAGGATAAGGCAATAGTCACAAAAATAAGGGCTCTCCTTAAACCGAAGCCTCTCGACGAGATAAGAGATCCAAGATATCGCTTTGATCAGGTTGAGGAAGTTTCTGCAGCAGCTGGAATTAAGATAGCCGCCCCAAACTTAGAGGAAGCTCTCGCAGGTTCTCCTGTTATAGCGGCAAGAACTGAAGAGGAAATAGAGAGAGCAAAGAGAGAAATCCTTGAGCAGATAAAGAGCGTAATTATAAGCACGGACAAAGTTGGCGTTATTGTAAAAGCCGACACAATAGGAAGTCTCGAAGCGCTAAGCAAAGAACTGCAGGAAAAGAATATTCCAATAAGAAAGGCAGACGTTGGAAACATAAGCAAAACGGATGTTATGGAGGCACTTAGCGTAAAGGAGGAGGAACCTCTTTACGGTGTTGTCATAGGTTTTAATGTGAAGGTCAATGAAGACGCAGAGGAAGTTGCAAAGGCCAAGAAGATCCCGATATTTGTCGGCAACGTTATTTATAAAATCATAGAAGACTACGAAGCATGGGTGAAGGCTGAGGAAGAAAAGAAGAAAAAAGAACTTTTAGCTCAAACAAAGTTCCCAGGAGTAATTAAGATATTCCCAGATGAACGCTACATCTTCCGGAGAAGCCATCCAGCAATAGTTGGAATAGAGGTTATTGAAGGTAGGATAAAGCCGGGATACCCACTAATGAAGCAAAATGGAGAGCGGATTGGGGTTATAAAATCAATAAAATCCAAAGAAGACTTCCTGCAGGAAGCAAAGAAGGGAGATCAGGTTGCTATAGCCATTGAGGGTGCAATAGTCGGAAGGCACATCCATCCTGGGGAGATACTTTACGTCGATATAAGCAGGGATGATGCAATAAGACTCGTGAAGGAGCTCAGAGATATGTTGGATGAGACCGACATAAGGGCACTAAAGGAAACAGCAAAAGTGAAGGCCCAAAAGGATCCATTTTGGAGTGCCCTATGATTTTAACCTTTTTTAACAGCTGGTGAACCCCATGGAGGTTTATCACCTCTACAGCGGAGGGAAAGATTCTTCGCTTGCGGCTTATATTTTGAGAAAGATTGGATACGAGGTAAAACTCATTACTATTAACTTTGGAATCCTCGACAGCTGGAAATATGCTAAGGAAACAGCTGAGGCTCTTGGCTTTTCTCATGAGGTAATCTTCCTTGACAGGGGGATTCTTGAGGAAGCGGCTGAGATGTGCATAAGGGACTCTCATCCTAGCAATGCAATTCAGTTTATCCACGAAAAAGCTCTAGAAGAGGTTGCAAAGCTTAGGCATGTGGAGAGGATAAGCGACGGAACAAGAAGAGATGACAGAGTGCCCTTCCTTGATCAGAGAAAAACGAGAAGTCTTGAAGATAGATTTAACGTTCAGTACATAAGACCTCTTCTCGGTTTGGGTTATAGGACGATACGGGAACTTACGGATAAGCTTTTCGTAGTGGAGCTTAAAGAGAGCGAAAAGCTCGAGAAATCCGACTATGAAGTGGAGCTGAGATATCTTTTAAGGGAAAAAGGGATAGATCCTCTCACAATTTTTCCGAAAAAGCATCTGCAGTCGAGGGTATTGGGGTGGAAAAAAGAAAAGGGTCACTTGTGAGCAAATATCGCTATCACTTTGTCTCCCTCAACTTTGTCCACCCTTACGAAACCAAAGCGTTCAAACTGCACGATATCATCGACCTTTAAGTCCGCATCCCTCTCAAGTAGCCCCTTCCTCACGATAAGTTCATCTCCTTCTGGGACGAGAACTTCACACGGCTTGCCCTGGGGAACCCAGTGAATCATCCTCCACCTGTGCTCCCTAGCTTTCTCATATTCAACGCTGTCGAACTCCGCTATGATTTTTTCTTCGCTAACTTCGACTATTCTGACGTTGAATAAGTCCTTGAGCCTAACGTATTCGTTGCTCTTCAAGAGCTCAAGGTCGTCCTTTGAGACATAGATAGGCTTTCCGGGGATGAACTTGAGTTTCCTAACCCCTCTCTCTGGGTAATCTGGATGGAGAGGAATCTCCGCTGTAAACTCTTCTTCATAACCTCTAATCTCCATTGGAATTGGGTCAGCAACGAAAAAGTATCTGTTCGCTATTGGTTCGATTATCCTTCTGTTTATTGCAGCTAGGTTGTCCCAGCTTATTGTGGTGTCGCTCTTCTTGAGCCCGACCTCGATTATAAGCTCCCTAATAGCCTCCGGCTGAATGCCTCTCCTCCTCAACGCCCTAATTGTTCCAAGTCTTGGGTCGTCCCATCCGAGGTACTTACCCTCTTCAATACCTTTTCTTGTCTTGGACTTGCTTAGAATCACTCCTTCGATGGAGAGCCTTCCATGATGAACTGTTTCTGGGTATTCCCATCCAAAGTATTCGTAGATGTATCTCTGCCTTGTCTCGTTTTCGGCATGCTCTTGCCCTCTGAAGATGTGTGTAACACCGAGCTCGTGGTCATCTATAGCGGAGGCAAAGTTGTAGAGAGGCCATACGCGATACTTGTTTCCGGTTCTTGGGTGATTGGGGTTATCAATTATCCTAAGGGCAGGCCAGTCCCTAACTGCAGGGTTTGGGTGATTTAGGTCGGTTTTAATTCTAACAACAGCTTCACCCTCTTTGTACTCTCCGCTGAGCATCTTTTTCCACTCTCTTAGCTGAACTTCTGGAGGAAGGTCTCTGTGGGGACAGGCTTTTCCTTCGTCTCTGAGCTTTCTGAAGTGTTCTGGGTCACAGGTGCAGACGTAAGCTTTCCCCATCTCAAGAAGCTTCTCTGCATAGGAATAATAAATCTCCAACCTGTCGCTTGCGTGGTGAATCTCATCTATTTGAAAGCCAAGCCACTTCAAATCTTCAATAATCCATTCGTAGAATATGGGCTCAGGTCTCTTGACCTTCGGATCGGTGTCATCAAACCTAAGAATGAACTTTCCATCATAAAGCCTTGCATATTCGTGGCTTAAGATAGCTGCCCTCGCGTTTCCAAGGTGAAAAGCTCCATCCGGGTTCGGTGCAAACCTCGTGACGACTTTTCCCTTTTCTGCCTTTGGCAGCGGTGGGAGACCTTTCTTTTCTTCTTTTTTCTCCTTCTTCTCCTCAAAGAACTCTGGATAAATCTCTTTGAGTTTTGCCTCTTGCTCCTCCTTGCTCATGGAGTTAACTTCTTGAACAACCTCATTTACAAGGGGGATTATTTCCCTCGCCCTTGGCCTCAGCTCTGGGTTCTCGCCGAGTATTTTCCCTATGACAGCCTTTGGATTTGCCTTTCCATCGTGTTGAATCGCATTGATGAGCGCATATTTGAGTATTGTTTCCCTTAACTCCATTTTCTTCACCAGAGAAAAAAGGCAGAGATGAGTTATAAACCTTGTGCGGGATTGAAAAGAATTTTAAATCTTCAAACTTATTCTTCTCGGTGTTGCCGATGAACAAGACGGAAAGGACTCTTGTGATTATAAAGCCCGATGCCGTTGTTAGGGGTCTTATAGGTGAAATTATAAGCAGATTCGAAAAGAGAGGCCTTAAAATAATCGGGATGAAGATGATCCACATTGATAGAGAATTAGCGGAGAAGCACTATGAGGAACACAAGGGGAAGCCCTTCTTTGAGCCTCTGATAGACTATATTACCAAAGCGCCAAGTGTAGTAATGGTTCTCGAAGGCAGGTATGCCATAAGCGTCGTTAGGAAAATGTGCGGTGCAACTGACCCCAAGGATGCAGAGCCGGGAACCATAAGGGGCGACTACGGTCTTGATGTTGGAGATGCGATTTACAACGTGGTTCATGCCTCAGACAGCGAGGAAACCGCAAAGAGGGAAATAGCACTCTACTTTAAAGAGGACGAGCTCTTTGAATACTGCAAGGCTGCTGAGTGGTTCTACCACTCCCACTGGGACAAGGAGAAAGGGGAGTACTTAGACTCCACAGATTGCTTGAAGCTTTGATGCTTTTCCAAATTGTTAAAAACATCTACCTCTAATCTTTTTTAGGTGCTGTGGATGTGCGATATTCTCGTTGCAATTCCCGAAGCAACTAAAGAAAAGGTTATGCTCTTTGCGAAAAACAGCGATAGAGATCCAAACGAGGCTCAGATTCTGGAGGTTATTCCAAGACAAAAACATGAGGAAGATGCTGTTAAGCTGACCTACGTTGAATTTCCTCAAGTCAAGGAAACCTATGCGGTAATTCTCTCACGCCCTTGGTGGATCTGGGGTGTGGAGATGGGGGTGAATGAATTTGGTTTAGCTATAGGCAATACTGCAGTTTTCACCAAGGAGAAGATTCCAGATAAAGGTATCTTGGGAATGGACATGATAAGGCTCGCCCTTGAAAGAACAAAAACCTCTAAAGAGGCTCTTCATTTCATAATTGATATAATCGAGAGCTATGGGCAGGGAGGAAATGGTAGCTACGAGCACAAACTGCTCTACAGTAACTCATTCATAATTGCGGACCCAAAAGAGGCGTGGGTTCTAGAAACTGCCGGCAAACACTGGGTTGCAAAGAGAATTGAAGATGTATACTCTATTTCAAATGCTCTCACGATAGAGAATGACTGGGACTTAGCTTCAGAGAGCGTCGAGAGGCTTGCCAAGAGACCAAAGTTTAGTTTTGCCAAGCATTTCTCTGATAGATTCTATACCCACTTCGCCCATGGAAGGGAGAGGAGAGCCTTCACATATCGGAAACTCAAAGAAAGAGAAGGCGAAATAACTCTCGAGTACATGATGGAAATCCTGAGGTCTCACCGCTTTGAACCGTATTCCCCAGAAAAAGGCTCCATGAGGGATATATGCATGCACTATGGTGGTTTAACGAGGCCTTCTCAAACCGCCTCATCCCAAATCTCGGAGCTTGGAAAGGATATACACTGGTTTACCGGGACTTCGCTTCCATGTTTAAGCATTTTCAAGCCAATATCTTTTGAGGGTGGAATTCCAGAGTCAGAATCACCTACGAACCTCTATAATCCCAAAAACTACTGGTGGAGGATTGAAAAGTTCCACAGGTTGTTCCAGACCAACTATCAAAAGTATATTGGGAAATTCTCAAAGGAAAGGGATGAGCTGCAGAGGGAGATAATAAGAAGGACGAGGGAACTTAAAGAGAACGAAAGCCTTGCAGAACTCACAAAATGGGCTTTTGAAAGAGAAAAAGAGCTTGTGAAAAAATGGGAGAAGCTTATTGTTCCCGGCAAGTTCCCCTTTTTGTATGGGATGAGATGGAGGAAGGTGAACCAAAAGGCTGGCTTGAGATAAGTTTTTTAACTTCTCTCCATTTACGTTTTTGGTGTTAAAAGTGAACGGTCTGCTTGAGGTGTTTTTACTCTCACTCCTTCCAACATTTGAGGGAAGATATGCCATAGTTTATGGGATTGGTAGGGGTTACTCTCTCTCTGGCACTTTAATCATGGCATCGCTTGGAGTGCTGCTTCTCTCCTTAACTTTACCACTCCTTCTGCATCTGATAGACTGGGTAATGCTTAAACTTGAAGATACCCCTTTAGGGAAGTTTGCGGAGCTCTATTTGAAATATGTGGAAAGAGTTAGAAGGAAAGCTCATCCCTACGTGGAGAAGTGGGGGTTCTTAGGCCTAATTGTTTTTGTTGCCATACCTCTTCCAGGAACTGGTGTATGGACGGGAAGCTTAGCGGCTTACATATTTGGAATGGAAAAAAGAAAAACAATCCCTGCGCTGATAATTGGAGGGCTTTTGAGCATCTTGATAACCCTCATACCAAGCTTAGGTCTGGTAAAAATAATTTAAAAAGAAATTCGCCAAAGAAGAATCACTTTGTAGCCTTTGTTATTCCCACATCCTTTACGAGAACGTAGGGGGTGAACACGGGGGTAGCTACTTCCCACCAGTGGATGTGATAGAGATCTTTTCCTAATGCTTCAATGCTCTCAAGTATGTGTTGGAAGTTGTCGCTTACCCTTATATTTCTTATGGGCTTTACTATTTCGCCGTTCTCAATTAAAAACGCTCCATCCCTTGGAATTGTTGAGAAATCCCCGGTAACATAGTTTTGGAACCTTGTGTACCATACGTTGGTTATGTAGATTCCACGCTTAACCTCGCTGAAGAGCTCCTCCTTTGAATAATCGCCGGGCTCTACATAGACGTTCCAAGCTTCAGGCATCAATAAACCTGCGTTTGCCGTGGTTTCCCTCTTATATTTCCTTGCAAAGCTTGTGTTGAGGAGGTAAGTGTTCAGAGTTCCGTTCTCAATGATTGTGGTTTCCCTTGTAGGAACACCCTCATCATCAAATTTCCTTGTGCCATAGGCGTTTGGCATGTTTCCAACGTCCTTGATTGTTACGATATCGTTTGCAACCTTCTGTCCGAGTTTGCCAACCAAGAAGCTGAACCCAGCCTCTACGGCAAAAGCTGAGGCCATGAAGCTCATGTAGCTCATTAGGTTGGCGAATGCTAGCGGGTCGAATATTACATCAAAAGTCCCAGCTTCGCCTTGGACTGGATTAACGGCCATCTTTGCAATTTCCCCAGCTTTTCTTCCCGCGCTTTCTGGATCAAACTTTTTGAGAACCCTTACCGAATTAGTCCCATGCCCGCTCTCTTCATCGCCTATAAATGCCCTTATGCTTATCTCTATTCCCGTTCCCTCGTCAAAAGCCTCGACGCCGTTGCTCGTTGTTAGGTAGAGCTTATTGTGATCTGTGTAAAGGACACCTGCGGTTCTCTTTGCCCCCTCTTCAAGAGCAGCGTTTATTGCGACCTCAACGTATTCGTTTGGCTCATCAAGCTCTACTATTGCCTTATCGAAGGTCTCTGGAATGTCTTTGTACTCAAAAGGCCCCTCGGCTATTCCGTAGTAGTCCTCTTTGGGAGCGAGGTTTTTAACGCTCTTCATCAACATCTGAAGGGTTTTTTCTATCGTCTTCTCATCCAGAGCTGTTAAAGTTGTTGAGGCCAATCTCTTCTGGTACTCAACGAAAAGGTTTACCTTTTGCGTATGCCAGTTCTTTGCAACCGTTATTTCGTTGTTGGCAAACCTCACCTGTCTTCTGTTTTGCTCGTAAGCCAATACAACAACATCGCCAAAGCCGAGCTCTTTCGCCTTTTTCAGGATTAGTTCGTTAATCTCGAACATCTTTTTCACCTCCTCAGCACTACATCCCTAAGTCTCGCATGGGCTCCTCCCATCCATACCGGGACTCCCTGTCCGGGTTCACCTTTTCCACATGTGCCCGGGTAAAATTCCACTTCCTTTCCGACGGCATCGACACTGCTCCACAACCCTTTGGTGGTTATCTCAAGAATTGGTCTCCTTACGGGGTGCTTTATCTCGCCGTTCTCGATTAAATAAGCCTCTCTACCAATGTACCTCTGCTGGTACCTCCTATCGTCTATGTTCCACTCGTTAAAGCTCACCATGTAAACTCCTAACTTAACGTCCTCAATAAGCTCCTCGAAGGAATAATCACCCGGAGCTAAGTAGGTGTTTGCCATTCTCACTATTGGCTCGCGGTTGTAGTTAATTGCCCTCGCAGCTGCGTTTGATTTCATTCCAAGATAAGCGGCGTATTCCCTGTTCATGAGAAGCTCGTTTATTATACCCTCTCTAATGAGGTACCTTGGTCTTGCTTTGACACCTTCGTCATCGTATAGGTAGAAACCCCAGCTGTTTGGAATCGTTGGATCCTCTATAACAGTTACAGCTTCACTTCCAATTCTCTCTCCAAGCATTTCCGGCTTCACAAAGCTCTCTCCAGCTTGGGCTGCCTCTCTTCCCATTATTCTGTCGAGCTCATAGGGGTGCCCAACGCTCTCGTGAACTGCTATACCAGCAACTTCTGGGCTTATGACAACATCGACTTTTCCTTCCGGCGGCTTTTGTCCTTCCTTTATAAGTCTTTGGAGGGCTTTGACGTCTTTAACAGCCCACTCCCATGGCTTATCCTTCTCAATAAGCTCAAGCCCACCGGAAAATGCCCTCTGGACGAAGGGAGCCTGCTCCATTTGCCCTTCTTCAAAAACAACAAGGTTGTATGTTACGGAAACCCTTGGGATAAGGCTCTCAACAAGTGCTCCCTCGTTGTTCATGAAAACCTTGTGCCACATGAAGTCCCCATACCTCAAAAAGCGCATTGGTACGTTTACGCCAGTCTCTTTTACCCTTTCCTCAATGAGCTTGAGGTACTCCATCTTTTCTTCAGCACTAACGTCTCTGAAGTCCTTCTTCATCTTCACTTCGTAGAAAACCTGGTGGAAGTCTTCCTCACTGAACTGTATGGGCTTATTTCTTAGTTTTGCCGCAGCTTTTGCGAGCTTTACAGCTTTTTTAACAGCCTCTTCCACGCTTTCTTTTGTTAAGACGTTTGTAGAAGCAAATCCCATCCCGCCGTTCACAAGAACTCTAATACCTATACCTCTATCGGCTAATATTCCAAGCCCTTCCGGGTTGCCGTTTTTCATGACTATCTCTGTTCCGCTCTTTTCCTCAAACCTTGCTTCTGCATAACTTGCACCCAGCTCCTGGGCTTTTTCAACGGCGAATTCAACAAGCTCATGCATGTACATCACCTCTAGTTAATGCATATAAAAGTGCTCCCTTGAAGTATAAAATCGTTTCGATGTGCATTGAAGCGAATTGAGAAAAACTGATAAACATTAAACTACAATTTTACTCGGGTGGTAGCATGTCAATTACGACCAAAACTGGAGATAAAGGAACAACGGGAATTTTTACTGGAGAAAGAATAGCTAAGTTCTCTCCGGTAATAGAGGCCAACGGCACTATCGATGAGCTGAGCTCCTTTTTAGGGGAGGTAAAGCACTATCTCGATGAAGAATTGAAGGAAATCCTCGAGAAGATCCAGGTTGAGCTCTATTCGCTCATGGCTGAAATTGCAAGCAAAGGAGAGTACAAAAAAGTTGGAGAAGAGGAAATAAGGCGTTTGGAGGAGCTCATTGAAAAGTTTGAGGGCGAGATAAAGCTCGAAGGATTTGTTGTTCCTGGTTCAACAATAGCAAGTGCAAAGCTTGACATCTGCAGAACAGTTGCTAGAAGAGCCGAAAGGAGAGTTTCCAAAGTGGTTTTGGAATATGGGATTGGCGAAGATGTTTTGAAGTATCTCAACCGCCTGAGCGATCTGCTCTTTATAATGGCTCGTTATGTTGAGCTTAAAGAGGGAAAGATCAAGTACGTAAAGTGATTGATATGGAGAAGGTCATAGGGATTTTAGGCGGGATGGGCCCTCTTGCCACTGTGGATCTCTTTAAGAGAATAGTACTCAAAACTCCCGCAAAGAAGGATCAAGACCATCCAAGAATAATTATCTACAACAACCCCAAGATTCCCGATCGAACTGCTTATATTCTCGGAAAAGGCGAAAATCCACTTCCAGAACTCATTGACAGCGCAAAAAAACTTGAGAAATGGGGGGCAGATTTTATAATCATGCCCTGCAATACCGCTCATTACTTTGCAGATGAGATTCAAAAAGCCATCAAGATACCGCTGATAAACATGATAGAGGAGACCGCATCTTATGTAGAAGCCTTGGGCGTGAAAAGGGTAGGCATCCTTGCAACGACGGGCACGATAGTGAGCGGGATCTATCAGAAAGCCCTCAAAAAGAGAGGAATTGAAGCGCTCATTCCCTCAGAAAAGGATCAGGAAAAGTCATGAAAGCTATCTATGAAGGAGTAAAGGCAGGTGATATAGAACTCGGAAGAAAACTGCTTCTCGAGGTCGCAAAAAAACTTGAAAATGAAGTTGAAGCTATAATAGCCGGATGTACGGAAGTAAGTGTAGCTTTAAAGCCGGAAGATTTAAGCGTCCCCCTCGTAGATCCTATGGATATACTGGCTGAAAAGGCCGTGAAACTTGCCCTTGGTTTATAACCATCCTTTCTTTTTGAAATAATAGCGCATTCCAATTGTGGCCGGGTAGCCATAGTACCAGTTGAGCTCGGGCATGTTGTAGGGCTGTTTCGTAGATAGTTGAAAGCGTTAAGTTTGGGTGGTTTGTATCATCAAAAAGTTTATAAACTTCTAAAGCCATATGTATGGCGGTGGATGTATGTGGGGAAGATGACTATAGTGATTGATGATGATTTAGAAGAAGAATTCAGAAGACTTGTTGCCCTAAAATACGGGACACGAAAGGGGGTTCTTGGAGCGGCAATAAGCGAGGCCATAAAAACGTGGATCAGAAAAACCAAAAAGGAGCTAGAAAATGCCGAGTGAAACAATCAAACTCACTGCAAAATTCAAACTCAAGGAGATACCTAATGGGTTAGATGTTCTCTTCTCCACCTATCGGGAGATTGTGAACTACCTCATCGGTTATGCTTTCGAGAACAACGTTACTAGCTTTTACAGGCTTAAAAAGGAAACGTACAAAAGCCTGCGCAAGGAGTATCCAGAGTTACAAGCCACTACCACTACACGGCCACCCAAATGGCTACTGCAATTTACAAGAGTTATCGGAAGAGGAAAAAGAAGGGTAAAACTAAGGGGAAGCCCGTTTTTAAGAAGGACGCCATAATGCTCGACGACCATCTCTTTAAACTCAACCTTGAAAAAAGAATAGTAAAACTCTCCACTCCAAAAGGAAGGATTGAGCTGGAGTTTTATCCTGCAAAGTATCACGAGAAGTTTAAGGACTGGAAAGTTGGGCAAGCGTGGTTGGTGAGGACGCCAAAAGGAGTTTTCATCAACGTAGTCTTTTCCAGAGAGGTTGAAGTGAGAGAGCCTGAGGCCTTCATCGGCGTGGACTTGAACGAGAACAACGTTACGCTGAGCCTTCCAAACGGCGAATTCGTCCAGATTATTACACACGAGAAGGATATTAGGGCTGGCTACTTCGTAAAGCGGAGAAAAATACAGAAAAAACTTAGAACTGGAAAGAAGAGGGAAGAGCTTCTCGAAAAGTATGGGCAAAGAGAGAAGAGCAGGCTGGACGACCTTTACCACAAATTGGCCAACAAAATCGTTGAATTAGCTGAAAAATACGGTGGTATTGCTCTGGAAGATTTAACTGAAATCAGGTATTCGATTAGGTATTCGGCTGAAATGAATGGTCGTCTTCACCGCTGGAGTTTTAGAAAACTCCAGAGCATAATCGAATACAAGGCTAAGCTAAAAGGGATAAAAGTTGTCTTCGTTAATCCTGCCTTCACGTCATCCCTGTGCCCGGTGTGTGGGGGTAATTTAAGCCCGAATGGGCGCAGGGTTTTGAAATGCGAGTGTGGTTTTGAGGCTGATAGGGATGTTGTTGGGAGTTGGAATATTCGTTTGAGGGCCTTGAAGATGTGGGGAGTTTCCGTTCCCCCCGAAAGCCAGCCAATGAAGACGGGAGTGGGGAAGGTCAGCCGTGCTGATGTTTACGAACTTTACACAAATCACGGCTGACCAGAACGGGAGACATGTGTATTGAAGTTCATTCCATATATACCTGTTATGAATGTTAGGGGTATGAATATTGTGGATACTACTGTGAGAATCCTTATGATGTCGTTTGTTTTCATGGAAAGAGTGGAATAATAGATATCGATCAAACCATTGGCCATTTCTCGGTGGTTTTCAATGATATCAAGGATTTCCATAACGTGCTCATGGAGTTCTTCCAGGTATTTCTGCGTTTCTTCACCGAAGAATTCTTTTCCCTCCAACCTTAGCCGTCTAAAGATCTCCAACAGAGGAAATATTGTTCTTCTCACAAACAGTATCCTTCTCCTAATTCCGTGTATCTTTCGAAGCACTTCTTTGTCTCCATCTTTTAGGACTTTGGTTTCTATGACCTCCATTTGTGAGCTGATGTTCTCTAGAATTGGAACGTAGTTTTCAACTATCGCATCAAGAAGTGCAAAGAGTAGGTAATCCGCGCCTTTTTTTCTAAAAATTCCTTCTCCGTGCCTTATGCTTTCCCTAATTGTGTTAAACGCATCACCAGGCCGTTCCTGCATTGTTATGACGAAGTTATCTTTTAGAAAAACCGCGGTTCTCTCTTTTTTCAAGCCCCCTTTCAGCTCGTAGACCTGATGAAGTAAAACAAAAATATGGTCTTTTAGAATGGAAACCCTTGCCCGGGTCTTTGCTCTAAGAATTGACTTAATAGCAACTTCATGAAAGTTGAAGATTTCTTTAAGCTCTTGGAGATAAGCGATTCCGTCTATGTTTACCCAAACTACCTTGTAATCTTTGTATTTGAGGACATCTTTGACCGTTTTGACCCTCTTTTCCTCAAATTTGTCTTCTGAGTATGCAAAGACTGTTATCTTTGCCTCATCCATTATGAACACCACGACGAAAGCCACTAATTTGAATTTCGCTATAATGGTAATTACAGTTTTCTCTCTTCAGGATCATTGGGGAAACATTTAGACCAAGTAAGCTCTAAAAACCTGGCATAAAAATTTTCAAAGAAGAAGAGAATTTGACCTTTACATTCCGGTAGTTGTCCTGAATCCAATCTCCTTAAGAGTTTCAATAACCTTCTTGAACGATTTCTCTATGACCTCTTCGTCCCAGTACTCTTCAAGGGCAAGGGAGCGATAACGCCGATGTTTTTGTTCCTCTGGTAGATGGGCTGATTTGGTGGAGTTTGCGAAGAGAGAAGGCATTAACATGTCGCGGTTGCTGGAAGAAGTTTTAAAAGCGTTTTATTCTGGGAGAAGGGTGATTCTGGGGCCGGGGCCGGGATTTGAACCCGGGCTAGGGGATCCACAGCCGTCTAAACTATTAAATCCAAAAAACGACCCAAAGATAGGTAAAAATGAACTATACGGACATTATATAGCTTTTTCCAGAAAATTACAAAATAGTAACGTAACTCAAGAACAATCGGAAGAAATCAAATATTTTATAACACAAGAGCATTTAAACATGCTGTTTCTAGAATTAAAAGCAAAAGGAGTTCAAGAACACCATTATAAATTTGTGGAGCGTTCAATTAAAAGATTTTTGGATTACATAACTCAAGAAGGAAATTACTACGTTTTTACACTCAATGACTTGATTTCGTACCTTGAGAAGCTCCAGAATGAGTATCATCCAGTAACATATCGTAAACAATTAACGTACATAAAGAAACTTTTCAGAATCGCTCAAATCCCTTTGGAGAGTTATCTAAAGTCAAAACGAATAGTAGGTGTCGACAGAACAGTAGTTACTGTAGATGACATCAAGAATCTGATCAACATTATAAAAAGCCTCAGAGAAAAGGGTAGACTAGCAGAAAAAACTGCAGATAGAATGCTTGTTTCACTCTTGCTGATGGCAACCAGTGGCATTAGAACTCACGAACTAATTAGATTGAAACTCAAGAATATAGACATCCGGAATAGGACAATATTTATCGATGAGAACATCTCAAAGACAAACAGGGCGAGGGTTACTTTCTTCACAAAAGAAGTTCAAAAACTTCTCAAGAGATATGTGCAAAAATACAATTTAAAGCCTGAGGATAACATAGTGACATATTTTGCCCTAGAAAAACCATTTCTCAAGAAAAACGAGCTGAAGACCCAGCCAATACGGCCAAAACATATGAGGAAGTTCTTTAGCCAAGAGTGGGATCGTAAAAATGGAAATAGTACCGTAAAAAAGCTTCTAATGGGGCATTCTATCAGAGAAGACATCAATGTGCTTCACTATTCCCACCATACTCCAGAAGAATTAAAGCAGCTATACGACACAGTCTTCGGAAACCTAAAATTCGGAGTTTAGGGGTATCTCCTCATTTTATTTTAAACTTTTAATAGTAACTGAATCATGATTTGTTGAACAACCAATAATTTTTATATGATTGTTCAACAACTTGAAACATGAGACGACTCGCAATCAGATATATAATTCTCAAAATTTGAGGGCAGTGCTATTACAAAAGAGGAATTAAAAGAGGTTAGTGAGAAGTTTAACATTGATATCGAGTATTTTGTCAATTACTTGCTATCTAGGGGTTATATAATTAGAATTCTCAGGGGCATATATTACGTTAAAACGATTGAAGAAATTGGATTAAAACAAGCGCCTGATGTATTTAGAGTAATTGCAAAGGGCCTCAACAAGCTCAACTTGACATGGTACTATGGACTATTTACAGCCTTGAGACTCAATGGCATGACTCACGAATATTTTAACATAATCTTCGTCCTCAATGATAAAGTAATCAGGTCAAAAACAATTGAAATTCTTGGAGAGAATGTCAAATTCGTAAAGATAAAACCAACTTTAGCTTCTTTTGGAATAATCAAAAGTAACGAAGTAAAGTTTTCAGACCCTGAAAAGACAATCTTGGACTTTATATATCTCTCAAGGTACAACAAACAGCTCAGACCACATGCGGAGGAGGTTTTAACACAATACCAAGACAAGGTTAACTGGGCTATTTTATGCAGTTACCTAGAGAGATATCCAAGAAGTGTACAGAAGGAGGTTTTAAAGAATGAACGAAAGGGAATTTGTTGAGCTCATAATTCAAAAACAGGAATTAAAAAGGGAAATCTCATACGAAAGGATATTATTCTGCATTCCATTTTGAGAGAATTGTACTCAAATGAGTACTTTTCTAGCAAATTACCTCTTCAAAGGAGGGATAGGTTACTATCGCTTCAGTGTTGATTTAGACTTTACAAGTAGAACTCCTCAAATATGGATGGAACTTTCAAGACGAAGCCGAGAACGGGAACTCAAGGCTGAAGCTACAAAACTTGCAAGGCTAATTGAAAATATCGCCAGTAAAAGGGGTCTAGAATTTAAAGCAGATTTGAGAGATAGGAATTACGTGGAATTTGGTGGAGGATCAAGGATGATTACTTTCAAGCTGTATTATCCTGAAGGAGTAATGCGGGAAATGATAAAAATTCAAATCAACTTGGTGGAGAAACTTCTTTTTGAACCTAAAAGAGTTAGTGCTAAATCCCTACTCTCAGACATCCAATTGAATGATGAAGAGAGGATATATTTCTCAGAATTCCTTGATAGTTATTCTGATATTCCTGTCTGGGCATATAATTTGCGAGAGATTCTAACAGAGAAAGTTAGGGCGCTTTTAACTAGAAAGAAAGTAAAGTTTAGGGACATTTATGACTTGTACTACCTTGAAAAAGAAGCAGGCTTGAAAATCGAGGATTATACTGATGAAATAACCCAGAAGATGCAATTTGCACTAAAATTTGAAAAATATTCTATTAATCTCCAAGAGGTTATACAATCACTTTCATTTCTCGAAGCTACTACACCGGAAGAGGAATTGCTTTTATTGAATGTCTCATTTAATACGGAAGACCTCAGAAAGTTCTTGGAGAAGTTACGCAACTATACTTTAACCCAATTTGACTAGAAGTGCCGGAGCAATCATAACAAATCACGAATCTAGCAAACAAGCTAGTGTTTATTGTCACATGTTTGAAAAGCATGTTAAAGGACAAGAAATGTTTTTGAGGCCATTTTTCTCATTTCCCTTTCTTCCTTTTTCTTTTTTTCCTTGACAGATATTTTGCTATTAATTTTCGTTGATCTGGGGTGAGAACAGAGAGATTGTAGTATACACGGCGATATTCTTCGTTGATTTCTTTCCAACCTAATCTAGTATAGTGGAGATAGTTTATGTTTCGAGGGGAATGCCCCATTAGCTCAAATTTTACATATAGGTTTCCACCCCTTCTCTCCCATTCCTGCGAAAAAAATTTTCGCAGGTACTTGATTTCGAATTGCGCACCTCCAATGTCGAATTTCAGCTCTTTCTTGAACTTTTTTGTTAGTTTATGTAAAAATATTGGATTTCCTGCTTTCCTTTCAGGGGATGAGAAAAGGTATCCATCTCTTTTTTCTTGGATAAATTTTCCGTATTTTTTGAGGAAAAATTTTAACCAAGCGACCGTTTCTTCTGTCAGAGGTATTCTCTTGTAACCATCCTTGACCCCTAATATTTTTCCTTCTTTTGTGTACTTTAGGGGTAGGATGATGTATCCTTCCTCCAAGTTTAGCCATTCTACTTTCATGCCCGAAATTTCTTCTACTCTCCTCCCAGTTGAAACTCCCAAAAGGACAAAAGCTACTGCCTTCTGGTACGTGTACTCCGTTACTTTTCTCTCTTCATAGAGTCTTTCCAGCCTTCTCAGGAATTCAGTGACATGGTCTTTGTATACTGTAACCCCTTTCAGCCGCGTTTCAGCATTAATCGTCTTGGAAAGCTCCTCGAGTTTCCTATCAATTATATCGTCAAATTCTTTTATTGAAGGATCAAAGTGATGCAGAAAATTCTTTAGTTGTCTAACTCTTTTTATCATAGTGCGCGGTTTTAGTTTCATTTTTTCAAGTTTTTTCAAATATTTCTCAATTTCATTTATAGAAAGGTAATATTCGTTATTTCTTTTTGGTAACTCTCCTAAAAACTCCCATATCCACTTTTCTTTTTTCTTTTTCTGTTTTTCGCTAATATTTTTCTCTAAAATCTCGTTCCGGATATAGTACTCTATATCCTCCTCGGAGAATACGTAAATCTCTCTTTTAGGCCTCATACTAACCCTAACAACATATCCTCCCTGGATTACCTCTGGTCCAACAACCTCCATTCACACCCCTCAAAATAATAAAGTAGGATGTAAAAATATAAAAATTTGCGGAAAAGCTTTTAATTTTACAATCTCCTTTCGGCGACTATTCAAGTGATGAGTAGGAAACACTTGCATTATTTTTGGTTTCTAAAAGAAAGCTCCATTCGCAGAAATCTCAAATGAACATATTGAACAAAATCTATATTGGTACTGGTGCGAGAGCATCAGAATAAACTAAATAAAGCATTGGGCATTATTATAGAACAAATGATATGAGCAAGTGCTATTTGGGGGTGGATTCATGATTGAATACTTGCTAGGTATTCTTGTTTTGATTCTAGGGTTCCTTTTATGGAGACAAAGTAGTCACCTCACAGAGTTAAAAACAAAAGTGGAGCAGATAGAGACGAATTTTCCACAAATGGTAGAATATTCAGTAATGAAAACAATCCAAGGCTCCACGGATATTTTTGAGAAAGTATTTGGTTCGGCAATATCAAAAAATACTAATGTGATAAAGGGAGCTTTTGCAGAGTCTCTAAAAGAGCTTGGAATCCAAGAAGACCTAGGGAAGTTGAAAGAAGCTTCAGGAGACCTGAAAAAAATAACTTCTGATCTAAAGTCCATGTTTGAAATAAAAAGTGCGAGAGCAAAATTCGGAGAATTACAGCTAGAGGCTATATTAAAAGACATAATTCCCTCCCAGAGGCTAGGAATTCGAAAAAGCATTGGACGCGAAATTCCTGATGCCTACATCATTGTTGATGAAAACAAGTATCTTTGCATTGATTCAAAGTTCCCACTAGAAAATTTCAAAAAATACACTGAAGAAGAAAGCCCAAGTAAAAAAGAAGAATTTTGGAAGAACTTTTTAAAGGATGTTAACAACCACGTACGGGCAATAAAAGAAAAATATGTTGGAAAAGAGAATACCATGGACTTTGCTTTTATGTTCATTCCATCCGATGCGATATATTACAAGCTTGTTTCTGAAGCTCACGAACTTGTATCTGAAGCCGCAAAATCGGGGGTAATATTAACTTCTCCATCTCTCCTTCCAGCCCACATCAGTTTGATTCTCACAAAAATCAAAGCAGAAGAAATATCAAAGAGAGCTGAAGAAGTCCAGAGAAAAATAAACATCCTTGGAACCTATATAAAAGATCTTGAAGATAAATTTGGAACTCTCACTAGGCACTTGAACAATGCAAATAGTAATGTTCATAAAGTTCAGCAAGCAATTAATGAATTAAAAACCTATTACTCGTCGCTCACTACCTTCGAGCTAGAAGAATAATCTCTAACAGGAGAAAAAGAATCTTCAAGAGAATGTTCACAGTTTAGAAGACAGATCAAATGAAAGGAGCAAGAAAAATACCTACAATTTTTCTTTTTTAACTATTGTGAATGTTTCGAAAACATCTTTAAAGAAATCCACCGTCTGCTCTACCGCCGCGTCCTTTTCTTGCAGCCATGAAAAGTTAAATTTTAGCACTTCTAGAGCATTGTTAATTATTTGCAGATTATCACTCATTTTGTTATAAAGTGAGTCCCAGCCTTTGAACTCTTTAAAGTTTGCCAAGAAAAAGTCATTTTGGGTAATTTTTTTGTATCTTTCGTTTATACGGTAAAATTCAGCAGTAACATCCTCCGTAAAACCTACGACCTCATTAACCTTTATTTTCTTCAGAGCCTCCTCTAGCTGTTGTGTATCTATCGTGAAATACTCAATATGTGACAACTCTTCGTAAAGTGCTTCTATAGCATCTTCAGGGGGATTAATAATTCTTGGAATATTCAAGAACTCAAAGTACACCTGCTCAAACAGTCTTTCTGGTTTACCTTTTGGCTGTATTATTCTAACAGGGATAAAACGAAAAATTAACTCTGCAGGCCCAATACGAGACAGGGGGACTACTTTATATGCATCGTATCTCTCAAGAGTTTCTCTTCCCCACTTGTGCCTGTATTGTTGTTCGATAACTTTCGTATTCTCTTTTATACTGCCTACTACATCATAAAGGTCCTTTAAATGCAGATCCTGAAGAATTACAGGTTCTTTCACTCCCTGAAAAACACTCCTAATTATTGAGGTTTTCCCAACCGCCTGGCTTCCAAAAACTAGTGTTTTGAATCCAGTAAACTTCGAATATATCAATGCAACTGCTGCAATCTCATGTTTTGATAATCTCCATCCGTGATTTTTCAGGATTTTTGCGATAGTGTATTTTAGGTTGTAATAATCCCGAATTTTAGAGAAATCCAGTTCGACATAGTTTTTTTCTACGAATTTGTATGTGAGGGGATTTTTTGAAACAACTTCTAAATAACCTTTATCAACGAGTTCTTTCAATGCTTGAGTCAAAACTCGCCCAGTAATCCCAGTTTGCTTGGAGATCTCGTTCCTAGTTGCTAACTTCACCTCTTCAAGGTAGGACATGATTTTTGACTTTATGTCCTCCCTACTCATACCACTACCTCAACCTATGTTAACTAGATGAGAATAATTAATCCTAGCTGTGTGATTAAATTCAGTTTTAAAAATCGTCAATTTTTACTGTTTTTGCATGATTTTACACACACAAACCTTTTTTCTGCGAAAGTAGGCTTTGGTACAGTTTAGTCACGATCTGGTATTCTCAAAACTCCCAATTCCGCAATAATACTCCTAAAAAGATAAAGATATAGATAAAAACACACGGAGATATACTTTAATTCCAAACACACTTTAGAAGAATACCTTTCCTTGTATATGTATATTTGATGTATATTTATTTATTATAATGTGACCAAGCGTACCAATGCCTCCTATTCCCGGATGAAGAATTTAGAACTGACCAAGCATTGAACAAACAAACAAAAACCTCCATTTTAATTAAAATGCCAGGGTGCTGGCTCTGAAAAGCGTCCGAGAGGACAAACACTAAACTCACCAAAGCCAAGATAGTTTTAATTTTTGTTTGATAACCCACATTCATGGGTGATCCAGATGTTAGAGTGGAAAGTAAAACAAAAGATAGAGGAGCTCGAAACAGAACTTTCAAGGAGAAAATTATCCCTGAACTCGTACCAAGATCTAAAAAAGGTTGAAAAATTAGAAGAAGAGCTAGAAATGTTAAAAAGGATGTATTATGGATTGTTAACTGCAGAAATTTGATTTCCATACGTGTCTCCTTTTATTTTACCTTTTTATGACAATAATTAGTCACCTTTAATTTTTCATCAGGTACTGTTACAATTGGTGACACGCCATGCGATAGTTCAGCATGAATTTGTAATCCATTTAGAATTTTGTTTTTGGTGGTTCCTTTTCTTTTTAATTTTTTTGAATTAGTTTGAACATGTGACTCTAACGATTCTTTTTGTGATTCATTTTTGAGGGAGGGCAATGTAATATCATAAAACACTTCTCAGAGCTAGTCCACACTATCATTCCTTGTTTGTAATTCTCCCCTAAATAGCGAAATACTCATTGTCAACTTGTCAATAATTTCCTTTATGTGTCAATGATTTATATGTGAGAAACTTCTCATATAACATAACAGAAAGAGACAAGGAAAACCTATTTTTCCCTTCACTCAGATATGCATGCGCATTATATTCTTTCTCCCTATTCCTTTTTTATCTCCCCTCTTCTTGAACTCTTTGGCAATCTTCCAGCTCTGACTCTTTCTTTAGAGCAACATTTCCCTTTACACGGGCACAAGAGAATTAACTCTGCTTTATTTAAAAGTCTGGTATATACATAACTTCTTTTAAAATTTTGAGCTAGAATTTTATTTTGTTGATCCAATACAATGAGAATTCAGGCAGACTTTTAAAAAACAAAAAGAAAAAACCCAAAACAAGGCAACTCACAAGAAAGGTGGGGGTTAGAGAGTGGAAAGCCACAACCCAGTAGTAGTGAGTCGACCCAATATAGTAGTAATTAACCCCCGGAGGTTCGAGAGTGGAAATAGTGCTCCAAAACACTGCATATTTGGTGAGCAGGTGGGGGTCCGAGAGTGGAGACATCACCCCCTAAAGAAACAGATGCTAAAGAAAAGCAAAGACAAAGTTATTTCAAAACATTTAGCTATAAAACACCAGCATTCTTCAGAATCCACTCGTATTCTTGCCCTCTCACATATCTTCCAGATACTGCTACAAATCTCTTTGGTTTTACAACCCTGGGATACCTCCTAATATTTCTCAGCACAATAGCCATCCACGGCTTGTGTCTTTCCCGACCCCAACGCTTCTGAGAAGCAACATACTCCTTGAACTCCTTCTCAGTCAGAAATAACCTATCCCCATATCTTTCCAGAATTTTTAGAGGGTTATCAAACACCTCTACACTCTCTACCTCTGCTTCCCCATGAAAACCCTGATCCTCACGAGAAGCATAAAATACAATCTTCATACCCTTCTTCAGTTTAGTTAGTGTAGCAGGCTTTACAAAGACATCCTTCTTCCCATCTAGGATTCTTTCCAAAAAGCTTTTTGGAACGGGAAACGTTGCACCAACAACATCTTCCACAGGCATCCCCTCCATGATTGGTGTATTAATTATGCCCTCCATCAAATAAAACCCTTTCTAAAAAATGGTTGATATGCGACACAAGAACCACGAAGGGTTTATAATGTTCTTTAATAGAATACTATAGGAGGGTGTAACTATGCATATGTATTTTATTGAAAACCCTGACTTTCCAGCAAAAGAAATAAATGATGCCAGTAAAAAAGAGAAAGGCCCCGGAAGACCCCCATATTGGGAAATGGTATTCTGGTGGACACGAAAACCTCTAATCGGTGCGAGAGGAGTAATCACCGGAGCCTTCCTCCCGTACAATACAGACCCCAAAAGATTCAAAACAGCCATAGGTCTCAATGAGAAGACTCCCCACCGTGTTAACCCGAAAATCCCACCAGAATGGGAGAAATACTTCAGAGGGAAAAAACTTCTCGACCCCTTCGCAGGTTTTGGATCAATTCCACTCGAAGGTCTGAGGCTTGGTCTCGACGTTACTGCCGTTGAACTATTACCAACAGCATACGTCTTTCTCAAAGCCGTCCTCGATTACCCCAAGAAGTTTAGAAAACCCCTCGTGAAGGATGTTGAAAAGTGGGGCAACTGGATTACCGAACAGTTGAAGAACGACCCTGAAATCAGGGAGCTTTACGATGATGACGTTGCCGTTTACATCGGCACGTGGGAAGCCAAGTGCCCTCACTGTGGAAGGTGGACTCCGATAATCGGCAACTACTGGCTGGCAAGAGTAAAAGACAGCAAGGGCAAGTACCAGCGTTTGGCATATATGAAGCCAAAGAAAAATGGAGATGAAATCGAGATTGAAATCATAGACTTGAACAAAATCGTGGGCGATGTCTCAAAAGCAAAAGTAAACACTAACACAGGCAAGATAATTTTTGAGGACGAGAAAACCGCGAAGGAAATTCAGCAAATGATCCAAAACGGGGAGCTTGATAGCGACATCGCTAGGGTTGAAGGTAACAGAGTGATCTTTGAGGTTCCAAAGCCGAACATTGAGGCAAAAAAGAACCAAATGGCATGTCTTTACTGTGGAAACCTTGTGAAATATGCCGATAGTGAGGGCAATCATTACCTTGCCAAGCCCAAGGGAGGGGACAAGAATGACTTTGACTTCTACGTAAAGTGGGCTTTGAGAAAATACCACGAGGGTGATGAGAGGTTCGCGAGGCAGAGAATCCTCGTTAGAGTGAAGGTAATAGATGGAGATTTAGTCTTTGAGCCTGCCACAGAAGAGGACAACGAGAAGCTCTTGAAGGCGAAGGAGAAGGTCAAAGAAATGCTCGAAAAGAAAGACCCTGACGTGCCGACTGAACCGATACCTCTTTACGAGAACCGTCGTATTACTCCAATACTCAGTGCAGAAAAATGGTATCAGTTCTTCAACCCCCGCCAGCTCTTGACGCTGATAAAAATTGTAAAACTCATCCGCGAGGTCGGGAAGCGCGTTGAGGAAGAGAAGCTCAAGGAAGGCTGGGATAAAGAGAAAGCCTTCGAGTACGCGGAGGCCGTGGCGACGTATTTGAGCATAGCAATGTTGAAGTATGCATACTACAATTCAATTGTTACTCGCTGGGATTCAACTTGGTGGAAAATTGGGGAGACGATGTCAACACGTGGAATTGCAATGAACTGGAACTGGACGGAAAGTCCTTGGTTCGGTAATTTTGGAGGGATAATCAAAACGTTCCCTGCGATTCTGAGAGGTCTTGAATATCTCACTTCTACCCTCTCTTCATCCCAAAGAACCCTTGCGGACTTCGCGGGCAACTCCATCAGAGTTCTCCAGGGCGACGCGACCTCGCTCAACCTCGGCGAGAAGTTCGACGTCATCGTAACGGATCCACCCTACGCCGACGATGTCCCCTACACTGAACTGAGCGACTTTTACTACGTGTGGCTGAAGAGGGCTTTGAGCGACGTTGAGAACGGCAAGCTAGTCCCGAGGTTCCACAAGAAAGCGTTCTTCAAGGAGATAAAGATCGGGGGCAAGAGTATCTTTAGAGAAATTCCTACTCAGTGGCAAGAATTCGCAAAGAAGGAAGTCTCAACGAACCCGGGGAGATTCATGGATCAAGAAAACAAGAAGGAAGTGGCGGAGAAGCACTTTGAAGATCTCTTTAGCCAAGCCTTTGTCTCAATGAAAAAGCACCTGAAAGAGGATGG